>JAENWD010000092.1 GCA_016650245.1 Vicinamibacteria bacterium
AGTACGCCGTTTTGCGCGAGCACGCGACCGAGCAGCGCGGATCATGCGCGCTGTTGCACGAGCACCGGACGGGCACCTTCACCTGTGCGGGGTGCGGGCAGCCGCTGTTTGTCGCCGATCGGAAGTTCGACAGCCGCACGGGCTGGCCGAGCTTCTTCGCGCCGCTCGACGGCGCCATCGGATCGACGGTGGACCGCAACTACGGCATGACGCGCACCGAGGTGCACTGCAGCCGTTGCGGCGGTCACCTGGGACACGTCTTCGACGATGGCCCGCCGCCGACCGGATTGCGGTACTGCATCAACGGCGTCGCGCTGAATTTTGAGGCGACATCCCCGAAATCCGCGTAATCCTCAATCTGCAAGCAGCAATTCTCAGAGCGCCACGACCTGCCCCGTCCGCACGCTTTCGTCGGCCGCCAGCACGATGCGCAGGCTGTTGACGGCGTCGTACATGTGATCGGACAGGTCGAGATCCTGCTGGATGGCGCGCAGGAAGAACGCCTGCTCGCGATCGCACAGCCCCTGATGATCGGGTTCGTCCTCGGTGTTGATGAACTCGTCTGGCCTGACAAATTCATTGCAGCTGTCGAGCGCGCTGTGGTGCAGGCGGATGCAGTTGGTCTTCGTGTGGCTGTCGATGTCGTCGGAGGGGACGGCCACGGTGTCGTTGGGATCGCTGACGATCGACACGCACCCTTTCGGGCCGACCACGTCTTTCACGAAGAAGGCCACCTCGCTCATCATCGGGCCCCAGCCGGCTTCGTACCAGCCCACCGACCCATCGTCAAAGGTCACCTGGAGCTGTCCGTAGTTGTACATCCCGGGCTTGAGATCGTCGCTCAGGCGCGCGCCGATCGCACTCACTCGCACCGGCTTTGCGCCGGTCATCTGGCACATGACGTCCACGTAGTGCACGCCGCAGTCCACGATCGGGCTCATCGAGTTCATCAAGGTGCGGTGCGTCGTCCACGTCGGGCCGTGGCTCTGCTGGTTCAGGTTCATCCGCATCACCAGGGGCTTGCCCAGCGTGCGGGCGAGCTCGATGAAGCGGATCCACGCTGGATGGACGCGCAGGATGTAGCCGATCACGAGCTTGCGCTTGTGCCGCCGGGCGGCGTCGACGATGGACTGCGCCTCCTCGACCGTTTCGGCCAGCGGCTTCTCGCAGAAGACGTGGCAGCCGGCCTCCAGGGCCGCGCGCGCGTAGGGCCCGTGCGTCTCGGGATACGTGTTGATGCTCGCGACGTCAGGTTTGGTGGCCCGCAGCGCCTCGTAGTAGTCGCTGAACTCGGGCAGGCCACCGAGTTCTTCGTTGAGCGCGGCGCGGCTGGCAGGGCCTCGACTGACCAGGCCAACGATCTCGAACTCGGGCATCTTGTGGTACGCACGGGCATGGCTGGCGCCCATGTTGCCGCAGCCGGCTACAAGCACGCGAAAAGGGTTGGACATGCCTCAACGTTACCTGCCCGGTCGGCCGCACCGCAAGGCTCGAGTGCGATGCTAAGATCGCGCGTTCGGTGCCCGAACTGAAGGTCGGGCCTACGTACCCCTTGGTCTATGGACACGAACAACGGTCTGCCGCTGGTCGCGCCGCGAGTGACTCCGGTTCTCGATCCGTCCTTCCGCCCCGCCATCCTGGCCACGCGCGCCTTCCGTGCGCTGGCGGGCGCGACGCCCGACGCCGTGCCGGTCGGGCTGGCGCTGGAACAGGCTGACGGCTCCGTGTTCCGGTTCGACGTGACTGTGCTGGCCGAGTCGCATCCACAGGCAGCGGCCAATCGGACGTATCTCGAGCGGTTCGTGAAGTTCATCCTGTGGTCGCGCGGCGGCTGGCGGATCTTCATCGACGGCCCTGAGTCGCTCGCGGATCATCTGGTGAGCCACTATCGCGATACCGACGCGGGACGGTTCGACGCCGAGCTGGTGGGCCTGCGGATGTTCGATCATCCGATCGAGGTGGTGCGGACCCGCGATCTGCCGGCTGCGCATTCCACCACCAGGCCGCTGGGGCGGCACCTGGAGGGCTGTCGCATCGGCTTCGATCTCGGCGGCAGCGACCGAAAAGTCTCCGCTGTGATCGACGGGCGCGTCGTCTTCAGCGAAGAGACCGTGTGGGACCCGTACCACAAGCCTGATCCGCAGTACCACATCGACGGCATCATGGACTCCCTGACGAAGGCCGCCGCGCACCTGCCGCGCGTCGATGCCATCGGGGGCAGCGCCGCCGGCGTCTACGTCAACAACCGGGTCAAGGCGGGATCGCTGTTCCGAGGCGTGCCGCAGGCGCTGTTCGACGCCCGCGTGAAGGACCTGTTTCTCGAAGTCCGCAGGGCCTGGGGCGACGTCCCCTTCGAGGTCGTCAACGACGGCGAGGTGACGGCGCTGGCCGGGTCGATGTCGCTTGCCAGCAACGCCGTTCTCGGCATCGCGCTGGGAACGAGCACGGCCGCCGGCTATGTGACGCCCGACGGCAACATCACGTCGTGGCTGAACGAACTTGCGTTCGTACCGGTGGACTTCAATCCCGCTGCCGCCGTCGATGAGTGGTCCGGCGACTACGGGGTCGGGTCGCAATATTTCTCGCAGCAGGCAGTCGGTCGACTCCTGCCGTCTGCGGGCATCGAGGCGCCAGCCGAGATGCCGCTGCCAGAGACGCTGAAGGTCGTCCAGGCGCTGATGGCCAGCGGCGACGAGCGGGCCCGCCGGATCTACCAGACCCTCGGGACGTATCTTGGGTACGGCGTCGCGCACTTCGCGGACTTCTACGACCTGCAGCACGTGATCGTGCTGGGTCGCGTGACCTCCGGCTCCGGCGGCGACGACATCGTCAACGGCGCTCGCGAGGTGTTGCGGGTCGAGTTCCCCGAACTGGCCGAGCGCATCGCGTTCCACGTGCCAGACGAGACCGACAAGCGGCACGGCCAGGCCATCGCCGCTGCCAGCCTGCCCGCGATAATTGGCTAGACCCGAAGCTCGCGGTGTTGCGGTTGCACGTCGTGGCGGCCAGGAGGCAACCGCCGCCTCACCGCACGTCCGCCCCGGTCGTCACGAGGGTCTCGAGAGGTCTGAGGCAGATCTCATCGCTGCAGGCCTGCCAGCGCACGCGCAGCTGAACCGAGGTCGCGCCGCCGGCGGCAGCCTGCGCACGAAGGGGCACGCGAAACACCGTCTCCCGCGTGTGTAGCCGCACGGTGGCCGCCCAGACCTTGTCGTATCTTTCTTCGGGCGCGGGGTCCGCCTTCACATCGCCGGCAAGGCTGAGCCCGGACGAAGCGGCCGCGATGGAAAGCGGCGTGGGGCCAACGCCAGGCTGGTGCTGCCCGTAGAACCGCCAGCCACGCGTGGGCGTGGCGCGTAACTCGACAACGAACACCTCGCCGGCCTCGACAGGCCCGACGACCTGGGCAGTCCAGCGTATGGCACGCGGGGGGCCGACCGCGGGTGCCTCCCCTGCTGCGGCACCCACGCCGAGAAACGTCAGCGCCGCTGCCCCGACCACTCGACAGGCGATCATTGGCCGAGGTCGCCTGCGAGCTGGGCAAACCGCTGCTGCGTCTCCGCCGACCAGCCGGACAGAATCTCCCGCACGACACCCTGGTCGTCGAGGAGAAATGACATCGGCACGACGATCTCGTCGGTCGCATAGATCCGCTCGATCGCCGACGCGCCGCCGGCCATCACGGGGTAGGTCACACCCAGGCGGCCGAGGTAGCCTGGAATGTCGCGAGGTTCGGTATCGACCCCGAGACCGACCAGGTCCACGCCGTTGGCAGCCAGACTCGCTGCCAGCCGCTGCAGTTCCGGCATCTCTTTCGCGCACGGACCGCACCATGTTGCCCACACGTTCACCAGCAACCGCCGACCCGGGCGCAAGTAGGACGCCAGCGAGCGCGCCGCGCCCTGTGCCGTGGCAGCCGTCAGCTCCGGCATCGGCTTGCCGATCGACAGGTGCAGCCCGCGGGCGGCCAGCTCGGACGGCGGGATAGGATCGGGCAGGCGGCTGGACTCCACCGCATGGGACTCGAATCGCCCGTGCCCTTTGCGAAGGATGATCGTCGATCCAGGCCCGGCCCGGCCGACGAAGGACTCGACGCTCCCGCCAGGCCAGGTGACCTCGACGGTCTCGACGATCTGCGCGGGACCGAGGGCGACCAGCAACCGCGGGTCGTGCTGGGAGATGAACCCGCTGCCGCCCGACTTGAGCCGAGTCATCGTACCTGCGGCAGTCCGCACGCGCACGACCGCGCCGAACGCGTCGCGACCAGTCGTCGCGTCGCCGACGACCTCGACACGAATCCACGGTGCGTCCTGCCCGACGTTGTTTCGAAAGAGCAGGTTCGTGCGTCCCTGGATCGTCGTCACGAAGATGTCCTGGTCGCCGTCGTTGTCGAAGTCGGCGAAGACGGAGGCTCGACCATCGGACAGCGAGTCGAGACCGCTCACTCCGGCGACGTCGATGAACCGCTCGCCGCCGGCGTTCAGGTAGACGCCGTCGCGCTCGTAGCCGCTGAAGGAGAACCCTTTTTCGAAGATGAGCGCGTTCTGATCGTTCCTCAGTGCACCTGTTGCCGACCGCTGTTCATGCGTCACGACCTGACGCCAGAACTGGCTTCACGTGTCCTTCATCGACTTGCCCGAGATGAAGCCGTTGGGAAAATAAAGGTCCTGCCAGCCGTCGTTGTCGAGGTCGATCAGGCCGCCGCCCCAGGCCCATCCTGCAGACAGCCCGCCGACCTGCGCGGTGACCTCGCGAAACGTCCCGTCGCCGTTGTTGTGGAAGATGCTGTTGCCGGCGGCCAGCTTCTTCAGGACATTGTCGCCGGGGCCCGCCGATGGAAACAACCGCCCGAGAATCCGGTTGCCCGCCGTGGACGACATGTTGGTGACCACCAGGTCGAGGCGTCCGTCGTTGTCGTAGTCGCCGAAGTCGGCGCCCATGCCATTGCCTGGATCGACAACGCCCCGTCCGGCGGCCTGATCCTCGAAGCGGGTGCCGTTGTTGATATAGAGCGCCTTCTCGCCGAAGTCGTTGGCGACGTAAAGATCGGGGCGCCCGTCGCCGGTGATGTCGGCAAACACGGCGGCATAGCTCCAGCGCCGGTCGTCCACTCCCCACAGGGCCGCCTGCTCCTTGAACCGGCCGCCCCCCTGATTCACGAAGAGCAGGTTCGGTGTCCCGTTGGTGGCGCGCGACCACGAGTCGGGAGTCACGCGGCCGTAGTGGTTGTACGCCGCCACGTAGATGTCGAGCAGGCCGTCGCCGTTGACGTCGGCCGCCGCGGCGCTGAATCCGACGGCGGTCACCGCCACGCCGGACGCGGCGGACACGTCACGGAAGCGGAGGGCGCCGTCGGGCACCAGGCGGTTCTCGAACAGGCGCTGGGCGCCCACGGCCGAGATGAAGACATCGGTGTCGCCGTCGTTGTCGAAATCCAGCGCAAGCGGGGCCACGCCGCTGTCGAGGCCCTCGAGCCCCGATGACTGCGTCGCGTCCGTGAAACGGCCTGCCCTGTCGTTGCGGTACAGGACGCTGTCGACCGGGCCCGTCACCAGCAGGTCGACCCAGCCGTCGTTGTCGAAGTCGGCCGCGGCCGCTCCGTGCCAGGCGAAGCCGTCGTTGCCACTCTCGCCGAATGCCGGCCGGCGCGCGTCGACACCGGCCGGGATTGCAACTTCCGAGACCAGATCGGCGGTCGCGACCATCGAATCCAGCGCGGCAAACGTCAGCTGCTCGAACTGCCAGGGCCCCGCCGCTGGCCGTCGGACGCGCGTCTCGAGTGTGCCGCGCGCCCACTCGCGCTGGCCTGCCCGGTCGCGGCCGATGACATAGAAGGCCACGCGCGCGCGTCCGCTGGACCCGGCAAGTGCCGTTGGCACCTTCGTGCCTTCGGCGACCGACGAACCGGGGTCGAAGCCTGCGTCCTTGACCTTGAACCGCACGTCCTCGATCTCGCCGAAATGGTCGAGAAACGCCACCAGCGAGCCGACGACGTCGCCGCCGCTGCTGGCCGCAGTGCCGGCAGGCCATCCGTGCCTGACAAACCACCGGTGCTCCGGCGTGGGGTCACTCGGCGCGGTCGGGAAGGCCGCCCCAACCATCTGCGCGGCAAAGTACGGCTCGATGGTGGGGCGATTGCGATCGCGGGCCGCGACCGACAGGCCGAGCAAGTCGTTGGCGAGCGACTCGGACAATCCCTCGATCACCTCGAGCGAGAGCGCCGTGACCGAAGCGGGCGGCGACGACTGGCTCGCCATCGTGGACGAGCGCATGGGTGTGCCCAGGGACAGGCACATCCCAATGAGTGCGATGCGCGTGAAGCGGCGGCGAGCGGACATCGGCTCACGCTACCTTGCGACGCCGGTCGCGCGCAACACCCGTCGCACCCCAGCCCCCCTCGGTGGGCTAAGCTCTACGCGATCGGGG
>JAENWD010000093.1 GCA_016650245.1 Vicinamibacteria bacterium
CCGGTTTGCGAAGAGCGCGTCGGCGTCGGCCTGGGAGGTGCTGGTCTGCGCCGGAAACACCATCGCCGCTGCCAGCGTCCAGCAAGCCATGCGATACAATGCGCCGATGCAGGAGCTGATCGCCCGCCTGCTGGCGGAACTAGGTGAAGACCCGTTGCGGGAAGGGCTGCGCGACACGCCCAAGCGCGTCGAGAAATCGTTGCGCTTCCTGACCAGCGGGTACGAGGCCGACATCGACGAAGTCATCAACAACGCGCTGTTCACAGTTGATTACAGCGAGATGGTGATCGTCAAGGACATCGACTTCTACAGTCTCTGCGAGCATCACTTGCTGCCGTTTTTCGGCAAGTGCCACATCGCCTACATCCCGCAGCAGAAAGTGATCGGACTCAGCAAGATTCCGCGCCTGGTGGACGTCTTTGCGCGCCGCCTACAAGTGCAGGAGCGGCTGACGCACCAGGTCGCGCAGGTGATCCAGGAACGCATCGCGCCGATGGGCGTGGCCGTGGTGATGGAAGCCACGCATCTGTGCATGTCGATGCGCGGTGTGGAGAAGCAGAACTCGTTTGCCGTCACCAGCGCGATGCTCGGGGCGTTTCGGGAGAACGCCCGCACGCGCATGGAATTCCTCGATCTGATCAAGCGTCGATCGCAGGTGCCGGGCTCGCTCGAGCTGGCGCCAGCCGGGCTCAGCTGCGTCACGGAGTAGCCCGCTGCACTGGCTCACGATCCTCGCGCTTGGCGTACTCGTCGGCGGCGCGGACGCTCAGACGCGGCGGCGCCCGCCGGCGGCACCGGCCATCACCGAAGCCGTCGCGCTTGCCTGCCCGCACGCGCTCGGCCAGGGCGTGGCGACCCGGCGGGCCTTCTGCAGCATCCAGGCCGATACCGACCCGTTAGCCGGCGCGATCGTGCGCCTGCCACCGCATCGAGGACCCGCCACCCTCACCTTCGACCTCCACAACCGCCATGTCTACTCTGCCGAGTTGACGGACAGCGGCCGCGGGTACACGCGCGCCACCGCGACGATCGGGGTGCTGGCCATGGATGGGACGCTGCTGACTCGCGCCGTCGTGCGGACCGAGTTCCGCCGGGCCGCAGACCTGCTCGATCGAATCGCGGCCGGCGCCGGCATGGCCGGCGTGAGGGCGGTGGCACCTATCGGCAGCGAACCGATCAGCGTGGAGGTCGCCGAAGGCGTCGACGCGGTCAGCATCCTCGGCGAGAAGGTGGTCGTCGTGCGAATCGGCACGACGGAGACGATTTCCGGCGCCAGCCGGCCCATCGCCGTTGTCAGCAACGTCCGAGTACAGTACCGTCCAGCTCCGAAGCGGCGATAATTCACCCAGAGCCTTCGAGGAATCCCATGAATCGACGAGACTTCATGAAGACGACCGTGCTCGCCACTACCGGCACGGCTGCCGTGGGACGCCGCGCGGCGGCCCAGGCCGCGCCCAGCGATCGGCTGCGTGTCGGCTTCATCGGCTGCGGCGCACGCGCGCACCAACTGATGCAGGCCGTTGTCGGCATGCCCGGTGTGGACGTCGTCGCGCTCTGCGACGCGTACACCGGACGCATCGACCGTGCCCGCGCGCGCACCGGCGGCAAGGCGACCGTCTACAAGGACTACCGCGACCTGCTGGCGAGCCCGTCGGTGGACGCGGTCTTCATCGCCACGCCCGACCACTGGCACAAAACGATGGCGCTCGCCGCGCTCTCGGCGAGCAAGGACGTGTACCTTGAAAAGCCGATGAGCTTCAGCATCGCCGACGGGCTGGCGATTGTGGACGCCGTGAAGCGCTCGGACCGCATCCTGCAGGTGGGCAGCCAGGGTGTCAGCTCACCGGAGGTCATCAAAGCGCGCGAGCTGATCGAGGCCGGCGCGCTGGGCCAGGTGACGATGGTGCGGGCCGCCTACAACCGCAACGGCGACAGCGGCGCGTGGCTCTACCCGATCCCGCCCGATGCCGGCCCCGCGACGGTCAACTGGGAGCAGTTCCTCGGTCCGGCGCCCAGGCGCCCGTTCGACCTGAACCGCTTCTTCCG
>JAENWD010000094.1 GCA_016650245.1 Vicinamibacteria bacterium
CCGATCCATGGCGCGTGCGGTGTCGCTGTCCACGGCGGCCTTGGCGCCCAGCTCGCCGACAACGGCCTGCAACGACTGGAGCTGCGTCGTCAGTTCGCCGGTCGCCGCCCGAAAATTACGATTCTCGATGTCCAGCCGCAACGCGGCGGACTGCAGCGAGTCAATCTCGGCGCGCGCGCTCCACTTCAGGCCCATGCCGACCAGAACCGGCACCAGGAACACCAACGCCACTGCCGCAAGCGCGGGCATCGGCCGCAGGCCGAACCGGCGGTACGCGCCAGTGCGACGGTCGGCGATCACGATCGTGAAGCGACGGGAACGGGTCACGCGGAACCCCGACTCTACCACAGAGGATCTGTCGACCGGAACTCCCCAGGTCGGTAGAGAGTGAAGGTAAAGCGAAGCCTGGGAAAACGTTCACGAGGCGACCTCACTCCTGAACTGGAGAGCCTCGGCGACGTGAGGCACCTCGACGGCGTGCTCTCCGGCCAGGTCCGCGATCGTGCGCGCGACGCGCAGCACGCGGTAGTACGCCCGAGCCGACAAGCCCAGTCGCTCGACGGCCTGCAGCAGGGTCGTGCGCGCGCCGGGGCGAATCCGCCCATCGCGCAGCAAGTGTGGACCGTCGAGCTGGGCGTTGAGCCGACTGCCGTTGCGCGCCATCTGCAGGTTCCTGGCCGCGAGCACCCGGGCCCGAACTTGCGCGGAACTTTCGCCCGGCTCGGCGGCGTGGAGCGTTGCCGCCGGCAGCGCAGACAACGGCACGATGAGGTCGATCCGATCGCGCAACGGGCCCGACAGCCGGCCGGCGTACCGCTGCACCTGGGGCGGTGTGCACGTACAGGCGCGTCGCGGATCACCGAAGAACCCGCACGGGCAGGGATTCATGGCCGCCACCAGCGCGAAGCGCGCCGGGAAGACCGCGGTGCGCACGGCGCGGGCGACCACGATGGTGCCCTGCTCGAGGGGTTGGCGGAGCACCTCGAGCGCGCGACGGTTGAACTCGGGCGCTTCGTCGAGGAAGAGCACGCCGTGGTGCGCCAGACTGATCTCACCCGGCCGCGGGACGCTTCCGCCACCCACCAGCGCCGTGTCGGAGATGGTGTGATGTGGGGCACGAAACGGCCGGTGCGCCAGCAGGCCCGAATTGGGTGGCAGCAAGCCAGCCACCGAGTGCACCATCGTCACTTCCAACGCCTCGTCAAACGCCAGCGGTGGCAGCAGGCCCGGCAGGCGGCGTGCCAGCATCGTCTTACCTGCACCTGGTGGCCCGACCATCAGCATGTGGTGGCCGCCGGCGGCTGCTATCTCGAGCGCCCGCCGCGCCAGATGCTGGCCGTGCACCTCGCTCAGGTCGGGTTCGTCGGCCAAGGTCGGGGGCAAAGGCTGCGGGGGTCGCGGCCGCGCGCGAGTCGGGTCGTTCAGAATCTCCACCGCCTCGCTGAGCGAGTCGGCGGCCAGCAGCGTCAGGCCGCTGACCACGGAGGCTTCGGCGGCGTTGGCCGCAGGCAGCACCAGACGCCTGAAGCCGCGACGACGTGCCAGCGCTGCGACCGATAGCGCGCCTCGCGTCGGCAGCATCGATCCGTCGAGGGAAAGTTCGCCGACGATCAACGTGTCGGCGATCGTCGGCGTCCTGACGACGCCGGTGGCGGCCAGGACGCCAAGCGCGATCGGCAGGTCAAATGCGGTGCCGGCTTTGCGGATGTCGGCCGGTGCGAGGTTCACCGTCACGCGCTGCAGAGGGAATTCGTAGCCGGAATTTCTGATGGCCGAACGCACGCGGTCCCGACTCTCGCGGACACTGGCATCGGGCAAGCCGACCAGCACGAGTGCGGGCAGGCCAAACGTGACGTCGACCTCCACGTCGACGGGGATGGCGTCGAGGCCGAACAGCGCAGCCGATCGCAGCGAGGCCAGCATGGCTGGATTGCTGCCCTGCAAGTCGCGGGACAGCACGGGAAGACGAGAGGTTTCCGGGCGGATCGGTCAACCGCTCCGCGAGACGGCATCCTCATGTGGAGAAAACTCCACAACGAGCGACCAGGGGGAGTGCAGGAACTGCGACGGGTCTACTGGTGGGAGGCGCTGTAGACCGTGAGGCGTTGCCCCGGGCTGATGCGGCTCGAGCGCAGCCGGTTCCACTGCTTGATCGCCGAGACGCTGGTCTCGAACAGGCGGGCAATCGACGAGAGCGTGTCGCCGTGCCTGACGCGATACACCTGGCGGCTCCGGCTCGACGACTCGGCGCCAGGCGCCTTGGTCACCAGCGTCGCGCGTTCCACCTCCGGACGGGCCTCTGCCGCGGGGCTTGGCCGGTCTGGCTGCGAAGCCATCAGGACGGCGGGGGCGCGCGGAATGATCAGCTTCTGGCCCGGGCGAACGCGCGAGCGCACCGACAGATAGTTCGCCTCGGCCAGGTCCCCGCGGTTGACGCGCAGCTTGCGTGCGATGGTCGCGATGCTCTCCCCTGGCCGGACCGTGTGCCAGTTCAGGGCGCCTCGCTCGGCCGCGTCGGCATCGGCGAGCCGTGCGCGCAGCGTCTCTGCGCTTCCTTGCGGCACCTTCAGCTCGTAGGCCTGGGCGCGTACGGGCGTGGTCCACCGACGCAATTCGGGGTTGAGCTGCTGGATGACGTCAACGGGGGTGGCGGTCCACTCGGCCACCCGGCGCAAGTCTACGGGGCCCGACACGGTGACCTGTTCCGCGGTCGTGGTCGCCGCCGATCCAGGCACGGTGAAGCCGTATTGCGCGGGATTCCGCGCGATGATGACGGCCGCCAGAATCATCGGCACGTACTCGCGCGTTTCGCGCGGCAGCCAGCGCGGATTGGACGACAGCGACCAGAAGTCATCGCGGCCATAGCGCTTCATCGCGCGCTGCACGCGGCCCGGCCCGCCGTTGTACGAGGCCAGCGCCAGGTGCCAGTCTCCGTCGAACATGCGCCCCAGCGTCTTGAGGTACTTCGCCGCGGCACGCGTGGCTTTGTGCGGGTCCGAGCGCTCGTCGACGTACCAGTCGTGCTTCAGGCCGTTCTCCCTGGCCGTCGGGCGCATGAACTGCCAGACACCCCTGGCGCTGGCGCGCGACAGGGCGTTGGTCTTGAACGCGCTTTCGATCAGCGGCACGTAGGCCAGATCGAGCGGCAGGCCCTCGGCACGAAAGACACTCTGGATCATCGGGAGGTAGTCGCTGCCGCGGTCGAGACCGTCCTGGATGAAGTTGCGGAGCCGGCCCTGAAACAGCTCGACGTAGCTGAGCACCCGGGCGTTGAGGGGAATGGGGATATCGTGCGAGGTCTGCGCGAGGTCGATTTTGACGGTGGCCGTCAGCGCCGGCGTCGGCGAGGCCTCGACGGCCGGGGCCAGATCGAACAGCGCGTCGATCGACGCCGGTTCGCTCGGCTTCTCCGAAAAGCCGTCGCCTTCGGCCAGTGTGGCGACTTCCAGGGCGCTGATGCGGTCAACCAGCCGGTCGAACTGCTCGCGCAGCCGCGGCTCGGTGCGGGCGCCACCCGGGGCGGTCAGCAGGACGTCGATCGCGCGGTCGAACTCCACCCGGGCGCCGTCAAGATGGCCAACTTCCAGCTCGCGCTGGCCCAACTGATAGTGCGTCTGGGACTGGTCGATGAGCTCTTGGACGGGGTCCGGCGCCGGAGCCGCCTGTGCCGTCTGGGCTGCCGGTGGCACCGGCGCCGGTAGCGGACGGCGCTCGCGAGCGGCCGACCCACAGCCGGTCGCCACCAGAACCAGACTTGCGACCGCCAGCGTCGGCCGACAGGAAAACTTCAGCATCAGGCGCTCCGCGAAAGTGTCCGCAAGAACCAGGCCAGAGTCGTAACCGACGCCACGCTCGCGCCTGCGGCGCGGGCCCCGCGTGGGGCATTACAAGTCTGAAAGGCTCAACCCGAAGATGTATCGGCTCTTCGGGCGGTGTACCCTAACACGCGACTCTAAATTCAGTCAAGTCTGTAAGTCCTGCACCATCAGTAAGAAGCAGAAGGGCCTACCTGACGGCGCCCGTGGTGCCCGCGTGGCGGAACACCCCCTGCTCCTCGCCCAGATCGCGGGCAGACGGCGTCACGATGGTCTTGTCGGAGATCACCAGCGTCTGGCCCCCCCGGATCGCCTGCCGGACGTCGTCTTCGCACACGAAGGCGGCCGGCGTCTCAACTGGGGGCGTCGGCGGCGTCGACGACTTGGGCGTCGCGTGCGGGGGCGCGGCCGGGGCAGGCCGGCCGGCGGGCCCAAAACCCCGGGTCTTCAGATACTGGTCGATGCGGGCGCCGAGCGCCCCGGTGCCGATTCCGGTGGCCGGCGTCGGCGGGGCGGCGGCACCGGCGGCGGGCGAAGTGGCCGTGGCCGGCCGGAGCTCGTAGGCCAGCCGTTTGATGTTGAGCAGGTGTCGCGGCGAGATGTTGTCCGACGTGATGTTGCCGCCAAAGCCCCCGCAGCCCAGCGTCATCGCCGGGTCGAGCCCCGTCGTCAGCCCGATGGATCCGTGCGTCGTCGGTGTGTTCACGCAGATGCGGTACGCGGGCTTGTGCAGTCCAAACTCCAGGATGACCGCCTCGTCGCGTGAGTGGATCGACATGGTGTGGCCCATGCCGCCGTAAGCCAGAATCTGCTTGCAGCGCTCGCAGCCCTCGCGCCAGTCCTTCACGACGTAGAAGGACAGCACCGGACACAGCTTCTCGATCGACAATGGGTAGTCGCGGCCCACCCCCTGCAACCGCGCGATAAGCGCGCGGGTGCCGGGAGGCACGCGGATGCCGACTTTCTCGGCGATGACCAGCGCCGATTTGCCGACCAGCGCCGGGTTCGTCAGGCGCTGCGGCGTCACCAGGGCCTTGGCCAGCAGGTCGGCTTCCGCTGGCGACAGGAAGTACCCGCCATGGGCCTGGAATTGGCGGATCACTTCCTCAGCGACCGACTCGTCGACGACCACGGAGTTCGGTGAGGAACACAAGACGCCGTTGTCGAAAGTCTTGCCCAGAATGATGTCCTGGGCTGCCTTGGCCAGATCGGCCGACGCCTCGATGTAACACGGGGCGTTACCCGGTCCGACGCCATAGGCGGGCTTGCCGGAGCTGTAGGCCGCCCGCACCAGCCCCATCCCTCCCGTTGCGAGGATCACCGAGACCTCACGCTGCTTCATCAGTTCCTGTGTGCCTTCCAGTGTCACCGTCGTCAGCCAACCGATCGAGCCATCCGGCGCTCCGGCACGCGAGGCCGCCGCGGCCATGATCTCGGCCACGCGCGTGATGCACCGCGCGGCCGACGGGTGTGGGCTGACAACGATGGCGCAGCGCGCCTTGAGGGCGATCAGGATCTTGTAGATCGCTGTCGAGGTGGGATTGGTCGACGGCACGATCGCCGCCACGACCCCAAACGGCTCGGCGATTTCGACGACGCGCTTGTCTTCCAGGCGCGCGACGACGCCGACGGTCTTCATCGGCTTGATGAACGCGTGCACGCGGTCGCTGGCGAACAGGTTCTTCTGGATCTTGTCGGCGACGACGCCGTAGCCGGTCTCTTCGACGGCCAGGCGCGCCAGCGCCTCGGCGTGCGGGCGCACGGCTGCGGCCATCTGGTCCACGATGGCGTCGGTCTGAATTTGCGAAAGCTCGCCGAGCAGGGCCTGCGCGGCTTTGGCGCGACGCGCAAGCGCGCGCGCCTCGCCCACCGAGGCGAGGTCACGGTCGGTCGCTGTGTTGGGCGCAGTCGAGACGGCCATTGAAGGGGCAGCGCGCGCGTGGCGAGCACGCGATCGGGCGGGACTGTACCATATTGCCCCACGGCCGACAACGGCGGTATCATGCGGTCCGCTCGCACGTTGCGGGTGATCTTCCACACGCAGTGGTATTCCACACGATGTCTCAACTGATAACGCGGCTCTTGTTTGCGCTGGTCCTGAGCGCGCTGGTATCGACCTGCAGCCGCAGCGAGGCCCCGGGCCCGCCGGTGGCGACGGCCACGGTGACCTTCGCGAGGCCACGCGCCGCGCTGGGCAGCCCGATCGAGGTCACCTACAGGTTCCAGGTGGCCGCCAATGCCCCGGCCTTCGACCAGGACTACCGGGTGTTTGTCCACTTCCTCGACGGCGACGAAGAGCGGATGTGGACCGACGATCACGATCCGTCGGTGCCGACGACCCGATGGAGGCCCGGTCAAGTGATCGAGTACACGCGAACGGTCTTCCTCCCCGTGTTCCCGTACATCGGCGATGCCCAGGTGCGCATTGGCTTGTACTCGCCGCGTGACCAGCGGCGTTTGCCCTTGGCGGGCGAGGATGCCGGCCAGCTCTCGTACAAGGTCGCGACGCTGACGTTGTTGCCGCATTCGGAGAACGTGTTCCTGCTCTTCAAGGACGGCTGGCATCCGGCCGAGGTCGCCTCCGACAACACGACCGTCGAGTGGCAATGGTCCAGGAAGCTCGCCACGCTGTCGTTCCGGAATCCCAAAAAGGACATCATCTTCTACCTGCACGCCGACAACCCGGCGTCCTATGCGGAGCCGCAGAGTGTGACGGTCAAGGTCAACGGCGCACTGGTGGACACCATCGCGATCACGCCGCGGCAAGAACTGCTGCACAAGACACGCGTCACCGCGGCCCAGCTCGGCTCGGCCGACATGGTGGACGTCACGCTCGAGGTTGACAAGACGTGGGTGCCGGCGCTGGTGCCCGGCGCCAACAGTCGCGATCCCCGCGAGCTCGGCGTGCGCGTGTTTCACGCCTTTGTCGAGCCCGTGTCATAAAGCCTTGAGGTGAAAGGGCGCGAGGCATCCGCCCCGCCCGCGGTCGGTCCTGCGACGTCCAATCCCTGAGGCTGTGCTGGTTGCGGTGGGGCGCCCCGGCCCGCGCCGGGGCGCGCCGGGGCGGCCGACAGGCGAGCGGCCCGAGTAAGCCTGCTATAATCCGGCCAGTCTGTGACCACCTGACACGTGCCGCCAATGCCTTGCGTGACAAGCGCTTGCGATGGAATTCCGCTGTAAGCTCGGCACGCCGGGGGGCCAGATCGTCGAGGCCGTCTATGCCGCCGAGAGCGAGGCGCACCTGCGCCGCGACCTCGATGACAAGGGTCTGCTTGTCCTGTCGCTGCGACCCAGCGGCCTGCTGGGCGGTCTTGGGCCGACCTTTGGACGCCGCCGCAGCATTCGCCCGCGCGACTTTCTCGAGTTCAACCAGGAACTGGCCACGTTGCTCAAGGCGGGCATGCCGCTGGTCCAGTCGCTGGACCTGCTGCGGGGCAGTCTGGTCGATCCCGTCTTCAAGCCCGTCATCGACACCGTGTACGAACGGGTGAAGGCCGGAGCGCAGATCTCGGACGCGTTTGACGAGTTCGGCACGTTGGTGCCTCGCGTGTACGTCGCCTCGCTGATGGCCGGCGAGCGCAGCGGCAATCTCGAGGTCGTCCTGCGCCGTTACGTCACGTATGCGCGGCTGGTTGCCAGCATCCGCCGCAAGACGATCTCGGCGCTGATGTACCCGCTGATCCTGGTGGCCCTGGCGGTCGCAGTGGTGGGGATCATCGTGTTCCGGCTGGTCCCGGCGTTTTCCGACTTCTATGCGAGCTTCGGCTCGGAGTTGCCGGCCCTCACGCTGGCGATTCTGTCGGTGTCCAACTTCGCCCGCACCTACTGGCTGGGGCTGCTGGCGGGCGCGGCCGGGCTCGTGTGGGCAGGGATGACGTGGTTCCGGCAACCCGGCCAGCGCGTCCGCATAGACCGTGCGATGCTGTCGCTGCCGTGGGTCGGTGACATCGCCCGCAAGTTCGCGACCTCGCAGATGGCGCGCACGCTGGCGACGCTGCTGAGCGGCGGCATCCCGCTGGTGCAGGCGCTGGATGTGGCGGCGCGATCCGTGAGCAACCGCTTCATCGCGCGCGAGCTCGATACGGTTGGCCAGTCGGTGCGCGAAGGACAGAGCCTGGCCGCCACCATGCGCGGCCGCGGCGTGTTTCCCGACGTCGCGGTGAAGATGACCGAGGTGGGCGAGGCCACCGGCGCGTTGCAGGACATGCTCAACAGCGTCGCCGACTTCTACGACGAAGAGCTCGAGACCAACCTCGAACGTTTCGTGACGCTGGTCGAGCCGGTGCTGCTCATCGTGCTCGGCATCGTCATCGCGGGCCTGTTGCTCGCCTTGTACCTGCCGTTGTTTCAGCTCTCGTCGGTGGTGCATTGATGCAGACTCGATCAGAAGCGGAGCGCGCCGCCCAGGCACTGGTGCAGGAGGCCTCGACCGGGCTCGTCGATCACGCGGCCGAAACGGCCGAAGCCCGCCGCCTGGCGGAGAGGTATCGCCTCGAGTTCGTGGACATGGACCAGTTCCACATCGACGGCGAGCTGTTCCGCGCGATTCCGGCCGACCTGATGCTGCGCTACGGCTTTGTCCCGTGCCGTCGCGATGGCAAGGCGCTGGTCATCGTCGTCTCGGACCCGCGCGACCTGCCGATGATCGACGAGCTGTCGGCGTTGCTCGGCACGCCGGTGAAAGTCACCGTCGGCACGCCGTCGGCCATCCGGGGGATGCTGAAGAAGAGCGAGAGCTCGCAGCGCGTGCTGGACGACGCCACCGAGGGCTTCGAGCTCCAGCTGCTCAAGGACGACGAGAACGGGGAAGACAGTCTCACCGTCGAACGGCTCACCAGCGACATCTCACCCATCATTCGCCTCGTGGACTCGACCATCTACACGGCGCTGCAGCGCCGCGCCAGCGACATCCACATCGAGACGCAGGAGGACGGCGTGCACGTGAAGTACCGGATCGACGGCGTGCTCCAGCCGGCGATGCGGCCGCTGGCCAAGCAGTTCCACTCGCCGATCATCTCGCGCATCAAGGTCATGGCCGAGCTCGACATCGCCGAGAAGCGCGTGCCGCAGGACGGTCGCTTCAAGCTGCGCGTGCCGGGCAAGACCATCGACTTCCGCGTGTCGATCATGCCGAGCGTGCACGGCGAAGACGCCGTGATCCGCATCCTCGACAAGGAATCGATCAGCGAGCAGTTCACCGAGCTGCGGCTCGACATCCTCGGGTTCCCGGAAGTCGAATTGCGCCGTTTCCGCAAGTACATCACCGAGCCGTACGGCATGGTGCTGGTCACCGGCCCGACCGGCAGCGGCAAGACGACGACGCTCTACGCGGCGCTGTCGGAGATCAAGTCGATCGAGGACAAGATCGTCACCATCGAAGACCCGGTCGAGTACCAGCTGCGCGGGATCACGCAGATCCCGATCAACGAGAAGAAGGGGCTGACCTTCGCGCGCGGCCTGCGATCGATCCTCCGTCACGACCCGGACAAGATCATGGTGGGCGAGATCCGGGATCCGGAGACCGCGCAGATCGCGATTCAGTCCGCGCTCACCGGCCACCTGGTCTTCACGACGGTGCACGCCAACAACGTCATCGACGTGCTGGGGCGCTTCCTCAACATGGGCGTCGAACCCTACCAGTTCATCTCGGCACTCAACTGCGTGCTGGCGCAGCGGCTGGTGCGGTTGATCTGCACGCACTGCAAGCGGCCGGCCACGGTCACGGCCGAGATGTTGCAGGAGTCGGGGATGGACCCGGCGCTGGCGGGCACGGCGCGGTTCTACGAGGGCGCCGGGTGCATCGAGTGCGGTGGCACAGGCTACAAGGGCCGGACGGCGATCTGTGAACTGCTCGATCTGTCCGATCCCATCCGCGACCTCATTCTCGACCGGCGCCCGACCTCGGAGATCAAGAAGGCCGCGCGCGAGGAAGGCATGCGCTTCCTCCGCGACTCGGCGGTCGAGCAGGTGCTGCTGGGCAAAACGACATTGCGCGAGATCAACAAGGTGACCTTCGTCGAATGAGTGTCCTGAGCCGCCTCTTCACGCCGCCACGGCCGACCGTGGCTGTCGAGATCGCCGCCCGGCACGTTTCTGCGCTGAGGCTGGGTGGGGGCACGCCGCCCTCCATTGACGCGCACGCCGTCGAGCCGTTGCCCGAGGGCGTCGTGGGGCCCGCGCTGGCCGCCTCGAATATCCTGGATCCGGCTGTGGTGACCGCGGCCCTGGGCCGCGTGCTGGCGCGCGTTGGCGGAGCGCGCCGCGTGGCGCTGGTAGTGCCCGATGCGGTCGCCAAGGTCTCCCTCGTGCGCTTCGACCAGGTGCCGGCCAGGGCGGCCGACCTCGACGCAATGCTGCGGTGGAACGTCCGCAAGAGCCTGCCGTTCAAGACTGACGATACGCAGCTGAGCTACAGCGACGGCGTGCCGGTCGATGGAGGCGGACGAGAGTTCGTGGTGGCTGCCGCCAAGCGGGATCTGGTCGCCGAGTACGAACGCGTCTGCATCGCGGCCGGCGTGCACGCGGGCCTTGTCGATCTGGCCACCTTCAACCTGGTGAATCTGCAGTTGGCCTCGTCGGGAGGTGGCGGCGACTGGTTGCTCGTGCATCTGGCCGCCGACTACGTCACCATCGCGATCGTTCGCGAGGGGACGCTTATCTTCTATCGGCACCGCGGCCCGGACGGAGACGAGAGCCTGGCCGATCTGGTCCACCAGACCGCGATGTACTACGAGGATCGACTGTCGGGTCGCGGCTTCGGGCGCGTGCTGGTGGCCGGTGCGACCAACGGGCCCGACGGCGCCTCCGGGGCCGAGGGCATGCGCCGGTCGCTCGAAGAGCGCCTGGGGGCGCGCGTCGAGGCGCTGGACCTGCGTTCAGTCGCGACGCTGACCGATCGCATCGGGGTCTCGGCGGACTTGCTGGACCACCTGGCGCCGCTCGTCGGGATTCTCGTGAGAGAGCCGGCGGCATGAGCCTGCGTACCAATCTTGCGACGCGGCCCTTCTACAACGAGCGCGCCGTGCAGGCCGCCATCGTCGCGGTGGCCCTGTTGGTGGTCGCGGCGACCTTCGTCAACGTCTGGCAGTTGGTGTCGCTGACGCGCAGGGATCGGGCCCTGGGTGCCGAGACCGCTGCGGCCGATGCGCGCGCGCGGACGCTGCGCCAGCAGACCGCGCAGGCACGATCCGGCCTTGACGGCGAGCGCCTGACCGCCGTGGCCGCCGCCGTGCGCGAAGCCAACGCGGTCATCGACGGTCGGACGTTCTCGTGGACGGCGCTGTTCAACTGGCTCGAGACCACCCTGCCGCCCGACGTGCGCATCGCCTCGATCACGCCTCGGGTTGGCGTCGACGGGCGCTTCGTCCTCGCCGTTGCCGTCGAAGGCGAGAGCGTCGAGGCGATCGACACGTTCCTGAGCGCGCTCGAGGCGACCGGCCGGTTCGACGATCTCCTCGTCCGGCAGGAACGCGAGACCGACGACGGCACGATCAAGGCCACAGCCGAGGGCTTCTACCTCGCAATGCCTGGGCCGACCTCGTCGGCGGCAGGAGCGATCCGATGACCGCGCGCGCTCTGGTCGCCCGGGTCCTGGTCGAACGCCGGCGCGTGCTGCTTCCCCTGGGGATTGCGGCGCTGGTCAACCTTGGTGTGTACGCGCTGGTCGTCTATCCGCTGTCGCTGAAAGTCCGCGCCTCCGAGCGCCGCGCGACCGTGGCCCGCACGCAGGTGCAGGCGGCCGAGCGCGACGAGAAGACAACACGCACCTCACTGGGGCGCGCCGAACAGGCCGACGCCGACCTGCGGCGTTTCTATCGCGACACCTTGCCGTCCAACGTCGAAGGGGCGCGCCGCATGAGCTACGCGAAGCTGGCGAGCCTGGCCGATCACCACGGTCTGGTCGTGGAGCGTCGCAGCTACGATCGCGACACGGGCCATCGCGGCCGCCTGCACAAGCTGAAGATCGGCATGGCGCTCAGCGGCGAGTATCGCGACATCCGCGCATTCGTCCACGCGCTCGAGACCTCGCCCGAGTTCCTCGTCATCGAAGACGTGTCGCTCAGCGAGGGCGCGCGTCCGGGAGCGCCGCTGTCGGTGGCCGTGCAGTTGGCGACCTACTACGCCGGAGCGCCAGATGGCGCCTGAGACGCGCCGGCAGCTCGGAATGCTGGCGGCGCTTGTGGCCCTCCTGCTGGTGGTGGTCGTCTACAACCGGGACGGCGATCCGGTCAGCGCCACGACGGCGGCGGCCGTGCGCACGCCCGCCGCGTCGCGGGAACGCCAGGCCGTCGTAGTCGATGTCGTGGGTCTGGACGCGTTGACGCGCGTGCGGCCCGAGCCGCAGGCCGGCAGCCGCAACCCGTTTCGCTTCCGCGCAGCGGCGCCTGTGCCCGGGCCGTCCATCGCCGCGGGGCCCAACGCCGGTGTGGGCGGCCCAGCGACGCCGGTAGGTACACCCGGGCCCGTGGGCCCGCCACCGCCGCCTCCGATGGCCCTCAAGTTCATCGGCGTGGTCGAGCAGGCGCCGTCGCGTCTGAAGCTCGCCGTCCTCAGCGACGGCCGGAACGTCTTTTATGGGAGGGAAGGCGACACCATCGAAGGGCGTTACCGGATCGAGCGCATCGGGGTAGAGTCCATCGTGATGGCATACATCGACGGCCGCGGGCGGCAGACGCTGCGCCTGTCGGGATCGTAACGGAGACTGATACTCGTGATCACAAGGTTGTCCAAGCTGGTCGCCCTGGCGCTGGTTGCCGCGGCCCTCAGCGGCTGCGCCGCGGCGATGTCCTATCGGAGAGGCTTCGACGCCGCGCAACGTCGCGACTGGGATGCCGCCGTCGGGCACTACCGCCAGGCCGTGCAGGACGATCCGGACAAGCCCGAGTATCGCATCGCGCTCGAGCGCGCGATGCTGGAGGCGGCGCTGATCCACGCCGCCGCCGGCAAGGAGTTCGAGTCACGAGGCGATCTCGACGCGGCCTTGCGCGAGTTTCGGCGCGCCAGCGAGTACGAGCCGGCCAACCGCCAGATTGCTGCCAGGGTCGCCGCTCTGGACCGCACGATCCGCGAACGGATCGACGCCGCCCGGCCGCGCTCGCGCATCGCAGACATGCGCGACAAGGCGCGGCGCATGTCGCCCGATCCGATTCTCAATCCGGCATCGCGCGACCCCCTGAACTTCAAGTTCGCGGCGGCAAGTGTGAGGGACATCCTGAACTTCATCGGGAGTTCAAGCGGCATCAACGTCACCTATACCGGCGACTACCGTGACCCGGCCGGCTACACGGTGCAACTCGACGGCGTCACGCTCGAGCAGGCTCTGCAGCAGGTGCTGTCGGCCAACGCGCTCTTCTACAAGATCCTCAACGAGCGGACGATTCTGATCGTCCCGGACAACGTCCAGAACCGCGCGAAGTATGAAGAACAGGTGATTCGCACCTTCTATCTCTCGCACGCCGATGCGCAGGAGATGGTGCAGCTGCTCAACGTGATCGGCCGCGTTCAGGGGTCGCCGATCGTGCCGGCCTTCGTGGCCAACAAGAACCAGAACTCGGTCACGGTGCGCGCCACGGCGCCACTGGTGGCGATCATGGAGCGGATCATCGAGTCCAACGACCGCCCACGCGCCGAAGTGATCGTGGACGTGCAGATTCTCGAAGTGAGCCGATCGCGCGCCAAGCAGTTCGGGCTCGACCTCGGCAACTACTCGGTGACCGGGATCTTTTCGCCCGAGAAATCGCCGACCAGCGGCGACGGCGGCGCCGTGGCGACGTCGCCGTTCAACCTCAACACGATCAGCGCGGGCATCAGCGCGGCGGACTTCTATCTGGCGGTGCCCACCGCCATCGTCCGTTTCCTCGAGACCGACTCGCAGACCAAGCTGGTCGCCAAGCCCCAGTTGCGCGGCCGAGAGGGCGAAGAGATCAAGCTGAATCTCGGCGATCGATTCCCCGTGCCTTCCACCACGTTTGGGTCGCTGGGCGGTGCCGGCAGCGTCGCCACACAGCCGATCTCGTCGTTCAACTACGAGCCGGTCGGCATCATCGTCAACATGACACCGCGGGTGACCTTCGACGGCGACATCGTGCTGAAGCTCACGGTCGAAAGCAGCACGCTCGGTCAAGACGTGAACATCGCGGGCCAGAACCTGCCGTCGTTCGGCTCGCGCAAGGTCGAGACCACACTGCGGTTGCGCGACGGCGAGTCGACGCTGCTGGCCGGCTTGCTGCGCGAGGACGAGCGCCGGACGTACAAGGGCTTTCCGGGACTGATGCGGCTGCCGGTATTCCGCCAGCTCTTCACGAGCAACGACCTGTCGTCGGGGCAGACCGACATCGTGATCCTGCTCACGCCACGCATCGTCCGGCCGCACGAGTTGACTCAAGAGGACCTCAACCCGGTCTACATCGGGTCGCAGCAGAACCTGGGCCTCACCGGACCGCCGCCTCTCATCGCCGCGCCGGCCGCCAGCGACGAGCCGGCAGCGCCCGCGCCACCGCAGGGCGTGACCGGCCAGCCCACGCCGATGCCCCGCCAGGGGACACTTGCGCAGCCTGGCATTGTGCCCGAGGGACCCGCTCCTGCGCCGGTGCAGACGCTGCCACAGAGCGAGGCGGCGCAGGCGTCGCTGCTGCAGCCCGAGCCGTCGCCGACGGCGCCGGGCGCCGAGCCGGCCGTCGACCCGGCCGCGGCCAACGCCGCGGTGCGGCTGCTCGTGACGCCGCCCGGCCCCGAGTTGCTGCTGGGCGGTGGGCCCTACACGGTGCCCGTCTCGGTGAGCAATGTGCCTCGCGTCTCCACGCTGTCGGTGACGATCACCTACAACCCGGCGCTATTACGCGTGCGGTCGGTGCAAGAGGGCAGCTTTATGCGCCAGGGCGGCGTGAAAGCCAGTTTCACCCAGCAGATCGACCCGGTCGCCGGCCGCGTCGACATCACGGTCGTCCGAAGTCAGGACGTCGTGGGCGCCTCGGGCACCGGACTGGTGGCCGCGCTGGTCGTCGAGCCGATCGCCGCGGGCAGCACCAGTTTTGGCACGGCCGGGACGGCCACCGCGCCCGGAGGTACGCCAATCATGGTGACCGCCAGCCCGGTGGCGGTGACCGTGAAGTAAGAGCAGTAGTGCGAAATGCGAAGTGCGAAGTGGGAAGTGGGATTACGCGGATGAGGAGCCGCTGGCACGCGCTGCGAGCCGTCGAGCGTGGCTTCACGTTCGTGGAGATGCTCGTCGTCGTCGCGCTCGTCGCGGTGCTCGCCTCGGCCGTGATGCCGCTGGCAAGAGTCGCCATGCAGCGTCAGCGCGAGGCCGAGTTGCGGCACGCGCTGCGGGAGATGCGCACGGCCATCGACCGGTACAAGGACGCGGTGGACCAGGGCTCGATTCCGGCCACGCGCATCCGGCCCGGCAGTGAAGGGTATCCGCCGGACCTTGACACGCTGGTCGTCGGCGTCGAGGCGGCGGGACAGGGAACCGGCGCGCGCAAGCTCAAGTTCCTGCGCCGGGTTCCCGTCGACCCGATGACGCGCGAACCCGTGTGGGGCATGCGCGCGTACGAGGACAAGCCGGACTCCAAGTCGTGGGGCGGCCAGAACGTCTACGACGTGTACAGCAAGAGCGACGGCACGGCGCTCGACGGCACCAAGTACGGTGACTGGTAGCAGGATGATGAGACGCCTGACCACTCGGATGCGATCGGCTCGCGGCTTCACGCTGATGGAGCTGCTGGTCGTGATGTCGTTGATCGTCGTGCTGACGTCCATCGGCCTGATGGCCTACAGGACCAGCGTGCAGCGTGGGC
>JAENWD010000095.1 GCA_016650245.1 Vicinamibacteria bacterium
ACCTGCGCCAACCGCGGCGGTCATCAGCACCGCCAGGACCACTCGCCGGGCAGCCATGCAAACAGTCATCGTCTCACACTCCCTTTCAAAACAAACCCAAGCACCCTGACCCAACGGGACCGAACCTGTCTTAGTGCGACCAGTCAGGCGTGAAACTGCTACCCACCCTGGTCACCTGCCGAACCTCTTTGCCATCGCGCCCAACGGTAAACACCTGCACCTTACCCGCACGCGTCGAGGTGAACGCCAGGTGGCGGCCATTGGCCGAATAGGCCGGGCTCTCGTTGCTGCCTTCGCCGAAGGTGATCGCCTTGATCTCGCCGGTCGCGAAGTCGAAGATCTTGATATCGTAGCCCGGTCCGGTGCGGCACACGAACGCCAGTTCGTTGAACGGCGCCGGTGACCATGTCGGCCGATCGCAGTAGCTGTCCTGCGAGATGCGGCGCAGGTTGAGGCCGTCGCTGCCGACCACGTAGATGGCGGGCGACCCCGAACGGTCCGACGTGAAGGCGAGCTGGACGCCGGTGGGCGACCAGGTCGGCGTCGTGTCGATGGCCGGGTGGTTCGTGAGCCGGCGGATGCCGGACCCGTCGCGATTCATCACGTAGAGTTCAGAATTGCCGTCGCGGTTCGACGTGAACGCGATCCTGGTTCCGTCCTGAGACCACGCCGGCAACCAGTTCTGCGTGCTGCCCCTGGTCGGCTCCTCGCGACGTCCCTCGTAGATGAACGAGATGAACAGCGTGGGGAAGCCCCGCGCGTACGACGTGTAGGCGATGGACCGCCCGTCCGGCGCCCAGGTCGGTGTGATATTGAGCGCGCGATTCACCGTGATGCGCCGCTGGTTCGCGCCGTCGTAGTCGGCGACGTAGATCTCCTTGACGTCGCGATTCTCGACCGTGTTGGTGATCTTCTCGCGGTCGCGGTCTGAGGAGAACGTCAGCTTGGTGCGCGCGATGCCACGCAGCGCGCGCTGCTGCTGGTGGATCTCGTCGGCCGTCGTGTGCGCGTAGGCGCGCGGGTTGCCCGCCGAGCCCGTGTACTCGCGCGAGAACACCGTCTGCCGGCTGCCGACATTGAACAGCCGCACCTGAATCTTCAAGCCCGAGCCTTCCTTCTGCACCGTGCCAATCACCAAACCGTCGGTGCCCAGTTCGCGCCAGCGATCGAAGGGCACGTCGCTCACCGAGCGGGCAGCAGGAATCGCGCCATAGGTGTCCCGCGGGATCATGTAGACCTCGCGCTCGAAGTTCAGGTCGTCCCAGAGGACCTGGGCGATGGTCTGCGCCGCCGCCTTGGTCTCGTTGTCGCCCGAGAGTGCCAGAAAATCGGGAACGGCGTACTTCGGCGTGGTGCCAGTCCCGGTCGAGATCACCAGCTGCACCTCGCTTTGCTGTGCCGGCGGCGACGCCGGTGGCTGAGCCGGTGGGTTCTGGGTCGCCACCAGCGTCGCGCTCAGCGCGGCCGTGAGAGTGAGCAGTGAGAGAGGTCGTCGCGGCATCAGCGCTCGTATCGGAAAATGAGGTGGACCGTCAAAGTGCCTTCGGTGAACTGCGGGGGCAGTTGCGGGAACTGCCGCGTCACGAGCAGCGCCCGCTGGGACGTCTGGTCGAGCGCGAAGTACCCGCTCGATTTCTCGACCTCCACGTTGGTCACTCGCCCATCGCGCTGGATCGTGTACTTCACCAGCGTTTCGCCGGCTACTTGCTGCTTGCCGTTCCAGTTACGGTGAATCAACTGGGTCATCGTGGCCAGATATTCAGGACAGCAGAAGTTGGCGACGTCGAGGTACCCGCTGGTGCCGCTGCTGCCGCCGGTGGAGAGACCGCCGAAGGCGGCCCCTGTCCTGACCCCCGTCTCTGCGACCGCAGTGCCTTGTGTAGCCTCGGGCGCCTTCGGCGTCTCACGCTGCGGCGTCTTGCGTGTGTCGGGCAGCGTCATGTCCGGGGCCTTTGGCGCTGGCGGCGCCACCGGTGTCGGCCGGCTCGTCGGCGGCGCGGCGTCGGCCGCGCGCGCACTCATCGGTGTCATGCCTCCGGCCCGCGGGCCGGGAGCGCCGCCGAGACTGATCTGCATCACGGCCTTCGGTGCCTGATCCTCCGGCGGATCAGCCACCATCCAGATCATCACGATCGGCAGCACAACCGCGTGCAACGCGGCAGACAGCCCCATCCGCGGCCAGAGGCCGCCTCGCGCCTGCGCGCGGTCGACGAGGATGGGAGTGACCGCGTCCATGTCGGTCTTCAGTCTTCAGCCTTCGGCGATTCCACAGAGGGGCGGTTATTATCGTTCTCCTGGCATCTTAGCCACGATACCCACCTTTTCAACCCCGCCGTTCTTCAGCCGGTCCATCACCTCGAGCAGGTCCTGCAACTGCACGCCGCCGTCGCCGCGCAGGAAGACCTCCTTGCCGGTCTTGTTGAGCAACGCCTGGCGAACCCGCTCCTCGAGAATGTCCACGCGAATCGGATCGTCATCGATATAGACGATGCGGGACTTGCGATAGCTGAGGGGCACGGTGACGAAGAGCCGCTCGGAGACAAGTGGCGCCGCGCGCCGCGCCACCGGGAGGCTGACGTCGACGCCGCGCTGCATCATGGGCGTGGCCACCATGAAGATGATCAACAGCACGAGCATGACGTCGACCAGCGGCACGACGTTGATCTCGGCCAGTTGGGTGGTTACCCGGCGGCCGCGGCCACGGCGCGGTCCCTGCTGGGTTTCGAGCGATTCGACTTTAGCCATCGCGCCGCCCGTCTCCTAGGTGAAGTTCCGTTCGGAGATGTTGAGGAACTCGAGCGAGAAGTCGTCCATCTCCGAGGCGAGCAGCTTCACGCGCCCGGACAGGTGATTGTAGAAATACACGGCCGGGATGGCCGCAAACAAGCCTGCTGCCGTCGCAATCAACGCTTCCGCGATGCCGGGGGCCACGACGCCCAGATTGGTGGAGCCGGTGGCGCCGATGCCCTGAAAGGCGGACATGATGCCCCAGACCGTGCCGAACAGGCCGATGTAGGGTGTGATGCTCGCCGTCGTCGCGAGAAACGAGACGCGGTCCTCGAGCCGGTTGATCTCGACCGTCGCCGCGCGCAGCAACGCCCGATCAAGCGCGGGAAGGCTCTTGAGCGTCGACCGCACGGGCGCGCCCGCCGGTGCAGCCGGTGTCGATTGCCGCAACTGCGTATTGAGCTCGGCGTAGCCGGCCTGAAATACGCCGACCAACGGGCTGTCGTTGAGGTTCTTGCAGACGGCCTGCACCTCGGAGAACTTGCTGCTCTTCCGGAAGATGTCGAGAAATGTCGCCGACTGCCGCTCAGCCCGGCCCAGGGACCAGAGCTTGTACAGGATCACTCCCCACGAGATCACAGAAAAGAGGATGAGGATCAGCAGGACAAACTTCGCCAGCAGGCTCGATCGTGCGATCAACGAAAGAATGTCGTGATTGACCACCGGATCGGCGGCCGTCCCGCCTTGCACCTGAAGGGACAAAGCGTACAAACCTAGCGTGCGCAACAAGTCCTCCGCCAATCGAAAGGTGTGCGCCGCTGGGACAGCGCCGAATGCGCTAGGGTAACACCTGACCGTGAACGCTTTCAAGGGTATGCTACAGTGAGACTTGCGGCGTTTCCCAAAAAACGCGCGGCACCAACGCCTGCCGTCTCCCTGCTCCCGCCATGCTGCGCTATCTGAGCATTCAGCACCTGGCCGTCATCGAGCGGCTCGAGATCGAGTTCGACGCGGGTTTCACCGTGCTGACCGGTGAGACCGGCGCAGGCAAGTCCATCCTGGTCGAGGCCGTGGGCCTGCTGCTCGGGGCGCGCGCGTCAAGCGATCTCGTGCGGACCGGCGAACAACTGGCGACGATTCAGGCGATCTTCGACACGGGGCGCGAGGAAGTGATCGTGCGGCGCGAGCTCACCGCCCAGGGCCGCAGTCACGCCTTCGTCAACGGCGCGCTGGCCACCTCCGGCGCCCTGCGCGACCTGGCCTCGCGCCTGCTGGAGATCCACGGGCAGCACGAGCATCAGGGCCTGCTCGCCGCCGACAGTCATCTCGACTTGCTCGACGGCTTCGCGGACCTCCAGCAGGCGCGCGACGAGGTGGCGGCGCTGCACCAGCGCGTGACGGCGTTGCGTGCCGAGCGCGACACGCTGCGGCTCGACGAGCGGCAGACGCTGGCGCGGCTCGACCTGCTGACGTTCCAGCGCGACGAGATCGAGAAGGCCGGCCTGCGAGCGGGCGAAGACGACGCGCTCGAGGCCGAACGGCTGGTGCTCGCCAATGCCGAAAAGCTTCAGCGTCTGAGCGCCGAGGCGTACGAGCTGTTGTACGAGCGCGACGAGGCCGTGCTGAGTGCCCTCAACGCGGTATGGAAGCGAGTCGCCGATCTGGCCTCGGTCGACGTGCGGGCGCAGCCGTACCTTGAAAGCCGCGCGCTGGTCGCCTCGCAACTGGAGGACCTGGCGTTCTTCCTGCGCGATTACGCCGGGCACATCGACACCTCGCCCCGGCGGTTGCAGGACGTCGACGACCGGCTTGGGCTGCTCGACCGGCTCAAACGCAAGTACGGCCCGGGCCTGGCCGACGTCATCGCGCACGCCCAGACCTGTCGCCACGATCTGCTGGCGCTGCAGTCCTCGGACGAGCGCGCAGGCGAGGTCGCGACACTGCTTCACGCCGCCGAAGGGGAGTACCGTCGTCACGCGGAGCGATTGTCGGAGGCGCGACGCGCAGCCGCGGGCCGCTTTGCCAGGGAGCTGGTGTCGGCTCTGGGCGACCTGGCTATGGGCCGCACGCGGTTCGAGGTACGTGTCGAGGCGCTGGCGCCGGACGCCTGGGGTTCCAGAGGACTTGACCAAGTAGAGTTCTTTGTATCGCCGAATCCAGGCGAAGACCTGCGGCCGCTCACCCGCATCGTCTCCGGCGGAGAGCTGTCACGCCTGATGCTGGCCATCAAGACCCTGACCAGCCGGGCAGGAAAGGGCGCGACGTTGATCTTCGACGAGGTCGATGCCGGCATCGGCGGCCACACCGCCGACGTCGTCGGGCGCCGATTGCAGGCCCTGGCCGCCGACGCCCAGGTGCTGTGCATCACGCACCTGCCGCAGATCGCTGCGGCCGCCGACCAGCACTACCGGATCGCCAAGTCCGTGCGCGGACAACGCACCGTGACCTCGGTCGAGCGGCTGGACGCCGAAGGACGCCGTCAGGAGCTGGCCCGGATGATCGCCGGGCAGACGGTGACCGATCGGGTACTGGCCAGCGCCGGCGACCTGCTGGCCGAGCGGCAGAGGGCGAAAGGCGAATCAAAGCCGAAAGGCGAAAGCGAAAGCCGGAAAGCGAAGGGGCGTCGGTGAGCCGGAAGTACTTCATCGAGACGTACGGCTGCCAGATGAACTACCACGACTCGGAACAGATGGCCGGGTTGCTGGAAGCCGCCGGGTACGATCGCACGGGCGACGATGGCGACGCCGACCTGGTCGTCATCAACACGTGCAGCGTGCGCGAACACGCGGAGGGCAAGCTCTACACCCGTCTGGGCGAGCTGCGGGTGCGGGCGCAGGACACCGGGCGCGATCCCATGGTGGCGGTGACCGGGTGCGTGGCCCAGCAGGAGGGGGAGTCGCTGCTCAGGCGCTCGTCCATGGTTGACGTGGTCGTCGGCACGCGGCGAGTGCGCATGCTCCCGCTCCTGGTGGAACAAGCGGCCCGCACGCACGTCGCCCAGGTCGACCTGGGCGCGCACGACAACGTCGCGTTCCCGTTTGGCGTCACACGTCGCGACGACCCGGTGCGCGCGTGGGTGACGATCATCGAGGGCTGCAACGAGTACTGCAGCTTCTGCGTGGTCCCGTATACCCGGGGCCCCGAACGGATGCGCCCGAAGGCCGAGATCCTGGCAGAGGTCCGCGACGCCGCTGCGCGCGGCCTGCGAGAGGTGCAGCTGCTCGGCCAGATCGTCAACCACTACCAGGCGCCCGACGAAGTGGCCTGTGACTTCGCCGCACTGCTCGAAGCCGTGCACGAGGTCGAGGGCATCGCGCGGATCCGGTTTGCGAGTCCGCATCCGCGCCACGTGACGCCGCGGTTGATCGCGGCGCTGCGGGACCTGCCGAAGGTCTGCAAACACCTCCACCTGCCAGTGCAGTCCGGCTCCTCCCGGGTGCTCACGGTCATGCGCCGGCGCTATACGCGCGAGAGCTACCTGGCGCTCATCGACCAGCTGCGCGCGGAGGTTGCCGGCATCGCCGTGACCACCGACATGATCGTGGGCTTTCCCGGGGAGACCGCCAGGGACTTCGACGACACGATCTCGCTCACCGCTGGCGTCCGATTTCACAGCATGTTCTCGTTCAAGTACTCTGAACGTCCGAACACGCTCGCGTCGAAGCGCTACGCCGACGACGTCCCCGAGCCGGAGAAGACGCGGCGGATTATCGCGTTGCAGGCGCTGCAGCGCGACGTGCAGTTGGCGCTGCACCAGGGCCTGGTCGGGCAGATCGTGGAAGTGCTCGCCGATGCTGGCAGCCGGCGGCGCGACACGGAGCTGTCGGGCCGGACGACAGGGAACACCGTTGTGAACTTCCCCGGCGACGTGTCCCGCCTCGGCACGCTGGTGCCGGTCGCCATTCGCCGCGCAGGACCCAACAGCCTCTGGGGTGAGGTGGAGCCGTCCCATGCAGATTGAGATGACGATCAAGGGCCTCATGGTCGATCCGGTTACCAACATGCCGATCATCATCCTCCGCGACGAGGCCGGCGATCGTGTGTTGCCGATCTGGGTCGGGATCTTCGAAGCCAACGCGATCGCGCTGCAGATCGAAAACGTCGCCACGCCGCGGCCGATGACCCACGACCTGCTTCGCAACGTGATCCAGGACCTCGACGGTGCGGTCCAGAAAGTGGTTGTCTCGGAGCTCAAGGAGAACACGTTCTTCGCGGTGATCTACCTGACCGTGCGCGGCGAGGCGGTGCTGATCGATGCGCGGCCCAGCGATGCCATCGCCCTGGCGCTGCGGACCAAGGCGCCGATCTACGTCGAAGAGGACGTCATCGACAACGCCAAGACCCTGGACGGCACACCCGAACGTACGGACAGCGACCGGCTGCAGAAGTGGCTCGAGAGTCTGGACAGCGACGACCTCGGGAAATACAAGATGTGAATCCGCGCAATCGACGGCAAATGTGCGCAATTTCCGTAATCTGTAATCTGCAATCGTCAATCTGCAATTGGGGGTGCTAATATGCCCCTGCCTCCCGGGACCGTAGCCGCACCCTCATGATTGTTGCCATCGCGAATCAGAAAGGCGGAGTGGGGAAGACCACGACGGCCATCAACCTGGCCGCCGCCCTGGCTCTCCGCGGGCGCCAGACGTTGCTGGTCGACCTCGACCCCCAGGCCAACAGCACCATGTCGTTCCTCGACATGCGGAACGTCGGCTCTCGGAGCATGTTCGACGTCATCGCCGAACCAGACGCCAAGCTCGAGGACATCATCGTTCCCGGTAACATCCCGAACCTGCATGTCGCCCCGGCTCGCATTGCCCTGGCCAAGCTCGAGGCGCGGCTGGTGGGCGAGCTCGACGCGCACTTCAAATTGAAGGATCGCCTCGACCCGCTGCGGTCGCGGTTCACCGAGATCGTCATCGACTGCCCGCCGGCGCTGGGCCTGCTCACGGTGAATGCGCTGGTCGCGGCGACGCACCTGCTGATTCCGATCCAGTCGTCCTACTTCGCCCTCGAGGGCACCGACGACCTGCTCGAGACCATCGAGAAGGTGCGCAGCCGCGCCAATCCTGGCCTCCAGATTCTCGGCGTCGTGATCACGATGCACGACCGCCGCACCTCGCTCGCGCGAGACATCCGCGAGCAGATCCAGCAGGTGTTTGGCAGCAAGGTCTTCCGCACGACGATCTCCAAGAGCGTGCGGTTGGAAGAGAGCCCGGCCTACAAGGAATCGATCTTCACGTTCGCGCCCGATTCGACGGGTGCGAGCGAGTACTACATGCTTTGCGAAGAGGTAATGGACCGTGCCGAAGCGAGGCTTGCCTGACACCGTTCGGATGCGTCACGACGCCCACTACGTCGAAGCGCTGACCGCGCCTGGCGGCGTGCCGGTGGGGCGGATGGTGCCCATCGATCTCATCGATCCCAACCCCAATCAGCCGCGACAGGTCATGGGCGATCTGTCAGAGCTCATGGCATCGATCGCCGAGAAGGGGATCATCGAACCGCTGGTCTTCAGACGGCGCGGCGAGCGCTACCAGATCATCGCCGGCGAGCGCCGGTATCAAGCCGCCGTCCGGGTCGGGCTGAGGGAACTGCCGGGGGTCATCCGCGACGGCGACGACAACGAGGTGCTCGAGGTCGCCCTGGTGGAGAACCTCCAGCGCAAGGACCTCACCGCGTTTGAGGAGGCGGAGGCCATGCAGGCGCTGGCGCAGCGCTGCGCCTACACACACGAGATGCTGGCGAGGAAACTGGGGAAGTCCCGGGTCTCCGTCACCGAGTCGCTGGCGCTCAACGCCATGCCCGATGAGGTGAAGAACCTGTGTCGGCTGGCCGACATTACCTCTAAGTCATTGCTCTTGCAGGTGGTTAGGCAAAGCGACCCTCAAAAAATGGTCGCGCTCGTCGAGCGTATCACCAGCCAGGGCGGCGCCACGCGCGAGCAAGTCCGTAAGCAGGCGGCCAAGCCACAGGCCGGACGTCCAAAGTCCTTTACGTTCAACTACAGACCGCCCACCAAGGCCTTCAACCTGCGCCTGAGTTTCCGCAAGGGCAAGGCCGAACGCGGCGAGATCATCTCGGCCCTCGAGGCCATCATCGACGACCTGCGCTCGGGGAACTGAAATTCCTGGGCGGGTTTTGAAACCCGCCCCTCCAGGATTTCCGTGCGTTTGCCCGCCGACTCCCAAGTCATTCGTCGTAAGTAAACATAATATGTGTTATCAGACTCTCTAGGAATCGCCAATAACACCACCCTGTGGAAGGTTTGCGGTCCCACATTTCTCCTGAATGCCCTACCGGGCCCTCACACCGACCAGTGACGGGCGCTGAAATCGGCGCCAGGTACGGCCATGTCCAGCGGCTGATGCGCGGGATGGCGCTCGAGTTCGTGCCCGTCCTGAATCACCGCCAGGAAGCACGTCAGACCTTCTCCGGCCTCGACGCCCAGCACCCGCCACGCCAGTGACACCTCCAGGATTTGGCCCGCGGCGGCCGATGCCTCGGCATCCGGCATCGGTGTCCAGGCGCCCGGCGTCAGCCGGCGCTCGAAGGTGGCGAAGGTCAAATCCCCCTCGGCCCGCACGCGGACCCGCAGGTCGGGCGGGGTCAGAAACGTCAGTTCGACTTCACCCTTGTCGGCCAGCACATCCTGGGCCCGCCGACTGAAATCGACCCGCAGATACAGGTGCGTCGCGTCGAAGCCAAACCGCAGACCGGTCACGACCGACTGCCGGGTTGGGGCGACCCGGTGCATCGAGCCTACCGCCGAGTCGAGTTCAAGCTGCCCGGCGCCGACCCATTCGAAGTAGCTGGTGACCTCGCCGTCCAGCGTCGGTGTCAGGAACCCGCTGGGCGGGTGCGCCGTCATCCGCGGCGGCTCGGTCGTGATGTTGGTGAGGAACAGCTCTTCGGGCACCGGCTTGTCGAGGCTCTTGTAGACGTTGCGGAGGTGCCGCCGGAACAGGTCGTCGAACTCGATGTCGTGGTCGGACGAATGGTCGTCGCCGTACCACCAGAACCAGTCGGATCCCTCCGCGATGTACAGCTCCTCGCGCGCCCGGACGATTCCCTCGGGCGTGGCCGAGGGGCCCGGCGCCTCGAGTGCCTGCCGGGCATCGGCCAGCTGGCCCCACGCCCGATGGTCATCGGCATGACCGATCCAGATGTAGAAATCGGCGTTGATCCAGGAGCCTGGGAAGATGCCGCTCAGCGGCGTCGCCGGCGCCTGGACCGCCTCGCTCATGGTGACGGTCTTCAACTCCGGGTGCGCCGCCAGCGCGCCGTACAGCGCGCGGAGGAACGGGCGCCCCTGGCCCTCGTAGTGCTCCCACGCGTTCTCGCCGTCCAGGATGATCGGCACCACGGCCTCGGCGCCGCCGGTCCGCGCCGAGAAGCGCCGACCCGCCTCGACGATGCGCCCCACGAAGTCGGCGGCGGCGGCGGTCGGATTCCAACTGGCGTAGGTGAAGCCAATCAGATCGGAGAGCACGTGGTCCCGAAACAGACAGGCGACGTCCCCGCTGCCCGTGCGAATACGGTACGGCCGGTACAGCACCTCGGGCTGCTCGAGATGGCCATAGCCGTCGCGCGTGAGCCCGGTATTCAGCGTGCGCGCCAGCACCGCCTCGTCTGTCGCGATCCACGTGAAGCCGGCCTGCGACGCCAGCGGGATCATCGCCTCCGAGACCGAACCTTCTGAGGGCCACAACCCGACGGGCCGTCGGCCGAACCGCTGCTCGTGATACGCGGCGGCACGCTCCAACTGCGCGAGCGCGTCCTCCGGGTGGCGGAAACGCTGCCGTGGCATTCGCGAGTGTGGATGCGTGCGGAGGTAGATATCGGTGTCGCACACCAACGGAAGGATCGGGTGATAGAACGGCGAGGCCGCAATCTCAATCTGTCCACGCGCGGCCGCCGCCGCGTACTCGGGCACGATCCGGCCGAGGATCTCGAGTTCGACGTCGCGCAGCACCTGCTTGTCGTCCTCGTCGAAGCCCCGTCCCTTTGCCAGCAGGGCCTTCACGCGGGCGTCCTGATCCATCCAGAGCGGGTCGACCCACGCGAGCTTGTGCCACACCTGCAGGTCGCGCAAATCGGCCTCTGAGAGGGCCTTGGCCGAGCCGCCGTTTCCCCCGGCCTCGCGGCGCCGCAGCAGTTCGGCGTACCGCGGGTAGGGCTCGATCATTCGCCCGCGTGCCGCATGAAAGAAGTTGGCGAGGATGAAGCGCTTGTCCTCGTCGGTGAGCAGGCTGGCCGGCTTGAGACTCAGGGCCAGCGTGCGGTCGCGCGCCTGGTTGGCGGCAAACGCCTCGAGCTGGACCAGCAGTGACGGCACGAGCGTGAAGGTCAGCCTGACGTCGGGAAACTCCCGCAGCAGCGCCGCCATGCCGTAGTAGTCCTTCAGGCCATGCAGGCGCACCCACGGCAGGATGTGTTCGCCCGTCACCAGATCCTGGTAGAAGGGCTGGTGCATGTGCCAGAGGATCGCGACGTTGGTCATGAGGCGGAGCGGCCCGGGACGTTCAAAAGTGCGTGTGATAGGCTTCGGGGCGGGATCCCCGTCGACAAGATGTTCGGAATTCTCGACCGATATATTACCCGCGAACTCATCCTGCCCTTCCTCCTCGGGCTGGTCGTCTTCACCTTCCTGCTGATGATCCAGCCGCTTGGCGACTACAGCGAGCAGCTGATCGCCAAAGGCGTCTCCTGGGGCATCGTCGTGCGCGTGCTCGGCACGCTGGTGCCGCAGGCGCTGGCCGTCACCATCCCCATCGCCTTGCTCATCGGCCTGCTCATCGGGCTCGGACGCCTGTCGGCCGACCGCGAGGTCGTCGCGATGCAGGCCTGCGGTATCAGTATCTATCGGCTGCTGCGTCCCGTCCTGGCATTGGCGGTCCTCACCTGGGCGGCGACGTCCTACATCATGATCGAGGCCGTCCCGACGGCCAATCAGACGTTCCGCGAGATCGTCTTCGGTATCATCTCGGCCCGCGCCGAAAACGAGATCAAGCCGCGCGTCTTCTTCGAGGATTTCCCCAACCGCGTCCTCTACGTGGGCGACGTCCCGGCCGGGGGCGGCTGGCGCGAGTGCTTCCTGGCCGACACCTCCAAACCCGATCAGCCCACCGTCTTCACCGCCGAGACCTGCCGGCTGGCCATCGACCGCGACAAACGCACCGTGGACATGGTCCTCACCAAGGGGTCGCGCCACGCGGCGACGCTGTCGGACCCGGCGAAGTACGAGGTCGCCCGCTTTGCCGAGTTGATTCTCGGACTCGATCCCAACACGGTGTTCCGCGCCACGGATATCCTGAAGGGCGACAACGAGATGACGATCGCCGAGCTCGATGTGCGCGCCCACCAGCTGCGCACACAAGGGCTGTCGGTGCACGGGCCCATCATGGCCCTGCACCGGAAGTTCGCCCTGCCCATGGCGTGCGTCGTGCTGTCGGTGATTGGCCTGGGCCTGGGTGTACAGCACGGACGAGGCGGCAAGCTGGCGGCCTTCGTCCCCGGCATCACCGTCGTGTTCGTCTACTACGTGATCGACTACGGCGCTCGCCAAATGGCCAAAGGCCAGCTGATTCCCCCCTGGCTGGCTGTCTGGTCGCCCAACATCGTGCTGGGCGTGGTCGGCGCCGCGCTGTTGGTCTGGCGTGCGCAGTCGGCCGACAAGCCCATTCGCGTCACGCTGCCGGCCCGGTGGCAGTTCCGGGGCCGGCGCGCAGCCGGGACCAGCGCGTCGGGCCCGAGCAAGTCGCGCACCGTCGTCGTGCTCCGGCTGCCCGCTTGGCAGGCGCCGGCCATGCGGCTGCTCGACACCTATGTGAGCAAACTGGCGCTGAAGGTCGCCGCGCTCACGTTCGTCGGCCTGCTCGGTATCTTCTACATCTCGACGTTCATCGACCTGTCCGACAAGTTGTTCAAGGGACAGACGACAGCCGCGATGCTGGCCGAGTTCTTCTACTACACGACGCCCGAGTTCATCTTCTTCATCATCCCGCTCGCGGTGCTCATCGGC
>JAENWD010000096.1 GCA_016650245.1 Vicinamibacteria bacterium
GAGGAACTCCGAGGACTGGTTGCAGGTCTTGCAGATCAGGTGGAAGTGGCGGGGGTGGCGGTACGAGTGCTCGAAGCGGAACCGCCCCTCGCCGAAGTCCACCTTGCGCGCGATGCCGGCGTCCACCATCCACTGCAAGGTACGGTAGACGGTGGCACGGCTGATGCGCTGGTCCTCGCGTCGGATCAGGTCCACCAGGTCGTCGGCGCTGAGGTGTCCCTCCTGGCGGAGGAACACATCGACGATCCGATCGCGTTTGCTGGATCGCTTGCCCCCTTCCGGGCCGAGGCGGGTGAGATCGAGTGGGGCTGTGCTCATGCCGCGACCAGGGGCGACCCTAGACGCTGAAGGATGACCCGCACCCGCACGTCGACACCGCCTGGGGGTTCTTGATCGTGAACCCGCCGCCGGTGACCGTATCCACGAAGTCCACCTCGGCGCCGCCAAGGTAGCGCACGCTGATCGGATCGACGAACAGCTTCACGCCGTGGCTTTCGAAGATCTGATCGCCCATGCCGCCGCCTTCGTCGATCATCAGGCCGTACTGGAAGCCCGAGCAGCCGCCGCCCTGCACGAACACGCGCAGACCGCTGCCGTCCTTCTGCTCTTCGGCCAGCAACTCGGTAATCTTCGAGGCTGCCGTCTCGGTGACGTTAATCATCTGGTAAGCTCTCCCGTCCCATTATAGCGGTCGCGCGGCGCCCTCATCAAGCTTTGGCAAACTACCTCCGGGCCCGCCTTCCGGGTCACAACCACCTTGTCTGTCAATTACTTACACGCAGATCAGGAGATCAAACAAGAAACGCCTGACCTCCTGGTCTCCTGTCTTCCGTAGTCACGGCGCGACAGTGGTTAGGGCAGCGAGCTTCTCGCCTGACGCTTGTTCGATGTCCTTGTGCAGGCTGTTGCCGTGGGCGTCCATCGTGACGATGGCGGGGAAATCCGTGACGCGCAGGTGCCACATCGCTTCGGGTGTGCCGAATTCGAGCAGCGACACGCCATCGACGCCGTCTATCGTGCGCGCGTAGAACTGCGCGGCGCCACCGATCGCGTTCAGATACACCGCGCCGCACTCCTCCAGCGCCGCCAGCGTCCTGGCGCCCATGCCGCCCTTGCCGATGACGACGCGCACTCCGTACTTGCGGATGATGTCGCCCTGATACGGCTCTTCGCGGATGCTGGTGGTCGGACCCGCCGCGGTGACGCTCCACGTGTCGCCGTCCTTCTTCACGACCGGCCCGCAGTGATAGAGCGCCGATCCGCGGAGGTCAACCGGCGGCTCGTGCGACATGATGTAATGGTGCACGGCGTCGCGGCCGGTGAACATCGGTCCGCTGAGCAGCACGACGTCGCCGACCTTCAGCGCCCGCACGGCCGCCTCGTCGAGCGGGGTGGTCAGGCGCACCTCCCTGCCGGTTCGCTGGAAGCCCGCCTGGTCGATCATCGGGATCACGGGCGACGACGGGTCGCGATAGAGCCAGCGCTTGATGGCGCCGGTCGTCGCATCGAGCACGACGCCGAGACGCCGGAAGGCCCAGCAGTCGTAGGCGACCGACACGAAGAAGCTCGCAGGCAGCCGGTTCAGCACGCCGACCTTGCAGCCGATCAGCGACACCGCGCCGCCAAACCCCATGGTGCCGACGCCAAGCGTGTTCACCGTGCGCATGATGTCGGCTTCGAGTTCACCCAGCCGCGCATCGCCGTTCACGTCGTCGAGCGTCCGGAACAATTGCTGTTTGGCCTCGGTGTAGCCCGAAGTGCGGTCGCCGCCGATGGCGACGCCGACGGCGCCTGGCGCGCAGCCCTTGCCCTGCGCCTGCCACACGGCGTGCAGGATGCACCTGCGCACGCCGTCGAGGCTGCGGTCGGCGCGGCCAAGATGCGGCAGCTCCGTTGGCAGCGAGTACTGCGCGTTGGTGTTCTCGCAGCCCCCGCCCTTCAGGATCAGCTTCACCTCGATCTCATCCTCGTGCTCCCACTGCTCGAAGTGCAGGATGGGCGTGCCGGGGCCGAGGTTGTCGCCCGAGTTGGTGCCGGTGATCGAGTCCACGGAGTTCGGTCGCAGCTTCCCGCGTCTAGTGGCCTCGGCGACGGCCTGACGGACTTGCGTCTTCAGCCAAATCTGATTCACCCCGACCGGCGTCTTGATCTCGAAAGTCGGCATGCCCGTGTCCTGGCAAATCGCGCCCTCGATGTTCGCGGCCAGATCGATGTTGGTCGCGATGATCTTCAGCGCCTGGGCGGATCGGGTACCCTCCGGCTCGCTCCCCATGGCGTTGGCCATCGCCGCGCGCACGTCGGGCGGCAGCTCCGTGGAGGTCTTGACGATGAGATCGAGGACGGAGTCGAAGAAGGAGGGGATCATTGGGGGATTATAAATTGACGATTGCAGATTGACGATTGACGATTAAGGTACACCTGTGCCTTTCCGCATCGAGCGTGACCCGCTGGGCGAGAAGGCCGTCCCGGACGCTGCCTACTACGGCATCCAGACGGCCCGCGCGCTCGAGAACTTCCCTATCAGCGGCTTGCGAGCCCCGGCAGACCTGGTGACCGCCACCATTCAGGTGAAGAAGTGCGCCGCTGGGGCGAATCTCGCCCTGGGACGGCTGCAGGCCGACGTCGGGGCGGCCATCATCGCGGCGGCCGATGAGATCCTGGCCGGCGGGCTGCGCGACCAGTTCGTCGTGGACGTCTATCAGGCTGGCGCCGGCACGTCGCACAACATGAACGCCAACGAGGTGCTGGCCAACCGGGCTGGCGAGCGGCTGGGCGGGGAGCGAGGCACCTACACGCGCGTCCATCCCAACGACCACGTCAATATGGGCCAGTCAACCAACGATGTGTACCCGACGGCCACGCGCCTGGCGCTGCTGGCGACAACAGCCGCGCTGGCCGCCGCGGCACGCGCGCTGGCCGACGCACTGGATACGAAGGCGGACGCCTTCAGCCACGTCCTGAAGGTGGGCCGCACGCATCTGCAGGACGCCGTGCCGATGACGCTGGGCCAGGAGTTGGGCGGCTACGCCGCGTGCGTCCGGCGTGGCGCCGACGATGTGGATCAGGCCGCGACGCAATTGCTCGAACTGAACCTCGGCGCGACGGCGGTGGGCACGGGCCTCAACGCGGGAGACGACTTCACGCAACTCGCCGTATCCGCTCTTGCGCGGGAAACAGGCCTTGCCGTGGTCCCTGCGGCCAATCGCTTCCGGGTCACGCAAAGCATGGGCGACGTACTCGCCGTGTCGGGCGCGATGCGCCGGCTGGCGGTGGAGGTCGGCAAGGTCGCCAGCGACCTGCGACTGCTGGCGATGGGCCCGCGCGCCGGCATCGCCGAGGTGCGGCTGCCCGCGGTGCAGCCCGGCTCGTCGATCATGCCGGGCAAGGTGAACCCGTCGGTGCCCGAGATGGTCAACCAGGTCTGCTTTCAGGTGATGGGCTGCGACGGGACGATTGCGGCGGCCGCCGACGCCGGTCAGCTCGAGCTCAACGTCATGATGCCGGTGATCGCCTGGAACGCCCTGCACGCCTCGAGCATCCTCACGCAGGCCCTCAGGGTGTTCCGCGCGCGCACAGTCGAAGGCCTCGACGCTGATGCGGACCGGTGTCGCGAGCTGCTCGATCGCAGCACGGCCGTGGCCACGGCGCTGAGCCCGTATCTTGGCTACGCGACGACGGCCGAGATCGCCAAAACCGCCGTTGCGACCAACCGCTCGATCCGCGACCTCGTGCTCGAGCGCGGGCTCATGCCCGCCGACCGGCTCGACCTCGTGCTGTCGCCGGAGGCGATGACCGAGCCTGGGGTGCCAGGAGACAGGCGATGACGCCTGGTCGCGCCGTCCTGCTGGCCGCCACGGCACTTGCCGTCGTCACGAGTCTTCCGCTCGGCGCCGAGCAGGATCGACCACGCCGGCTGTTCCCGCCGGAAGAGCTCGGCGTCCTGGAAGGCCCGGACCGCGATGCGTGGCAGAAACCCGAGCTGGTGATGGACGCGCTCGCCATCGGCGAACGGTCTGTGGTGGCCGACGTTGGGGCTGGTGGCGGCTGGTTTACCGTGCGGTTGGCTCGCCGCGTGGGACCAAACGGTGTGGTCTACGCCCAGGACGTCCAGCAGCAGATGCTCGATTCGATCAGCCGTCGCGTGGTCCGCGATGGCTTCTCGAACGTCCGCTATATTCGCGGCGGCCGGCTGGACCCGAAGCTGCCCGCAGCGGCGCTGGATGCCGTGCTGATGGTCGACACGTACCACGAGTTCGAGAACCCCGTGGCGCTGCTGCGCGGCGTCGGCGTCGCCCTCAAGCCGGGCGGACGTGTCGGGATCGTCGATTTCCGGAGCGACGGCGGCGGCCCGGGGCCGCCGTTCAGCGAACGCGTGAAGGAAGAGCGCGTGGTGGAGCAGGCGGCAGAGGCCGGGTTGAGATTACTCGGAAGGGAGACGTTCCTCGAGTTCCAGTACTTTCTGATCTTTGGTCGGTGAGTACGCGGAAAAGTCACTCGCTGTGGAGAAACCGCCACGCCACTGGCATCACGGTCGCGGCCAGGCACAGCTTGATGGCATCGGCGATGATGAACGGGTAGAACCCGGTGGCCAGTGCCGCGTTGAGCGAGCGGCCGTCGGCACCTGGGGCAAACAGCGTGAGCCAGGTGACTCCGCCGGCGAAGATGACGGCCAGCCCACCGGCCATGGCGACCACCGACGTAAGGTAGCGGCGATCGAATCCGCGCGTGGCCAGCATCCCAGTCACAAGCGCCGCAAACGGATACGCCATCAGGTAGCCGCCGGTCGGCCCCACCAACCGCGCGGCGCCCTGAGGCAGCTCCGGGGAGAACGCGAACACGGGGAAGCCCGCTACGCCAGCCGCCAGGTAGGCGAACTGGGCGGCCATCCCAAGTCGCGGCCCGAGCACGGCGCCGCCCAGCAGCACTATCATCGGCTGCAACGTGAAGGGCACCGGCGTGAACGGCAGCGGCACGCTGAGCTGCGAGGCGGCGGCCGTCAGCGCGGCCACAAAGAGCGTGGCGGCGACCCTGATCGGCGTGGCGTAGCTGTTGGCGCCAGTGTGCACCAGCGACGCGTCCATGAACGGGGGCACTCGGCGGGATGCGTACATATTGGTCGGAATTCTAGCGCATGGTCACAGCACTGACAATCGCGGGCAGCGACTCGGGCGGCGGCGCCGGCATTCAAGCCGATCTGAAGACGTTTGCCGCACACGGCGTTTACGGCACCACCGCGATTGCCGCGCTGACCGCCCAGAACACGCAGGCCGTGCTGGGAGTGTACCCGGTCCCCGCAGACTTTGTCGTCGCCCAGATCGACGCGGTCGCCTCGGACATCGCGGTTCACGCCGCAAAGACCGGCATGCTGGCGACCCCGGACGTCGTCGAGGCCGTGGCCGGTGCGCTGGCTCGCTGGGCGTTCCGGCACGTCGTCGTCGACCCTGTCATGGTGGCCAAGAGCGGCGATCAGCTGCTGGCCGAGGCGGCAGTGCAGAGCGTGCGGCGCGACCTGATCCCACGCGCCTCGGCGATCACACCCAACCGCATGGAAGCCGAGGTGCTGCTCGGCCGATCGGTTCGCACACGCGACGACGCCCGCGATGCCGCACGCCGACTTGTAGACCTCGGCGCCGGCGCGGCCATCGTCAAGGGCGGGCATTTCGACGACGTGGATGTCGTGGACCTGCTCTTTGACGGCACCGCATTCCACGAGTTTCGCCATCCGCGCCAGCAGACGCGACACACGCACGGCACAGGATGTACATTTGCCGCGTCGCTGGCCGCCAACCTCGCCCTGGGGCACGCGTTGCCGGACGCCGTGCAGCGGACGACCGACTACGTGGCTGGCGCCATCGCGCACGGCCTGGCGATCGGCAGGGGACATGGGCCGCTGGACCACTTCTGGAACAGAAGGCTCTAGGCTCCAGGTAACCCGGAGTCCGGAGTCCGGAGTCCGAAGTCCGAAGTCCGAAGTCCGTAGCCTTATACTTGAGAGTCATGTCCGCTGCCCGGTTCGCGGTGACCTCCGACGTGCTGTCGCTCGACGCGCTCACCAAGAGCGTCATGACGCATCATGCGGGTCCGGTGGGCGCGGTGACGAGCTTCCTTGGCCTCGTCCGGGCGGAGAACTTGGGCCGCGTGGTCAGCTATCTGGACTACGAGGCGTACGAGCCACTGGCAGTGAAGGGGTTCAGCCGCATCGCGGATGAGATCTCGGAACTCTGGCCCGGCGCCAGCATCGGCGTGCATCACCGGGTCGGCCGCGTGGACATCGGGCAGGCCAGCATCGCCATCGTCGCGACGTCGGCGCATCGGGCCGACGCGTTTGCGGCGTGCCGGTACGCCATCGAACGAGTGAAGCAGATCGCGCCGATCTGGAAGCACGAGCACTTCGACGGCGGCGACGTGTGGATCGAAGGCGCAACGGCGGAGCCCGACGACGAGGGCGCGAGGCTGGAAGCGAGGAAGCGCGCGTGCACGTGACGGTGCGACTCTTTGCACGGCTCAAAGACATCGCGGGCGCGCCCGAACTCGAACGCGACGTCCCGGCGGATGCGACGTTGGCCGACGTGTGGGCGCTGCTCGCGCACGACTTCCCTGCGATGGCCCCGTACCGCGGATCCGTGTCGGGCGCCCGAAACGCCGAGTACTCGCGCATGGACGCTGTGATTGCCGATGGCGACGAGATCGCGTTTTTGCCACCCGTGTCGGGGGGGTAGCATTTGAGCACCCGAATGCGGGGCTGAAGCCCCGCCGCCACAGCACCCGAAGCACCCGAAGCACCCGAAGCACCTGAGAGCACCCAAATCCCGTGATTTCCGACAAGCTCAAATCCGTTGAATCCCGTTACAACGAGCTGGCCACGCTGCTCGCCGATCCGGCCGTGCAGTCAGATGCCGCCAAGTACCGCGAGCACGCCAAGGCGCTGTCGGAGCTCGAGCCGCTGGTCGAGAAGTACCGTGAGTTCTTGCCGGTCGATCAGCAGCTCGAGGAAGCACAGGAGCTGGTCCGCGGCGGCGACGCCGAGATGGCCGCGCTGGCTAGAGAGGAGCTGAAGGGACTCGAGCCGCGGCACGAAGTGCTGCTGGCCGAGATCAAGGTCCTGCTGCTGCCCAAGGACCCCAACGACGAGAAGAACGTCCTGCTGGAAATCCGCGCCGGCACCGGCGGCGACGAAGCGGCGCTGTTTGCCGGCGAGCTGTATCGCATGTACAGCCGCTACTGTGAGCGCCAGGGCTGGAAGCTCGACGTGATGTCGCAAAGCGACAGCGTCGGCGGCGGCGTCAAGGAAGCCATCGCCTCCATCGAGGGCAAGGGCGTCTACAGCCGGCTCAAGTACGAAAGTGGCGTGCACCGCGTCCAGCGAGTGCCAGCCACCGAAGCCAGCGGCCGGATCCACACGTCCACGGCCACCGTGGCGGTGCTGCCAGAAGCCGAGGAAGTGGACATCCAGATCCTCGACAAGGACGTCCGCATCGACACGTTCTGCTCGAGCGGGCCCGGCGGCCAGAGCGTCAACACGACCTACTCGGCCATCCGCCTCACCCACCTCCCAAGCGGCCTGGTCGTCTCGCAGCAGGACGAGAAGTCGCAGATCAAGAACCGGCAGAAGGCCTTCAAGGTGCTGCGCGCGCGCCTCTACGAAATGGAGATGCGCAAGCAGCAGGACGCCATCGCCAAGGACCGCAAGAGCCAGGTCGGCATGGGCGACCGGTCCGAGAAGATCCGCACCTACAACTACCCACAGAGCCGCATCACCGACCACCGGATCAACTTCACGACGCACCAGCTGTTCGGTGTGCTCAACGGCGACCTCGATGAGCTGCTCGACGCCGTGATCTCGTACTACACGGCGGAACAACTCAAGGAACAGTAATTGTCTCTGTGGCAGCGGGTAGTCGCCGCGCGCGAGCGGTTCATCCGCGCGGGCATTCCGCCCGATCAGGCCGCCATCGACGCGGAAGTGTTGGCGCGCTATGCGCGTGGCTGGGACCGTGCCACTTATCTGACCAGGCGCGACGAGCCCCTGGCGCCCGATGCCGCCGCCAGCTACGAGGCACTGGTCATTCGCCGGGAACAGCGCGAGCCGGTGGCCTATATCTCTGGCAGCCGCGAGTTCTGGAACCTCGAGTTCCTCGTCACGCCCGCGGTGCTCATTCCCCGACCCGAATCCGAGTTCATCATCGAAGCCGCGCTGGCACGGCTGCGCGACAAGGGCCGCGCATGGGCGGTCGCCGATGTCGGCACCGGTAGCGGCTGTCTGGCGATCGCCCTGGCGCATGAGTTGCCCGCCGCACGCGTTACCGCCACCGATGTTTCAGCCGCAGCGCTGACGGTCGCGCGCGAGAACGCCGTGCGCCTCGGCGTCGGCGACCGCGTGACGCTGGTGCAGAGCTCGCTGCTCGACAACTCCCCAGGCCCGTTCGATCTGATCGTGGCCAACCCACCGTATGTGCCGTCGTCGCACAGCACGACGCTTAGCCCCGACGTGCGCGACCACGAGCCGCCGCAGGCGCTCTACGGCCACGGCGACGACGGGCTCGACGAGGCGCGAGCACTGCTGGCGCAAGCGCCCTCGCGGCTGGCACCGAACGGCGTGCTGTTGATGGAGTTCGGGTTCGCGCAGGGCGAGGCCGTGCGTCACGCGCTGGACCAGGTGCCCACCCTCGAGCCAATCGAGATCTTGCGCGATCTACAAGGTCACGAGCGAACACTTGTCGCCAGGCGGGCCTAGGCCCGCCCTACACGCGATTCGCGAGAAATCTCCGTAACCCGTCACGAATCCTAATCTGCAATCGTTAATTCTACCCTGGCGGCCACGCCAGGGGCCTGCCTGCCAGCAGGTGCAGGTGCACGTGAAACACCGTCTGGCCCGCCTCGGCGTTGCAGTTGAACACCGTGCGATACCCGCGATCGGCATAGCC
>JAENWD010000097.1 GCA_016650245.1 Vicinamibacteria bacterium
ATTCACCGCGTTCCTCAACGGCGTCCTGGTGCAGGACCACGTCGAGGTGATGGGCGTGACCGCGCACGACCGCCCGCCCTACTACGAGAAACACGCCGACAAGCTGCCCATCGGCCTGCAGGACCACGGGGATTTGGTGAGGTTCAGGAATATCTGGGTGAGGAACCTGGACTGACCACCGTCACCCATCTCACAAAATCCTATTCGGGCGTCCGCGCGCTCGCGGACGCCTCTCTCGAGGTACGCGCGGGCGAGATCCACGCGCTGGTGGGCGAAAACGGCGCGGGTAAGTCCACCCTCGTCCGCATCCTCACCGGCGCCACCTCACCTGACGGCGGCACGGTCGTCATCGGCGGGCACACCGTGGAGCGCTTCGCGCCGCTAGAGGCGCGTCGGCTGGGCGTCGTCGCGATCCATCAGCACCCGGCGCTGTTCCCCGATCTGTCGGTGGCCGAGAATCTCGCGCTCGGCGCCGAGCCCGGTGGTGTGTTCGCGCGTGTGGACTGGCCCGCGCGCCGCGCCCGTGCGCGCGAGGCGCTGGCCCGCGTGGGCGCCGACATCGACGTGGACCGCGACGCCTCGTCGCTGAGCCTGCCCGAGCAGCAGCTCGTGGAGATGGCGCGCGCGCTCAGCGTCCGCGCGCGGCTGCTGATTCTGGACGAGCCGACGGCCTCGCTCACGCCGCGCGAAGTCGATCGGCTCTTCGACCTGCTGAAAGACCTGCGCGCCTCCGGCGTCGCCGTCATCTACATCTCGCATCGCCTGGAAGAGCTGCCGCGCCTGGCCGACCGCGTCACCGTGTTGCGCGACGGACGCACCGTTGCCACAGAGGCCATGGCGGCGGTGGACGCGCCATCGCTGATCACGCTGATGGTCGGCCGCGAGGTCGCCTCGGTCTTCCCGAAGCGCGAGGTCGCGATCGGAGTCCCCGTGCTCGAAGTCGAGGGCCTGTCGTCGCGCGAAGCTGGCGTCAGCGACATCAGCCTCATCGTCGGGCGCGGCGAGATCGTCGGGCTGGCAGGACTGGTCGGCGCCGGCCGCACCGAGCTGGCGCGCGTGCTGTTTGGACTCGCCGCGCGCGACTCGGGCTCAGTTCGCGTCGCGGGCCGCGAGATCCACCCGCGCTCGCCCGAGCAAGCCATCGCCGCCGGCATCGCGTATCTGCCTGAAGACCGGCGTCGGCATGGCGTCGTGCTCGACTTGCCGGTCTCGTCGAACCTCACGCTGGCCTCGCTCGCCCTGGTCTCGCGCCACGGCCTGCTCGACCGCGCCGCCGAACGCGCCACCGCCACGCGCCTGGTGGACGCGCTCTCCGTGAAGACGGCGTCGCTCGACACGCCCGTGCGGCAGCTATCCGGCGGCAACCAGCAGAAGGTCGCGCTTGGCCGGTGGCTCGTGCGCACCCCGGACCTGCTGATCCTCGACGAGCCCACGCAGGGCGTGGATGTGGGCGCCAAGGCCGAGATTCATCGCCTTGTCGGCGACCTGGCGGCGCGGGGTATGGGCGTGCTGCTCATCTCGTCGGAGCTGCTCGAAGTGATGGGCATGAGCGACCGCATCCTCGTCATGCGACACGGCCGGCTGGTCGCCGAGTTCAACCGCGCGACCTCCGATGCTGAATCCGTGATGGCCGCGGCCTTCGGGCGCGCGCCAGCGGCGTGATGCGCCCCGTCCGACTCGCCCTACCCGCCCTACTCGCCCTGCTCGCCCTACTCGCCGTACTCGCCCTGCTCGCCCCCTCCTTCTTCGCCCCCGACAACCTGCGCGACGTGGTCATCAGCAACGCGTTGGTCCAGATCATCGCCGTGGGCATGACGATGGTGATTCTGACCGGGCAGGTGGATGTAGCGGTGGGTGCGACGGCGGGAGTGTGTGCGGTGCTGTCGGCGACGCTGGCGCGCGAGGGTGTGCCGCCGGTGCTGGCGGCGATGGTCGCGACGCTGGCTGGAGGATCGATCGGACTGGTGAGCGGGGTACTCGTCGCGCGGCTGCGCCTGCCGTCGATCGTCGTCACGCTGGCGCTGCTGGTTATCCTGCGCGACGGCCTGCGATGGGCCACCGACGGCGCCTGGGTGGGCGACCTGCCCGTCAGCTTCCAGTGGTTCGGCCTCGGGCAAGGCGGCGGGCAGACGCTGCTCATCGGGCTCACGGTGGCCGTGATCGTCGCCGGCGCGTGGTTCCTGCGGACCACGCCGTTGGGGCGCGCCGTCTACGCCACCGGCAGCGACGCCGAGTCCGCGCAGCTGCTCGGCCTGCGGCCCGATCGTGTCGTGATGGCGAGCTTTGCCGCCTGCGGCCTGCTGACGGGCCTGGCCGCAGCGCTCAACGCGAGCCGCTTTGCCGAGGTCCCCGGCGCGATCACCGCAGGCATCGAGATGAAGGTCATCGCCGCCGTTGTCGTCGGCGGCACCTCGATCACCGGCGGCCGAGGATCGATCGGCGGCACGGTGATCGGCGTCGCGCTGCTCGGCACGATCGGCACAGGCCTGACGTTTCTGGGTGTGAGCGCCTACTGGGAACGCGCGCTGCAGGGCGCGATCATCCTCGCGGCGATCCTCTACGAGACCGTGAGGCGGCGCCGTGCGTAACCGTCACGAGCTCGCGTTGGCCATCGTCGTGGCAGCGGAGGTCGCCGTCTTCGCGGTGGTCGCGCCCAACTTCGCCACCGGAGCGAATGCGGCAGAGATCGTGCGTCTGGCGGTGGAGGTCGGCCTGCTGGCGCTGGCGTTGACCCCCGTGATCGTATCCGGCGGCATCGACCTGTCGTGCGGCGCGCTGCTGGGGCTCTCCGCCATCACGCTGGGCGCCCTGTGGCGCGACGGCGGCTGGCCGATGCCGCTCGCGGCGGCCGCGGCGCTGGGCGTTGGGCTCCTGGGCGGCGCGCTCAACGCGTGGCTGATCGCCTACCGCGGCCTTCCGGCGCTGATGGTGACGCTGGGCTCGCTGTCGCTGTTTCGCGGCCTGGCCGAAGGGCTCACCGGCGCGGTGGACAACTACACGGGCCTGCCGCCGTCGTTTCTCGCGCTCGGGCAGGGCTATCTCGCCGGCATTCCCCGCCAGACGCCCGTGCTGCTGCTGGTAGCGGCGGGGGTTGCCGTGCTGCTCCACCGCGCCACCCGTGGGCGCGCGTACTATGCGATCGGCTGGAACGCCGAGGCCGCGCGACACGCCGGCGTCAAAGTCGCCAATCGGTTGGCCGAACTGTACCTGCTCTCCGGTTTGGCCGCCGGGTTGGCCGCTGTCATCTACGTCGCCCACCTGGGACAGGCCAAGGCCGACGCGGGTACCGGCTACGAGCTCACGGCCATCACCGCCGTCGTGCTTGGGGGCGCGGCCATCACCGGCGGGGTGGGCACGATCGGCGGCACGATACTTGGCCTGCTGGCCATGGTGGTGTTGCAGAATGGACTGCGCCTGGCGGCGCTGCCCGCGGAACTGGCTGGGATCCTGACGGGCGTGCTCCTGATGGGCGCGTTGGCGTTGGGAAAGGCGCCCGGAGTCCGTAGTCCGCAGTCCGCAGTCCGCAGTCCGCAGTCCGAACTCGAGATGCGTAACACTCAACTGGCCGTCCTGTGCGGCGTGATCCTGCTGGGCGCGGGCATCGTGGCCACGTCGAACTGGTGGCTCGTGCGCTCGCTGCGCCCTGCGGCGCTCGCGCCTGCCACCACCGGCGCTACCACGCCCACGGCACGCCGTGTCGTCATCGGGATGATGCCCAAGGCCAAGGGCGACCCGTACTTCGTGAGCTGCCGCAAGGGCGCCGAGGAAGCGGCAGCCGCTCTTGGTGTCGACCTGATCTGGGATGGCCCGACAGAGCTGGACCCGGCAAAGCAGAACGAGGTCGTCGAAGCCTGGATCACGCGCGGCATCGACGTCGTCGCGGTGAGCGTGGAGAACCAGGCGGCGATCTCCACCGTCCTGCGCAAGGCGCGGTCGCGCGGCATCAAGGTGCTCACCTGGGACGCCGACTCGGAGCCCGACGCTCGGGACTTCCTGGTGAACCAGGCCACGCCGCAGGGCATCGGCGGGACGCTGGCCGATGAGGCCGCGCGGCTCCTTGGCGGCGCCGGCGAGTTTGCGATCGTCACCGCGTCGCTGAGCGCGGCCAACCAGAACGAGTGGATCAAACACATCCGCGCACGCCTCGCCTCGGCGCACCCGAAGGTCACGCTGGCCGTGATCCGCCCCAGCGACGGCGACCGCGATCGCGCGTTTGCCGAGACGCAGACGATCCTGAAGGTCTACCCGAAGGTGCGCGTCGTGATGGGCATCGCAGCGCCGGCTGTGCCCGGCATCGCCGAAGCCGTCAAGCAATCCGGGCGCACCGACGTCAAGGTCACCGGCCTGTCGCTGCCCAACATGTGCAAGCCGTACGTCCACGCCGGCATCATCAGCAGCATCGTGCTGTGGAACACCGGCGACCTCGGCTATCTGACGGTGGTAGCGGGACACGCGCTGGCGCGCGGACAGCTCACGCGCGGCGCGACCTCAATCGATGCCGGCCGCCTGGGATCGATCGCGATCGACAAGGACCAGATTCTGCTGGGGAAGCCGTTTGTGTTTACGAGGGAAAACATTGATGACTTTGATTTCTAATAGCCTCGGGCCTCGGGAACTTACGCAGCGAGCCTCGGGAGGCCGGGAAGATAGCCTCAAGAGAATCCGCGTGATTTCGTGAGGCTAAGTGCGAAGCTCCAGAGGCTAGGTGCGACGCTCCTGAGGCCAGAGGCTGACAGCGAAGACTCCCTATGAAGCCAGCAATCGTCAAACAACTCCGCGCCTACGTGATCGACCCGGGCGAATCCGGCGCCGATTACCACAACCAGCACACCGGCCACTGGATCGTGGACACGCACATCGCCAATCCGATGTCGGTCTACCCGCAGTACAAGACCAACCGCATGAGCTGGGGCATCAACGCGCTCGGCACGGTGATCGTCGAGGCCGAATTGGCCGACGGCACCGTCGGCATCGGCGTCAGCATCGGCGGCGAGCCCGCCTGCTACGTCGTCGAAAAGCACCTGAACCGCTTCGTCGAGGGCCAGGACGTGCGCGACGTCGAGCGCATCTTCGACCAAATGTGGCGCGCGACGATGCCGTATGGGCGCAAGGGACTGACGATTCAGGCGATCAGCGCCGTGGACCTTGCGCTGTGGGACCTGCTGGGCAAACTGCGTGGCGAGCCGATCTATGCGCTCCTGGGCGGCAAGACCAAGGACCGCCTGCCCGTATATGCGACGACGGCGCGGCCGGACCTGGCGCAGAAGATGGGGTTTGTCGCCTCCAAGTTCCCGTGCGAGTACGGGCCGGGCGACGGCGACCAGGGGCTGAGGAAGAACCTCGAGACCGCCCGCAAGCACCGCGAAGCGGTCGGTCCGGACTTCCCGCTGATGATCGACTGCTACATGGGGCTCTCTGTTCCGTACGCGATCAAGTACGCCAGGGCGCTGGCGCCCTACAACATCCGCTGGATCGAAGAGTTCCTGCCGCCCGACGACATCGACGGCTACGTGCAGGTGAAGCAGGCCGTGGCCGGCGCGATGCTGCTGACCACCGGCGAGCACGAGTACATGCGCTACGGCTTCCGCGAGCTCATCGCGCGCAAGGCGGTGGACATCCTGCAGCCCGACATCAACTGGGTGGGCGGCATCACCGAGGCACGCCGCATCGTCGCGATGGCGGCGGCCTACGACATCCCCGTCATCCCGCACGGGTCCAGCGTGTTCTCGTACCATCTGCAGTACGCGTTCACGAACTGCCCGATGGCCGAGTTCCTCATCATGAGCCCGAAGGCCGACACGATCGTGCCGCTCTTCGGCGACCTGTTCGTCCACGAGCCCGTGCCCAAGGACGGCTGGATCGACATCCCGGATACGCCCGGGTGGGGCGTGGAGTTGAATCGCGCGGGGTTGACGCTGAAGAGACCGTACGAACATTGATCACAATCACGAAGGCGCGATTTTTCTTCGCGCCTTCGCGCCTTCGCGCCATTGCGATTGTTTCCCAGGAGATTCATCGTGCCTTTGCTCGAGAAGAAAGTCGCCCTTGTCACTGGCGCCGCGCGCGGCATCGGCCTGGCCATCGTCGAGCGTCTGGCGCGCGAGGGCGCACATGTCGCGGCCGTCGATCTGGACTACGACGCGCAGGTGCGCGAGGTGGCCGCGCTCACCGCGCAGGGCCTGACGGTCACGGCCGGCCAGTGCGACGTCGGCAGCCGGGTGTCGGTGGAAGCCGCGGTCGCCACGACCGAGTCCACGTATGGCCCCATCGACATCCTGGTGAACAACGCCGGCATCGCCGGCCGCGCGGCGCCGCTCGAGGACCTCACAGACGCGGACTGGGACAATCTGATGCGCATCGACTTGACGAGCGTGTTCCTCTGCTCGCAGGCCGTCATCCGGGGCATGAAGGCGCGCAAGTCCGGGCGGATCATCAACATCGCCTCGATTGCCGGCAAGGAAGGGAACCCGAACATGATTCCCTACTCCAGCGCGAAGGCCGGCGTGATCGGCTTCACCAAGGCGCTGGCGAAAGAAGTCGCGCAGCTCGGGATCTACGTGAACGCGATTGCGCCCGCCGTCATCGAGACGCCGATCCTGCAGCAGTTGACGCCGGCGCAAGTGCAGTACATGGTGCAGCGCATCCCGCTGGGCCGCGTCGGCCAGCCGCACGAGGTCGCCGCGCTGGTCGCGTGGATGGCCAGCGACGAGTGCAGCTTCACGACCGGACAGTGCCTGGACATCAGCGGCGGCAGGGCCACGTACTGACTATGCGCGTTTCACAGAAAGTCGCCCTCGTCACTGGTGCCGCCGACGGCATCGGCGCCGCAACCGCCGAGCTGCTCGCCGAGCACGGAGCCGCCGTCGTCATCGGCGACATCGACGATCGCGGCGGCACCGAAGTGCGCGACCGCATCCTCGCCGCCGGCGGCAAGGCCGTCTTCGTCCACGCCGACATCTCCAGGCCGGCCGAGGCGGCATCCCTGGCCAGCGCGGCCGAGACGTCGTTTGGACGCCTCGACATCCTCGTCAACAACGCCGCGACCTTCGTGCTCATGGGCATCGACGCCACGCCCGAGGACTGGCACCGCAGCCTCGACGTGAACGTCATCGGCACCGCGCTGGTCACACACGCGGCCGTGCAGGTGATGCGCCGCAGCGGCGGCGGCGCCATCGTCAATCTCGCGTCCATCTCGTCGTTTGTCGCGCAGCCGCAGTTTGTGACGTACAGCGCGACCAAGGCCGCCATCCTGCAGATGACGAGGAACCTGGCGCTCGACCTGGCGTCCGACGGCATCCGCGTGAACTGCGTGTGCCCCGGCACCATCCTCACCCGCGCCAGCCGCGATCACATGGGACGCGTGGGGATGAGCCTGGCCGACTTCATCGCCGCCGAAGCCCCCAAGCACCTGCTCAACCGCGTCGGCACCCCCCGCGAAGTCGCCCACGCCATCCTGTTCCTCGCCTCCGACGACGCCTCGTTCATCACGGGCACGCACCTGATGGTGGATGGGGGATATACGGCTGTCTGATGGTTTGGAGCTACGCAGCAGGTTGGGGCGGGTTGGAGCAGGTTGGGGCGGGTTGAGATCACGCCGTCGTGGGATCATGCAGCTTGGCGTCGTCGGGCTCCTCGCCCTGCAGCGCCGGCTCTTTCAGCAGCCCGGCGCGATCGGCGCAGATCCAGTAGATCGCGGTGCACGAGCTGAGCACGCCGGACACGGCGCCGATCGCACGGGGATCGAACGACTGGCTGGCGATACCGGCGGCGAGCATCGAGAGCATCATCGTGGACCAGACCAGCGATTCGTTGGTGGCAAACACGCGTCCCCGATAGTCGGGCGCGACGTGGCGCAAGAGGAGCGACCAGTTGAGCACGGAGCTCACCGCTACCGCCGCGCGCGACAGCGCGATCCACCCGAGCGCGACCTCGAAGCGCGACGCCTGGCTGAACAGCACGTACGCGCCGCCGTGGACGAGGTAGCACAGCGCCACCGTGCGCTTGTACGACCGAAAGCTCAGACGTGGCCCAACGCGGTGCGCGACGACGCCCCCGACGATGAGCCCGAACCCGGCCGAACCCCAGAGAATGCCGATGCCGGCCGGCCCGCGGTTGAACACCAACTCGCCGAAGAGGCTGAAGAGGATCTGCGCCGCCCCGCCCCCTGATGCCCAGCCCACGCCCAGCAACGAGATCCCCAGGATGAGCGGCTCGCGCCGCATGTAACGAAGTCCGTCGAGATAGTCGTGCCAGGGACGGACGCGATGGGCACGGCGGGCCTCGGGAGCTTCGCTGATAGCCTCTGGAGCTACGCTGCCAGCCTCAGGCCTCTCGCTCTTCGCTGATAGCCTCAGGTCATCGCGCCTTCGCGCCTGCGCGCCATCGTGATTGTGGCTGCCTTCGAGCCTCACCTTCCAGATAGCCCACGCGCTTCCCAGAAACGACAGGCTGTTGAGGACAAACGCGGCCTCGTATCCAAACGTCGCCGCGCTGAACCCCGCCGCGATGGTGCCGATCGTCAACGTCGTCCACTGCGTCGTTTGCGTGAGCGAGTTGGCCGTGTGCAGTTCGTCCGTATTCGCGATGGACGGCAGGATCGCCGAGCGTCCGCTGGTGAAAAACGGCGACGCAAACATCAGTAGCGCGCTGAGCGTGTAGAGCAGCCACGGACGCGGCTGGTCAACGGTCGCGATGAACGCGATGGCGACGACGGCGCGGACCAGGTCCGAGGCGATCATCACCGTGCGCCGATCGACGCGATCGAGGACGACGCCGGCCACCGGCGCGGCCAGCACCGCCGACACCGCGCGTGCCAGCATCACGCCGCTCACCACCAGCCCCGAGCGGGTCGTCGCCAGGGCGAGGCTGAACACGGCGATGTTGTTGAAGTGGTCGCCGATCTCGGAGATGACCTGGCTGGTCCAGGCGTAGCGGAAGTTGCGGTTCTGCTTCAGGAGGGCGCGAAAACCCGGCATCGAGAGCATTGTGACAGCACCAGGCACCCGGCACCCGGCACCGCACCAAGCACCCCAGCACGCGGCACTCAGCACATCGAGCTACAATCAACTCATGCCCGTCGTGACGTTCGACAAGTTGCAACCCGAATCGCGCCTGTGGATCTTTGCCGCAAATCGCACGGTGACCGGTGAGGAGAGTGCCCGCCTGCTGGCGGGCGTGGACGCGTTTCTGGCGCAGTGGACGGCGCACGGCCAGCCGCTGACCGTGGCGCGCGACTGGAAGTACGACCGGTTCCTGCTCGTGGGCGTGGACGAGGCCTCGGCTGGCGCGTCGGGCTGCTCCATCGACGCCATGGTGCACACGCTGGGACAGCTCGAGCAGGCGCTGCAGGTGCAACTACTCGATCACGGACCCGTGCTGTTCCGTCAGGATGACGGCATCGAGCGGCTGCCTCGTCTGGCGTTTGCCGAACTGGCGCGCGGCGGCGCCGTCTCGGCCGATACCGTCGTCTTCAACAACACCCTGACGCGCGTCGCCGAGCTGCGGGAGGGCCGCTGGGAAACCCACGCGCGCGCCTCCTGGCACGCACGCGCGTTCGGATTGTCGTAGCTGTAAGGCCTCGGGAGCTGTCGCTGCTAGCCTCAGGAGGCCGGGAAGCTAGCCTCAAGCCTCGGCCTTGAGGCCAAGTGCGAAGCTCCAGAGGCTAGGTGCGAAGTTCCAGAAGCCCGAGGCTAGCTGCCTTCGGACCTCAGCGTCATCTCGTACAACGCCGCTTCCTTGTCGCTGCGCACGAGCAGATACTTTCCTGCAATCGCCGGCGGGTTCCACGTCTTGCCGTCAAATACCGTGAAGCGCGCCACCTCGTGATGCGCCAAAGGCGTCGGCTCGACCAGCACAATCTCGCCGTCCTCGGTGGTCACCAGCAGCAGGTCGCCGACCAGCAGCGTCTGGCCGTGACCGTACCGGCCCGCGCGCCAGCGTCGCTCTCCCGTCGTCACATCCATGCAAACGAGCACGCCATCGTCGAGCCCGTAGACGAACCCGCCGTGAAGGACCGGGTTGGTGAACTTCGCCTTCAGGCGCGGCGTCTCCCACACAAACGCCGGCGTGATGGCGCCGTCGGCGCCCGCGGTGAGCTTCACCAGCTTGCTGCCGATGCCGTAGCCGGTGGAGCCGAGCACAAGGTCGTCGGCAACGCGAATCGGCATCGCGACGTTGGGGATCGGCACCCACGGCTGCGACCACAGCACGGCGCCTGTGGCCGGATCGTGACCGGCCAGCGTCACGCGATTGAGGATCACCACCTGCGGCCGGCCCAGCAGGCTCATCACGATCGGCGAGGCGTATCCCGCGCCGTCTGACCCGCCGCTCCACACACGCGCGCCGGTCCCGACGTCGTAGGCGACCAGCGACTTGCCGTCGTCGCCGCCGGCGGAGACGATGACCTTGCCGTCGAGGACGAGCGGCGAGCCGCTTCTGCCCCACTCGGGATTGGTCGCCTGGTTGTCCGTGGCGATGTCCTTGCTCCACAAACGGCGGCCGGTGCCAAAATCGAGCACGTTGAGGAGTCCCGTGGACCCCAACGTCGCGACAAAGGCGCCGGTGATCGTCGGCGTCGCGCGCGGGCCGTCGCCGGCGATGACCGAGTCGAACCGAATGGCGTCGCTGTGCGACCAGCGCGGCTTGCCGGTGAGCAGGTCGTAGGCGACGACCATCTCGTTGCCGCTCCGCTGCTCCTGCGTGATCGCCAAGCCGCGATCGATCGCAAAACCCGACCATCCCGCGCCGACCGGGATCCTCCAGATCAGCTTCGGCGCATGCGCCACCCAGTCGCGCACCAGGTGCACGTCGGGGATGACGCCCGTGCGGGAAGGGCCGAGGAACTGCGGGAAACTGAGATGTGCTGGGGTGCCAGGTGCCGGCGTGCTGGGTGCGGTGCTGGGTGCCGGAATATCCAGGGCCTCCTTCGCGCCGTCGTGCCTTCGCGCCGTCGTGATTGTGTCTGATGGTGCGGGTTCGAGTGTCGCTGCAGCGCCCGGTAGCGCTGCCAACGTCGTGTCGTGCTTCGGCGCGAAGCGGTACTGGACCACCGGATAGAAGTCGCCGGTCAGGCCCTTCAATCGAAACAGCACGGGCATCGCCAGAACGGCGGCGATGAGCACGGCCGCCATCCCACGCGCGGACCTGCGCCTCGGGCCCGTGATCGTGAAGAGCGCGATCACGGCCAGCAGGCCGAGCAGCGCCATCACCGGCACCGCCATCATCGTCTTTTCCTGGCCCGAGAAGTCCGAGATCAGCCAGATCCACGCGAGCACGACGAACCCGCCCGCGATCAACACCCACATCGCGCCCCGAAGGGCGCGGCCGACGAACCCGAGGAAGGACATGGCGACGATCATAGCCTTAGGAACTGACGCTGATAGCCTCAGGAGGACGGGGACCGAGCCTCAGGCCGCGGGAACTGGCGCTGATAGCCTCGGGAGCTTCGCTCAGCGTCTGGAGCTGTCGCTGCTAGCCTCGGGAAGCAGGGAAGCTAGCCTCGGGAACTGACGCTGCTAGCCTCTGGCCAGGATCCACACGGCAATGGCGATGAGCACGCCACCACTCAAGCCGCTCCCCAGTTCGCCGGCCCGCGCAACCTTCTCGATGGCCGCCAACGTCGTCAACGCCGCAATGACGTACAGGTTCATCACGCCGCCGACAAACAGCAGGAGCATCAGCGCCCAGCAGCAGCCCACGCAGTAGACGCCGTGCTCGACGCCCATGCGGAACGCCCCCAGCGAACCCGCACGCCAATGCCGGATCAGGAACGAGATCGGAGAACGGCACGACCGGAGACAGACGCGTTTCAGGGGTGTCCACTGATACACGCCCGCGAGGATGAGGAACGCAGCACTTGCGCGCGGGCTCGCCAGCTCCATCATGGGCGACAGCAGCAGGACCTCCGCAAGCATCCGCTGGACGAAGGTGGCTACGACGCTGAAGAGCGCCCAGACCAGCACGTATGCGCCCGCAAACAGGTACAGATGACTGGAACGCCGCTGGGTGGGGGGGCTGCCGGACAGCGTGCCGTACATCGCCAACATCGGCCACGCCGTGGGCAGCATCATGGCGGCCATCATGACGGCCCACATCGTCCACAGCAGCAGCAGATGCGTGCCGTCCCAGATGCTGGTCATCATCCAGGCGGACGGGCCGTCCATCGCGCCGTACATGTCCCGCGCCATGGCCACGATCCACCACCACGAGAGCAGCAGAACGACCACGACGGCCGCGGGGAAGGCGGCGCGCTCGCTACGCACTCCGCCAGGAGAACGGCGCGTACTGTCCGTTGTTGATTCCGCTGACGTCATCCCACTCCAGGCCGAGCGCGTGCACGTGGCTCTTGGACGCGTGGGCCAACGCAAAACGATCCGCCGCCGGATGGCCGGTGTTGTCGAGATGAAGCGGCTCGGTCGCGTCGGGGTTGACCCCCATGGCGCCCGTGGCCGCCATGTCCACAAGACTCGACGCGGTGACGGACCACTGGACGCCGTCGCGCTCGAAACGGATCGGCGCGGATTCGACGCCCAGAAACGTTCCGACCAGACCCGATAGCGCAGACATCGGGCCGCCCGCGCCACCGCTCGCGATCGCGGTAAGGGCATCGCGCTGCTCGGCACTGGCCCGCTCGTCGGCGATGACGCCCACCGACCAGTTTCCCTTGCCCATCGCTCCTGGCGTGAACCCGACGACGATGAACCCGAGGCCGTCGAGCGAGACCGTCCCGAAATTTCCACGATCAACTTGGAATGCCATGGCGAATGTGCAGGACCCCTTGGTCGGCATCACCGCCATCTGTCCCAGGATGCAGGGACACACGTAGTCGCAATTGCACGTCTCGTAGTACTGCCCGCTCAGCTGCCAGGACGACGTTGCCATGACTCCACCTCCTTGGTGAAGTGCGGATTATAACTGGCCTATGGGAACTGACGCCGATAGCCTCAGGAGGACGGGAAGATAGCCTCAGGCCTCGGGAACTGACGCTGTTAGCCTCAGACCTCGGAGGGACGGGGACCGAGCCTCGGGCACTGACGCTGATGGCCTCGGGAGGACGGGAAAGATAGCCTCGGGCCTCGGGAACTGACGCCGATAGCCTCAGGAGGACGGGGACCGAGCCTCGGACTGAGGCCAGGTGCGAAGCACTCGAGGCTACGTGCGAAGCCCCCGAGGCTAAGTGCGTGAGCTCCCGAGGCCAGGTGCGTGAGCTCCCGAGGCTAGGTGCGAAGCACCCGAGGCCAGGTGCGAAGCACCCGAGGCCAGGTGCGAAGCACCCCGAGGCCAGGTGCGAAGCACCCGAGGCCAGGTGCGAAGCTCCAGAGGCCAGGTGCGAAGCACCCGAGGCCCGAGGCCATCTGTAGTAC
>JAENWD010000098.1 GCA_016650245.1 Vicinamibacteria bacterium
CGGCGTCGCGCAGCGTCGTCAGCATCCGTTCAACCTGCGTGAAGTCGAGCATCGACAACGCCGTGCGGCAATACGCGCACGCGCTGGAGGTCTGCAGGTCGATCGGCGCGCCGCAATTCGAGCAGTTCACCGAGCGCACGCGGGCGCGCAGCTTGGCCACCTGGGCGGGCGACAGCGGGCGCACGAAGTCTTTCTCGCGCAGAAAATCGAAGAACGTGATGAAGCGGCCGTGCCGGCGTCCGCAGCGCCAGTAGCGGAACGGCGTGTCGCGCTGGCGGTCCTGCGTGTCGATCAGAGGCAGGTCGCAGCGGGCGCACTGCAGGCGGTTCGCCAGCGGATGCCGCTGGTCGGCGCGTCGGTCGTGAATCAGCTCGAAGAGCCGAAGCGTCGAGCCTGGCGTGAGGCGCAGGGTTTCGCGGTCGTCCACCCACAGCCCGTGGCAGGTATGGCACGCGTCAAGCTGCATCGTCGCGCCGTAGTGCGCGTCGAGCAGCACCGCGGCCATGTCGGCTCGGCACGAAGGGCATTTCAGCGCAGCGGCGGAGGGTGCAGACGAGGCGTCCATCAGGATTCCGGCTCGCCAAAGATCTCGGCTTCAAACGTGAAGAGCTGTGCCCCCTGGCGCCAGGCGGCGGGGGGCAGGCCGGCCTTCAGGCACGTCTGCCGGAGGAGTTCGTCTCGCGTCCAGCCCCACTCGGTCGCCACCTGTGGCAGCAGCAGGCCCTGTCGTCCTGCCGAGGAAATCACAAGGCCGTGGCGGCCCGGCTCGAGCCCCGATGGGTCGGCCAACGGTGTGAGTGAGCCAAGCACGGACAGCTCGATGTGAATTTGCGACAACTCCACATCGACCACCGGCGAAAACCGCGGGTCCTCCAGAGCGGCGGCCCCGGCGCAGTGCACGACGAGATCTGCGAGCCGTCGGGCCTCCACTTGCCCGATGCACCCCCGGAGGTCGCCCGCAGACCTGAGCGTGACAAACGCCCCGGCACGCTGGTCAAACACGGCAGGTCCGACGGCGGCTGGTGGTGGTCCCCGCCGCACGGCGGCGACCAGCGCCTGCCGCGCCAGCGCCAGCAGGGTGTTGCGCTGGTCGGCCGACCACGTCGCCATCATGCCGCTGTCGTCCAGACGGCGCTGGCGTAGCCGACCACGCGCCCGAGGTCGCCCGAGACATCCCCCGAGTCGCCGTATTGTCGAACGCCTCCTGAGGTCGCGCCCAGCGCGCGCGACGCGCGCATCACGGCCGCGGCCGGCACGCCTCCGCAGGCATGGCCCGGATCGCGCTCGAGGGCGCGCATCAGGGCATCAGCATCGCACGCCTCAAACGCCCCCAGCACCTCGTCGTCGAGCCGGCGCGCCCTCGAGCGCGGGTGATAGTGAGACAGGTCGCTGCTGGCGGCGAGCACGACACGACGACCCGCGAGCACTCGCCCAAGCGTGTCACCGAGCGCTTCGGCCACGGCGCGGGAGTGCTCGCCCACCAGAATCGGCACGACGGCGACGTCGGGCTGCACCCGGGCCAGCAGTGGCAGATGCAATTCGAGCGCGTGCTCTGCCGCGTGGAGGTCGCGCCGCTCCTCCGCCAGCAGCGGCGTCTCACCGGCAAGCGCCTCCGCGAGCGCCGTCTGCACGGGCAGCGCGCCCCATGGGGTGGCGAGGCTGCCTCGGCGCAACATCGCGCATCCGGCAAACGCGGCATAGTGTGAGGGACCGATGAGCACGACAGCGTCGAGCGCGAGGCCCGACAGCGGCTGGTAGCTCCAGGCGGCGATGCGCCCCGAGTAGCGCAGTCCGGCATGCGGCGCGACAAGCGCGCAGACGCGACCTGCCAGCGGCGTGACGGTGGACAGCCAGGTATCGACGTCGCAGGCCAGCGCTACCGGGTCGCGGTCGTACCACGTGCCAGAAAATGCAAGGCGACGCACGGGTTGTGGACCCTGATCCTGAGTCATTTGGGCCGACGATCGCTATGCTAGCATCAGCGGATGTCCGACGTGCTGTCCCGCGAGGATGTGGCGCGCATCGCCGAACTCGCGCACCTCGAACTGACCGATGACGAGGCCGGGGCCTTCACGCGTCAGCTGAGCGACATCCTCGCCTACGCCACCCAGGTGCAGGCGCTTGACACCTCCGGTGTGCCACCCACCTCGCACGTCCTTTGCGACGCGATGGTCGATCGCGACGACGTCGAGACGCCCAGTCTGGATCGGCAGACCGCGGTGGCCGCAGCGCCAGATGGCGACCAGCAGGCCGGCTTGTTCCGGGTGCCGCGGGTGATCGGCTGATGGCAGCCGGAGAGCCGCTGACCATCGGCGCCGTCCGCACGGCCATTGCCTGCGGCGACGCCACGGCCACGTCGGTCTGCGAGGCCGCCCTGGAACGCATCGGCACTGGCGACGCCCGCCTGGGCGC
>JAENWD010000099.1 GCA_016650245.1 Vicinamibacteria bacterium
GCACTCCGGCACTTCAGCACTCCGGCACTTCAGGGTTGCAGTACCATGCGCCTGCATGCGTCGACCGGGTGGGGCCATTCCGTACGCGGACATCGACACGGTGTTCCTCGATGTCGGCAACACGCTGATCTCGATTGACTTCGAGTGGGTGGCCGCCGAACTGGGCGCCCGTGGTGTCCCTACCGACGCCGAGACGCTCCGGCGCACCGAGGCGGCGGCCCGCCCGGGCTTCTCGCGTCGGCTGTTCGTTGACGGCGTGCCGGCGGGCACGGATCTGTTCCGCGCGTATCTGGTGGCGTTGATCGAGCCGCTGCCTGCGGCCGCACACCTGTCGCCGGTCGAGTTCGACGCGCTCGTCTCCGACCTGCGACAGGCGCTTCGACCCGACGGGCGCGCCAGCGTGTTGTGGCGCAGCGTGATGCCGGGCGTGCCCGACGCGCTCGCCCGCCTGCAGGCGCAAGGCCTGCGCCTGGTGGTCGTGAGCAACTCGGACGGCACCGTCGAGCAGAGCCTGGCGGATGCGGGTCTACGTCAGTACATGGCGCACATCGTGGACTCGGCACTGGCCGGCTTCGAGAAGCCCGACCCGCGCATCTTTCTCCACGCGCTGGCGCACACCGGCGCCAGTGCCGAGCGGACGCTGCACATCGGCGACCTGTACCATGCCGATGTCGTCGGCGCGCGGGGCGCCGGTGTCCACGCGCTGCTTCTCGATCCGTACGACGACTGGCGCGACCTCGACTGTCCCGTGGCTCGTCATCTGACGGAGGTCGCCGATGCCATGGCCGCGACTCGTCGATAGCTACCGACTGCGGCCCGCGGCGCTTTTCGCAGGAGTGGTCGTGGCGCTGGCCTCCGCGCCGAGCGCTCGGCAGACGACGCCGAAGTACGACGTGGTGATCGCCGGCGGACACGTCATCGATCCTAGAAGCGGGATCGACGGCGTCCGTGACGTCGCCATCGCCGGCGGCGTCATCGCCGCTGTCGCGCCTCGGGTGGATCCGGCGGGCGCCAGGACCATCGACGCATCCGGCCTTTATGTGACGCCTGGCCTGGTGGACATTCACACCCACGTCTACGCGGGCACCGGCGAGCGCCGGTCCTACGCCGGCGACAACAGCGTCTATCCCGATGGGTTCACGTTCCGGGCCGGCGTGACCACCATCGCCGATGCCGGCAGTTCCGGCTGGCGCAACTTCGAGGACTTCCACGATCGCGTGATCGGCCGCGCAAGGACACGCGTGTTCGCCTTCCTGAACATCGTCGGGCACGGCATGCGCGGCGGGACGTTCGAACAAGACGTCGCGGACATGGACGTGCAGCCGGCCGTCGAGATGACCCGCCGCCATCGCGACGCCATTGTCGGCATCAAGACGGCGCACTTCCAGGGACCGGCCTGGACCCCGGTCGAGCATGCCGTGGAGGCAGGCACGCTGGCCGGTGTGCCCGTGATGGTGGACTACGGCAAGGACCACACCGAGCGGCCCATCGAAGACCTGCTCCTGCGCAAGCTGCGGCCCGGTGACATCTACACGCACCTGTATTCGGGTCTCAGGCGTGAGCTCCTCGAGGGCCGCGCAAACCCCGCGCTCGCGGAGGCTCGCGCCAGGGGGGTGATCTTCGATGTCGGGCATGGGGCGGGCAGCTTCAGATGGCGCATCGCCGTGCCGATCGTGAAGGGGGGCTTCCTGCCGGACTCGATCTCCACCGACCTGCACACGGCCAGCATGAACGCGGGGATGAAGGACATGCTCAACGTCATGAGCAAGTTTCTGGCGCTTGGCGTGCCCCTCACCGAGGTCGTCGCGCGATCGACGTGGAATCCCGCGAAGGAGATCCGGCAGGAGGCGATTGGACACCTCTCGGTCGGCGCGCCGGCCGACGTGGCGGTGCTGCGGGTCGAGCGTGGACGCTTTGGATTTCTCGATATGGACGGCGCGCGGCTGGCGGGATCTCAACGGCTCGTCTGCGAGTTGACGGTACGCGCCGGCGCGGTCGTCTACGACCTCAACGGCCTGGCTGGCACCGATTGGAAGTGACGGGGTCAGACCCCTGGTGGGTCCAGCTGGGGTCTGACCCCGCAAGTAACGTCCTTACGTCTTCGCGCGTATTGCGCTTCGGAGGCAGACGACCATGATGCGCACAACCACGTTCGCCGTTTTCGCAGCCCTTGCCCTGGCCGGTCAGGCAGCCGCCCAGGACAACCCGTTGAGCACGGAAGCCCGCCAGTCCTGGACGCGCACGTGGGGCAACGTCGCGGCGGCCGCCGAGAAGATGCCCGAGGAGAACTACGCCTTCAAGCCGTCGCCGGACAGCCAGAGCTTCCGCGATCTGGTGGCGCACACGGCCGATTCGGCGATGGGCTCGTGCAGCGGACTCAACGGCGAACGCCGTCAGGCCGGCGCAGCCGCGATGACGACAAAGGCAGACCTTATCGGGGCGCTCAAGGCGGTCGGCGCCGAGTGCGAGAAGGCGTACGGCTCACTTACCGACGCGACGGCGACCCAGATGATCACGGGGCCGCGGGGCACGCGCAGCCGCCTGGGCGTGGCGTACGGCAACGCCATCCACATCGAGCACGAGTACGCGCAGATGGCCGTGCACTTCCGTCTGAAGGGCCTGGTGCCGCCGTCGAGCGAACGCCGGTAGCTAGTTAGTCAGTTGCCAGGCCAGGCATCGCCACCGGCGGTGTGGGCATCGGACCCCACGTCAGGGTGGACGGCATCAGCGATTCGGGCGAGTTCAGCGCCTCGTCCCAGGTGATGGTCTGCCCAGAGTACGCCGTCATGCGGCCCATAATCGCCGTCAGGCTGCTCTCGGCCACCTGCTTGAGCTCGTTGAGCGGCTTGCCCGCGCGGATGCTCGCGATCAGATCCGTGTGCTCCTGGACGTACATGTCGTTGGGCTCGGCGACGTCGTACTTCCACGACGTCGCGCCCTTGATGCTGTAATCCGGCAGCACGTACGCCGTGCCCTTGGTGCCCGTGAACTCGTTGGCCACCTTCTTCTCGCAGCCGTTCTGCTGCCGACACATCGCCGTCGCAAACGCGTCGTTGTCGTACTCGTAGACGATGGCGAAGTGGTCGTAGATGTGTCCGAACTCCGGCGCCGTGCGCACCTGGCGTCCGCCGGTGCCGGTGGCACGTACCGGGTGCCCGTTGAAGGCCCAGTTCAACGCGTCGATGTTGTGGATGAACTGCTCGACGATGTGGTCGCCGGAGAGCCAGGTGTAGTAGAGCCAGTTGCGCATCTGGTTCTCGACGTCGCTCCAGCCGTCCTGACGATCGCGCTTCCACAGTTCGCCCGTGTTGTAGTACGCGCGAGCGCCGGTGAGCTGGCCGATGGCGCCGTCGTGGATGCGCTTCATCGACTGGATGTACGGATCGAAGTGGCGGTACTGGGTGCCGGCGGCCATCGCAATGCCGCGCTTGCTCACCTCGTCGGCCAGCGAGATGCAGGATCGCACGCCTGCGGCGTCGACCGCAACGGGCTTTTCCGCGAAGGTGTTCTTGCCGGCTGCAATCGACGCTGCGATGTGTATCGGGCGGAAGCCGGGCGGCGTCGCCAGAATCACGTAGTTGACGTCGGTCTTCAGCAACTGCTGGTAGGCATCGAGGCCCACGAAGCAGTGGTCGCTGGCCACAGTGGCCGTGTCAGGGTTCTGAGTGGCGAGTCGTTCGCGACAGGCGGTGAGGCGATCGGCAAACGCGTCGGCGAGCGCCACGATTCGCACACCTGGCGCCGCGGCCAGCACGTTGCCGGCCGCGCCCGACCCTCGGCCCCCGCAGCCTACGAGACCGACGCGGATCTCGTCGCTGCCGGCGGCGTGTGCGCCAACGAGCCCGTGAAAGCGGGCCACGGCCGCGGTGCCCACGGCGGCTGCGGTGGCGTCCCGAATGAAGTCGCGGCGTGATGGTCCGGCGGCATTGCGTGTGGTCATGACTGCTCTCCTCGAGGGACGACAGGACAATTACCCCTCAAACATACTGCCGAACTGCCTGGGCCTCAAGGACTTCGTCGTGGCCCGTATAATCAGCGCATGGCGCGCCAACGACTTCGAAGGCATCATGGGACCCCGACGCGAGCGGGTAGCGCCCAGCCGCGTCCGGCCGCCCCACGCTCGGCGGCGGCGCGATTGCACGAGGCCGAGCGGCTCTTTCGCAACTTCGCGGCGTTGACGCCGTACCGGTTTGTGCCGTTCGTGAAGACGTTCGACTCGTTCGACGACTACCAGCGGTGGCGTAATGCCCAGACAAACCCCTGGTACCGATAACCGGGTCCTCCAGGTCTGCCGCCTGCTGAACCGGCACAAGGTGCGGTATCTGCTCGCAGGCGGCGTTGCGGCGAATCTCCACGGGTCGGTCCGGGCTACCAAGGACGTCGATGTGCTCGTGCCACGTGACCCGCGCAACATGGCGCGCCTGCTGAAGGCGCTGTCGGCGTTGCCCTGGGGCATGGCTCGGGAACTCGATCCGCAGGAGATCGCGGCCAAGCCGATCACGATCATCGGCGACGACCCCAGGGTGGATGTGTTGACGGTGGCGTGGACCGTCACGTTCGATCGCGCCTGGCCCAGGCGGGCCGTGCGACGCATCGAAGGGGTCCGCGTCCCCTACCTGGCGCTCAACGACCTTCGAGCGTCAAAACGCACGGGCCGGCCGTCGGACACGGCAGACCTCGACGTCCTGAAGCGCGCTCGCTGACCAGTGGGCGCCTCGCTTCGCTCGGCGGAGGGAACGGGAGGGGCGCCTCGCTGCGCTCGGCGGGGGGCGCGCCTTCGGCGCGGACGGTGGGTTCGGGCTTACACTGACTTCATGAGGATGTTCGTTGTCGCCGTTGTTCTCGCCGCGATGGCCGCACCGCTGTCCCAGGCGCAGGAGCAGGAACGCAAGGTGCCGTCGGACTCGGCGCGCATCACGATCCCCGGCTGCGCCAGGGACCGGCGCTTCATCGTCGCGCGCACGCCCGCGCACGAGACGGCCAGGTCCGTCGTCGAACCGGGACGGCGCTTCCGGCTCAACGGCAAGAAGCCGCTGCTCGAAGAAATCAAGAAGCAGCAGGCGTCGATGATCGAGGTCACCGGGCTGGTACGTCAGGCCGACCTGGCCGGGCCCGGCGGCGTCTCCGTGGGCGGCGTCCGGATCGGCGGCGGCCCGCCGCAGGCCGGCGTCGCCGATCCGCGGCGCAACATGGGCTCGATGGACCCGGTGATCGACGTCGAGTCGTGGCGGCCCCTGCCCGAGGCGTGTCCGACGAGGTAACGACTAGAGAAAGAGCTCTGCGAACTCGTCACCAGCGCTGCAGCACGCTGGCGATCACCTGGTGGCTGCGGTAGTCCCTGCGCGGGTCGTTCGAGTCCCGGCCGCTGAAGGCGTAGCCGGCCCGCACCTCCAGGTCGGCGTCGATCAGGTGCACCCAGGTGATCTCGGGCTCGATGCGCACGTCGAAACGGGGCACGTCGGGCCCACCCTTCACATCGACGAGGCGGAACGGATACCGCTGCCGCCGATACCGCATCTCCACCTCCAGCCGATTCCACCGCCCTATGGGCGTCGACAGGTCGCCGAACCAGGTCCAGCGCAGGTATCGCTGCCGCGACGACTCCGCGGCGTTGACCTCGTAGCGCCCGCCAGTACTCCACCGGATGCCGGGGCCGCGCCTGGCAAGCTCCAGGCCGCCGTACCGGTTGGTGGCGTTGCGGTCGGCGCCGTCGGGGTAGCGCTTGAGACGCCACGCCCCGAACGCACGCACCCGCCAGGCGGAGGTGATGCGGTACTCGATGCGCGGCGACAGCGAGAGCTGATTCGACAGCTCGCGATCCTCCGTGCTGCCCTTGATCGAGCCCTCGCCGACCGCCTCGAACGCGACGCGCCGGCTGAGCCGTCGCTCCCACGCCGCGCGGGCGAAGTGGCTCAGGCGATCCCACTGGTTCGTGTTGGCGTAGCGATGGAAGCCGGCCTGGTATTGCAGCTCGAGGGTGGGCTTGCGCGGATCGTTGCGGAACAGGACGCCCGCCCCGAGCGTCATGCCGTACGCGTCGAGGTCCTCCTGGTTGTGATTGATGTTCGTGTCGAAGGCGGTTGAGGCCAGCGTGAACGGCGTGAACCGCGACGGCGGCTGGGCCGCCGAGGACGCGGGCGGCGCGGGCCGTACCGGCTGGGCACGCTGTGGTGAGTCGCCGGCTTTTTGAGCCGCCGCATGTTGCTGTACCGCCAGTGTCACAAACAGCAGCAGCGCGTAGGCGTGTGGCATGTCAGAGTCCTCGTGCGGAGCCCGGGTCCACGGGCGCGGGCAGCATCAGCCGCGCAACGCGCCGCTCACGCGCGTCATGTCCGGTGCCAGCACACCGGCGATCGCGAGCCGCTGCTCGCACAGTTCCAACAGAGGGGCGACACAAGCCCGCCTGTGTTCGAGCCGGTCGTCGATGTCGAGCAGGCGCGCCAGCGTCAGCGTGACGAACACGTCCAGCGCGTCTCTGGCACCCGCGGTCAGGCGACGCGACACGGACTCGCGCAGCGCCTCCGCGGAGGCCTCAACCGCGCCGCCATCTGCATCAGGGCGCAGGCCGAGCTCGATCACGTGGGCCAGGCAGTTGCCGCCGTCCAGCGCCGGGTGCGCGAGGGCGTAGAGGTCGAGATCGAGCACCACAAGCCGGTGACCGTCCACCAGAATCTGATCGGGGTGCAGATCGCGGTGCGCCGGCATCAGTGGCGCGTGCTCAACGGTGGCCGCCGCACGGCGGCAGCCGTCGTGCAGCCGCATGAGCCGCGTGCGAAGTCGGGGCTGCCGCCCGGCGAGCGCAAACAGCCGATCGTCAAGGGTCCGCAGCTCGTCGACCAGGGTGTGCGTGCGGGCGGGAGCCGGGCCATGGCGCTGCAGCTTGGCGGGCAACTCGCCGAGCCGGCGCGCCACGTCGAGCGAGCCCAGGCGAATCGCCGCGGCGGCGGGCTCGCCGGCAGCGGCCGACTGGAGCCACATGCGGAACGGCGCCACGAGGCCGAGCGCCGCCGGCACCACGAGGCCGTCCGCGGCGCTCCAATTGAAGGCGCCGGCGTGCAGCGCGCCGGTGACCGCGGCGGTCCGCGTGTCCACCCCCTTCGCGCGTGTCTTGCCCAGCACGGTGTCGAACTCGACGCCACCCACGCGGTACTCGATCAGGCAGCGCCGGGCAGGTTTGTGCCGCAGGACGCGCGCCGACAGCACCTGGAGATTGGCGTTGGCCCAGGGCAGACCGGCAAACTGCGCGCGCACGTGCGGGGGGTCCAGCGCGGCGCACAGCCATGGCATCGCCTCGTCGAACGGCGCGGCCGGTTCGGCAGCGCCGGAGGCCGCGGCCCGGCAACGCCGCGACGTGGCGCTGCCTGCGACGAGGCCGCGCCACGCGTTTTCGTCGCACAGGTCTACGATCTGCGCGACCCGCGCCGGCCAGTCCACGTCACGCGAGCGAAACGGACGCACCGCAAGCCGGATCAGGTGCGCGGCCCGATGGACATCGACGCCGGCGGGCACCCCACGCACCAACGCGTAGCCGTCGAGGAAGCGTGCAGCGACGCGTGCCGCCACGGCCAGGTCGGCCCCGCCGGACACGGCCAGCACGTCGAGGTCCGCCAGAAACGACCCGAGGTCACCGGCGGCCTGCCCCTCGGCCGCCTCGTCGAGATCGGTGAGCGCGACGCCACGGGCGGTGAAGACGACCTGGCGGGCTGCAAAGTCGCCGTGCGTCAGCACGGGCGTGGTCGCGACCTCCAGCAACGCCGTGCCGAGCGCGCCGGCCAGGTGCTCCAGGCGGGCCGCCTGCGCTGGAAGCAGGTCGGCCAGGGCCCGCGCCGCGGCGCGCACGTGGCGCTGCTCGTCGGCGATGCCTCTGGTCCACGCCGTCGAACGGGCCTCGCCGTGCAGGTGGGCGAGCGCCTCGCCGATGGCACGCGCACGGTCTGGTTCGGCCAGCGCGATCCCGCCGTCGGCGCCTTCGAGCCATTCCGTCACGGTCACGGGGTATCGGGGATGGCGAGCCAACGTGCGCGCAATGCGGGCGATGTGCGGATCCGCATCCAGGCGCCGGCCCGCGCCGGCGGCATACTCGGCGTCCGAGTACACGCGGATCACCACGGGGCCGTCCGCGGTATCGGCGACGCCCACGAAACGGCGTTCCGGCTTGTAGCTGAGCATCCGGAGCGCGCCCGCGTCGCGGAGCAGCGACGCCAGAACACGTGAGCGCCCGTCCTGGGCCACCCGTCTCAGGCTGCGAATTCCGACGTCGAACGGGAAGGCACAGGCCACCAGCGATCGTGAGGGGTCCACGATCACTGCCGGACCAAGCACGCTGGTCGCCTGGGCAAAGCGCTCGACCCTGGCGAGCTTGTCCACGCCGGGAGCTCGAAACGTCTTGGCGGTCACGACGACGGATCCGCGATCCGAGAGGACATCGAACGCGACCAGACAACTCGTGGCGGGCTTGTAGCGGAGGTATCGTGCACGAGCGCCGCGGATGTCCACGTCCGGGACCCGCGGCTGCAGCCACGACACAAACGCCTCCGGGTCTAGCAGCAACGGCAGGCACGGCAGCTGGGTCTCTCGGGCGACCAGCCGCGCGTCACCCGGCGAGAGCATGCGTGCGGCCCCCCTTCCCCGACTCGCGCGCCTCGCGCAGCGCCCTCGCGTACCGGCCGTTGGCCGCAATCAGCATTTCCGGCGGACCGCCCTCGGCCACGCGGCCGTCCTCGACCCACAGCACCAGGTCGGCGCGGGTCGCCGACAGGGCCACTTCGTGCGTGACGAAAAACGTCGTCTTGTCCTCTGTGAGCCGGTCGAGCGCCGCCATCACCTGCGCTTTGCTCGCATCGTCCAGGCCAGTCGTGGGCTCGTCGAGCAC
>JAENWD010000100.1 GCA_016650245.1 Vicinamibacteria bacterium
ATTTCATTGAAGCTACCGGAAGACCTCCTCGAGGCGTCGGGGCGCTGTGCTGATGCGCTGCGACTGACGCGGGCCGAGTACATGCGGCGCGCGCTCGAAGAGATGAACCGCGAGACCTTTGCCCGTCTGCGGGCTCGCCGCCTTCGCGACGCCTCGCGCAAGGTCCGCGGCGAGAGCATGCGTGTCAACGCGGAGTTCGCCGCGATCGAGCGGGACGTCGATGCGTAGGCGGGGCGAGATCTGGCTTGCGGACCTCAATCCTCGACGGGGTACGGAGCCTGGAAAGACCCGCCCCGTCCTGATCGTTCAAGCCCAGGCGCTGCTCGACGAAGAGCATCCCTCGACGCTTGTGGTCCCTCTCACGACACGGCTCATCGAGGCCGCCGAACCGCTCCGGGTTCGCATTCAAGCGTCCGGTACCCTGAAAAAGGATTCCGACGCCCTGATCGACCAGGTGCGAGCCATCGACAATCGCCGACTGGTCCAGGGGCCCTTGTCGCGCCTTCAGCCACAACAACTCGATGCGATCGCGCACGCGCTGATCGAGGTGCTCGATCTGCCGGGCGAGGTGAGAACTCATCGAGGGTGACGATCGGTCGCCTGGGGCTCATCTGAACCATGCGCGGAGTAATGTCGGTCGTGCTCGCGGGGTTGGTCGTCGTCGCGGGGGCGATCGCGCTGGTGTGGGCGCTGCAGCGGCGGCTCATGTACTTCCCTTTCGGGGAGGTGCCGGCGCCGTCGGCCGTCGGGCTCGACGGGGTGGAGCCGGTGCGCTTCACCACCGGGGATGCCCTGACGCTGGACGGCTGGTTCGTCCACGCGCGTCGGACACCCGCGCTGGCGACCGTCATCGTCTTCAACGGCAACGCGGGCAACCGTGCCTACCGGGCGCCGATTGCCGAAGCGCTACAGGCTCGCGGCCTCAACGTGCTGCTGTTTGACTACCGCGGGTACGGCGGCAACCCGGGCTCCCCCACCGAAGCAGGGTTGGCGTGTGACGCCCGCGCCGCGCGCGCGTACGTCGCCACGCGGCCGGCTGTCGATGCGGATCGGATCGTGTACTTCGGCGAGTCGCTCGGAGCGGCTGTCGCGACGACGCTGGCCGTCGAGCACCCGCCAGCGGCGCTGATTCTCCGGTCGCCGTTTTCGTCGATGGCCGACCTCGGCGGGCTGCACTACCCGTTTCTGCCCGTGCGCTGGCTGCTGCGCGACCGCTTCGACAGCATCGACCGCATCGCCCAGGTTCGAGCGCCCCTGCTGGTCGTCGCCGGCGACCGCGATCGCATCGTCCCGATGGACCACAGCCAGCGGCTCTTCGACCGGGCGCCGTCGCCCAAGAGGCTGGTCACCATCCGCGGCGCGGACCACAACGATCAGACGCTCACGGCCGGCCCCGAGCTGATCGCCACGGTCGTGCGGTTTCTCGAGTCGGTCGTCCCGGTCCGATCGGGCACGTAGCGCGCGCGTGTGTTTGGGCGCACACTGCTGGTTCGAGGCTGGTTCGTGGAATCATCGGTCCTGCGAAGAGCCCTGGCTGGGCTCTCGCGTCTCAATGGAGGAACGTGTGAAGCTTCTCTGCACTCTCGGTCTCGGGTTCGCGCTCGCGATTGCTCCCGGAGCCGTCGCACAGGCCCAGTCGCCGTCGGCAAACACCGACGTCTATCACGTGCACTTCACAAAGGCGCTGCCCGGCGAGGCTATCGCGCTTGGCGAGTTTCTGAAGAAGCCGGATCCCCAGTCGCCCATGCCGGAGCACTTCATCGTCTTGCGCCATCAGCAGGGCGACGACTGGGACTACGTCGTGATCGAGCACGTCGGCGCGAAGGCCACCATCGATCCCGCGGGAACCCCGCCAAACGCCGGGCGCGATCTGCGCGCGTGGCACGCCGACACATTCGTGTCGGGCCCGTCATGGCCAGAGTTCACCCGCGCGATGGGCATCGGCCAGGGGAGCACCGCCGGGGCGGTCTACAGCGTCGCGGTATGGCGGGCTGCGGCCGGTCACCGCGAACAACTCGAACAGGCGCTGCGCGCGCCGACCTCCCCGTCACAGAAGCCTGGCAACAACGTGGTGCTGGCGCATCTGGAGGGCGGACCGTGGACGTTCCTGTCGCTCGACAAGTACAACTCGTGGGAGGACTTCGGGAGAGATCAGGCGGCCACGGCGACCGGAGCCGGATGGGCCACGATCCGTCAGCACTCGACCTACCATCACGATACGGTCGCGGATCGGATCGCTCCGAAATAACGATCGAGCATGTAGCGCAGGCGCGACCCCTGGGCAGGGCTCAAGCCCTGCGCTACATCACCGGCGGCCTTAGCGAATGACGAAGGCCGGGTTGGCCGCCATCAGCTTGTCGTAGTCAGCCGCCATGACATCGCGGCGCTGAATGACGGCCTTGATCTCGCCTTTGCCGATCCACGGCGACAAAAGCGGCGTGAGGCTCTCGACGGTCAGCGCCTTCATCTTGTCCCACAGCTCGCCGTCGATACGGTCCATCTTCTTGTGGACCATGGCCTTGTCGGCGGTGAAGGCACGCGTGTGGTCGATCAGGATCAGATTCCACGCAGGATCCACGAGCCAGTTGCCGAGATTGGGATCCATGTTTCCGATCAGGTTGTCGAACATCTTGGCCTTGGCGAGCTGGCGGTTCCAGGAGGCAAAGTGCGCCGGCGGCGCCGACGGCACGCCGCCCAGGTCCTTGAAGCTCTTGGTCGGGGAGCACCACATCACTGCGGCCCCTTTGTCGCCCTTCACGCGCTTCTCCACGGTCGGCGGCACCATGTCGAGGCCGAGTACCTTGTCCAGCTCGTAGGCGGCAATCTCGGACTTGTAGCTTTCCCAGAACCCGCTGGGACGGCCCGGCGGCACGTTCTTGAACGCGATGGACCCCACAAGGCCCCCCGGCGCCAGCATGGCACGCTTCGGGCGCGTCACGCCGACCTTGAGCTCCTCCATGGAGACGATCTCGGCGGTCTTCATGTACTCCTCGATCTGCGTGCGCTGATCGAGCCAGATCTTCGCAGATTCAGCCTGGCCCGGAGCGGCGGCAGCCGCTTGGGCAAGGGCAGGAGCCGGAGTGAGTGCGAGGGTCAGGGTGAAAAATATCGCAAGGCGTGCTCGTCGTCGCAGCATCGGGAGGCCTCCGGAGGCAATCATACAAGGTCAGTCAACCAGCGCGAAGGCAAGGATCGAGGATCCGGCGGCCACCGCGACGTACTGACGGCCGTCGAAGACGTACGTCATCGGCGAGGCTTTCCACAACACGTTGGTCTGGAACTGCCAGCGCCGTGCGCCGGTGGCGGCGTCGACGGCGGCAAGCGCGCCGCTGTCGTCGCCGTAGAAGACCAGGCCGCCGGCGGTCGCCAGCGTGCCGCCCCAGGATGTGCCGGGTCCGCTCTGCGGCACCTCCCACCGGATGGCTCCGGTCTCGATGTCCACCGCGCGCAGGACCTTCTGTCCCGACGCGCCGTCCACGTTGCGCGTTGTCCCGCTGTAGAACGAGCTGCCGGCCTGCCACATGGACGGCGACCGCGTGTACACGGTGCACTTCTCGAGCGCCTGCACGTAGTAGAGCCCCGTGGCAGGACCAAACGACGTCGAGAACCAGTTGGTCGCGCCCTCCACCGCCGGACACACGGTGACACCTTCCGTTGTGGGCACCTGATCGGGGGTGAGGACGGGCCGACCGTCGGGGCCAATCGCCTTCGCCCATGTCAGCTTCTTCACAAACGGGGTCGCCTGCAGCAATGCGCCGGTGGCCCGATCCAGCACGTAGAAGAAGCCGTTGCGATTCGCGTGCAGCAGCAGGCGGCGCACCTGCCCGCGCCACATCGCATCCACCAGCACCGGCGGCTGCTGCGCGTCCCAGTCCCACACGTCGTGCGGCGTGTACTGGAAGTGCCACTTCAGGCGGCCTGTCGCCGGGTCAAGCGCCAGGATCGAATCCGAGTACAGGTTGTCGCCCAGACGCTCGCTCCCGTCGTAGTCGGGACACGGATTGCCCGTGGGCCAATACAGCGTGTCGAGGTCGGCGTCGTATGTTCCGGTCAGCCAGGTGGACGCGCACCCGTGCGCGATGTCTTTGCCGCGCCACGTCTCGGCGCCCGGTTCACCCGGCCGCGGCACGGTCCAGAAGCGCCATACTTCCCTGCCCGTGGCCTGATCGAACGCCGCGAGAAAGCCGCGCACGCCTTCGTCGCCGCCCGAGATGCCGGAGACCACGAAGTGCCCGACGGCCAGCGGCGCGGAGGTCGCGCCGTAGTTCTGCCGCCAGTCGGCCATCTCGGTATCCCACAGCAGCGCGCCGGTGAACCGGTTCAGCGCCAGCAGCCGCGCGTCGTCGGTGACCATGAAGACCCTGTCGCCGTTGACGGCCACGCCGCGATTGATCCCGCCAGCCGCGTCGCCAGCCAACCCCTTGGTGCGCGGCCGCAGGAACTGCCAGATGCGACGGCCCGACCCGGCGTCAAGCGCGTAGCACTCGTTGGCGTTGGTCACGTACATGACGCCGCCGACCACGACCGGCGTCACCTGGAGCCGCTCGGCGCCAGACAGCGTGAACATCCACGTCGGCGCCAGCCGCGCGACGTTTCCGGTGCTGATCTGATCGACGAGGCTGAAGCGGTTTCCGCTGTCACTCCCGTGATAGCTGGGCCAATCCACGTCGGAACTGACCTCGCGATGGCGGGTGCCCGATGGACGCATCAGGTGGAGACGGCCGTCGTCGGTGAGCAGCTGCAGGTCGGCAGACGACTGATTCATCGCGACGCCATCGAGCGTGGCGCCATCGACTGTCTCGACGTGGACGCGCTGCAGGGCGTCTGCCTCGGGCGAGCGCAGCGTCCGGAGAAACGCGAGGAGCTGTTGCAGATCGGAGCCGGCGATCGCGACGCCCGGCATGGCCCTGGCCGGCAGACCCTCGCGCACGAGCACCGCCAGGTCGGCGTCGGACCGCACACCAATCCGCGCGACGATGCCCGGACCCATCTGACCGCCGCGCCCATCACCGCCGTGGCAGCGCGCGCAGAACTGGTCGTACTGCGCCCGTCCTGGACCAGACGGTTGCGAGTACGCGTCGCCTGCGGCGAGGACCAAGGAGAGCGCGAAGAAGACCCAGCGCACGCGGCCGACCATAACACGGGCTACGGGCTACGGGCTATGGGCTTCGGACTGCGGGACGTCGGTACGTCAGCACTCCGGCACTCCGGCACTTCAGCACTCCGGCACTTCAG
>JAENWD010000101.1 GCA_016650245.1 Vicinamibacteria bacterium
GCCCGCAGCACCTGCTGCACCCGCGCCCGCTGGACGCCGAGGCCGCGCCCGTGAATCAGGCGCAGTTCGCGCAGACCTGCGGCGTGGGCGGCATGGATGTACTCCTGGACCACTGACGGGATCTCGCCAGGTGCGAAGCTGTGGAGATCGAGGGTGCCGTCGATGGGGACCTGATGCGCGTCGGGCCCGTCGTCGATCATTCGAGCTGGCGTGCGTGGTCGACGTGCCCGTACTGGCGGGCCAGGTCGAGCGCCGTGCGCTTGTCGGGCGAGGTCACGTCGCGTCTGGCGCCAGCTGCCAGCAGGGCCTCGATCACCCGGGTGTCGCCGAAGTCGACCAGTGCGGCATGCATCAACGCCGTCTCGCCGTTCTGGTCCACCAGGTTCAGGTCGGCCCCGAGCGCGATCAGCGCCTTCACCATCGCCGTGTCGTTGCAGAAGACCGCTTGCGTCAGCGGCGAAATTCCGGTCTCGCCCAGCTCGTTGGCGCTGGCGCCACCCCTGACGAGCAGCCTGGCCATCGGCTCGTCACGCTGGAAGATCGCCAGCTCGAGCGGCGTCAACGCGAACTCCCCGCCTAGCAGGGAGACACGCCGGGGAAGCTTCGCGCCGCGCCCCATCAGGAGCTCGACCTTGGCGGTCTCACCCGATGAGATCGCGTAGAGCATCGGCGAATGGTGCTTCAGGTAGCCGGGAGGCGCCGGCGGTTCCTCGGGCGATGCGCCCTTGTCGAGCAACAGGCGCATGGCGCCCAGCGAACCGAGGTGATTGGCCGACACCATCAAGGCGTTGTGCCGCGCATCCGAGAGGGCGGCGACATCGGCGCCCCTCTCGAGCAGCAGGCTGACCTTGCCGGGGTCGTGCGCGGCCATCATCAGCGCGGTGGTGCCCGCGGGCGTGCGGCTGTTGGCGCTCATTCCCTGGTCGAGCAGCCGACCGAGCTCGTCGGTGGTCCCAAACAGCGCGGTTGACATCCATGCTTGGTCCGCCGAGGTGTCGACCTCGAGGCTGTCGAGCACGGTGGCGTCCGGGGCGCTGACCGGAAGCGACTCGAGCAGCGCCATGGCGGCATAGGTCGTCCCCATCGCCGAGGCGATCTGATGCTTCCCATGAGGAAACCCGGTTTCGAAGTACGGCGGACTGACCAGATCCTGTTCATGGAGGCGCGTCTCCACCAGCCACGAGCCTTCCGGGCGCTGCTGTGACAGCAACCAGGTCAGTCCCCGACGTACGGCCTGGTGACTGGCCGGCAGCCCCCCGGCCCGTTGCAGCGCGACGAGTACCTGGCCGGTCGCATAGGCGTCGCTTTCCAGGCGCGGCAGCTGCGCCCACCCGCCGTCGCGGCGTTGCGCGGCGACCAGCGCGCGGACCTGTGGCTGAAGCGTCGCCGGTGACACGCCGGCCCACGACAGGCCGAGCACCTGAAACGTCTGCTCCTCGGTGTCGGCCGGGATGGCCGCGCGCAGCCACTGACTCGCGCGGTGTGTCACGGCGCGCCGCTCGGCGTCGAGCGCCGCCGGCAGGTACGTTTGAATGGCTCGAACGGCCACGGCTGTCGCGGTGACCCTGCTGTACGACTGCGGCGGCCGGACGTCGGTGGTGGTCCAGGACCCGTCGGGGGTCTGCCGGTTGAGCACTCGCCGTGCGAATACCTGGGTGGCCAGAGTGGGCCGAACCCCGACGTCGGTCAGTGAGTTGAGCCAGGACCCCGTATCGAGCGACGGGTCGATCTGCAGCACGGCCTGGACCGCAAAGTCGAGGTTGGCCGCCGGTCTGGCCAGGCGCGTGGCGGTCCGTGTCGCGGCCTGGACGTCGAAGGCGACACCGCGCTGCCGCGCCGTCCGCATCAGCGCCAACGGCAGGTGCTGATGGTGGCACGACGCGCACGCGCGCTCGCCCTCCCAGGTCGACATCGACTGCTGCAGCAGCGCCATGGCCTTGGTCGCCGCCGCCCTGGCCTCCGCGTCGGAAGCGGAAACCGCCCTGGGCGCCTGACGCGCCGTCAGCGTCGCGACCGTGAGCAGACCGATCGCCAGCACACCGAACCACGCGCCACGCATCGTCATCTCCTTCATCAACCTGCCCCAACCTGCCCCAACCTGTCCCAACCTGCCCAACCTGTCCCAACCTGCCCCAACCCGATCAACCTGTGGGTTTCTCGTAGTTCGCGGTAACCGTCGTCGTGATCCCACCGCGTGGGGTGAATTCGCCAATCACCGTCATTTGCGTCGGCGCGCACGCGGCCACGAGGTCGTCGAGAATCTGGTTCGTAGCGCTTTCGTAGAAGGTGCCCTTGTTCCGGAACTCGAGCAGGTAGTACTTCAACGCCTTCAACTCGATGCAGGTCGCATCGGGCACGTACCTGATGCGAATCGTGCCGAAGTCGGGCAGCCCGGTCTTGGGACACATCGACGTGAATTCAGGGCAGTCGATGGCGATTTGGAAGGCGCGGCCGGGGCGTGGATTGGGGAACGTCTCGATGGTCGCGCTTGACATGGCAGAGGAAACAATAGCACCGTGGACCAGATTTCCTAGGAATCTCGCGTATTCCTCGTTGACACTGACGACGACCGCGCGCTAGCATACGCCGGATTTTGGCCATTATTCGCGGTGGACCGCTCGCGCGCGCGGTCCTGAAGCCCGCGAGTCGACGGTGTCGCGCGCCACACGTCAGTATCAAGGGGGACGCAAATGGTAGAGGCCCGCAGGATGGGCAAGTCCGAGCTCTTCTCGCACTTCGCGGATCGCTTCGAAGTCAAGCGGACGCAGGCTCGCGAGTTCTTCGACGAGCTCGCGGCGCTCTCGGAGAGAGAGCTCAAACGGGCGGGCGAGTTCACGCTGCCCGGCATGGTGAAGCTGGTGGTCCAGAAGCGCAAGGCGCGCATGGGCCGCAACCCGGCGACGGGCGAGGCCATCAAGATTCCCGCCAAGACCGTCGTCAAGGCGCGCATTCAGAAGGCGCTCAAAGACGCCGTGCTGCCGCGCAAATAATGCAGATTGACGATTGACGATTGACGATTGCACTACGGAGCCGCCGGGACAACCCCGACGTTTTGTAATCTGCAATCGTCAATCTGCAATCGTCAATTCCTGATCTTCCTCGCCGCCTCCCGCACTTCGAATTTCTCGATCTTGAACTTCATCGTCGACAGCGGCAGGCCCAGGTACCGAGCCGTGCGCGTGACATTCCACGCGTGTTTCTCGAGCGCCCGCAGCAGCAGGTTGCGTTCGTAGACGGTCATCGCGTCCTGGAACAGGCTGCCGCCGGTGCGCGGTTCCCGATCCAGCTCGGCGACTTGCAGCTCGACCGGAAGATCGTCCTCGGTGATCCACGTCTTGTCGGTGATGGCGACGAGGCGCTCGATCAGGTTCTCGAGTTCGCGGATGTTGCCGGGCCAGTCGTAGGACGACAGCGCCTTGATCGCTTTCTCAGAGATGCCCTGCACCTGCTTGCGGAACTTCGTGTTGTAGCGGCGCAGGAAGAACGGCGCAAGCGTGGCGACGTCGTCGGCGCGATCGCGAAGAGGCGGCAGCGTGATGGGGATCACGCGCAGACGGAAGTAGAGGTCTTCGCGGAAGCGGCCTTCCTTCACGGCCTTGTCGAGATCGACGTTGGTGGCCGCCACCAGCCGGAAGTCCGTCTTGATCGGACGGGCGCTGCCGATGCGCTCGACTTCTCCTTCCTGAATCGCACGAAGCAGCTTGGCCTGCAGGTCCAGCCGCAGGTCGCCGATCTCGTCGAGGAACAGCGTGCCGCCCGTGGCCAGTTCGAACTTGCCGATCTGCTGGCGCATCGCGCCGGTGAACGCGCCCTTCTCGTGGCCGAAGAGCACGCTTTCCACCAGGTCCTGCGGAATCGCCGCCAGGTTCACCGCGACAAACGGTCCATCCGGCGACGGGCCCTGGCGGTGCGGCAGGCGCGCGAGCAACTCCTTGCCGGTGCCGCTCTCCCCGAGCACCAGGACGGTCGCGCTCAGCGGCGCCACGCGGCGCACCAGGTCCACCACGTCCTGCAGCGCGCGGCTGGGCCCGACGATGAACTCGCGATCGGTGGTGTCGGAGGCCTCGGCCGACAGCACCTGCACCTGCCGGGTCAGCGACTGACGCTCGCGCGCACGAGCCACCAGCGCACGCACCGTGTCGGCGCCGGCCGACTTGGGCGCGAAGTGGAAGGCGCCCAGCTTGACCGATTCGACCGCCGCCTCGACGTCGGGGCTGGGGCCCGTCACAATCACTTCGGTCAGCTCGAAGTTCTCTCGGGCGATGCGCAGTGTCTCGAAGGCCGAGATGCCCGGCTGCACCAGGTCGACCAGGAGCACGTCCACCTCCTCGCGCGTCAGCATGCCCAGCGCCGTCTCGCCGCTGGCGGCGCGCAGCACCCGGCATTCGGTGCGCAGCACGTCGGCCAGCGCCTCGCGCCACGCATCGTCTTGATCGACCAGCAGCACCGTCGGCGTGCGAGTGGACATCGCGACGTATTCTACGCGGTCGGAGCGGCCGCCGCGGGTCTGTCCCGTAGCCCGCAGCCCGTAGCCCGTAGTCTCCGTTCTTGACACCCCTGTACTCGACCGATACTGTACGAGCGGTGTCGCCCTTCGGGCGGACGCACTCAATGATCTGGCCCAGTCTTCTGGCAGGCGTGGCCCTGCTCACCGCCCTCTGGGCGCTCGCCAAAGCCCGTCGGGCGGCTCGCCGTCTCGACCAGTTGCAGCAATCCTATTGGGACCTGCGCTACGAGCATGGACGCCTGCTCGCCCAGGTGAAGCGGCTGGACCCTGACGAGGCCGCCGCCGCCGCCGCGCCGGCCGCACCCGACCCGGCCACGACGTTCATCCCGCTGTCATCGCTGAGACGTTGAGGCATCCCATCCTTCAGGAGCACTGAATCCCCGTGGCTCAGGCGTACGACCTCATCGTGATTGGCGCCGGAACCGGCGGCTACGTGGCGGCCATCCGCGCTGCGCAGCTGGGTCTCAAGACGGCCGTCGTGGAGCGCCAGAAGGCGCTGGGCGGAACGTGCCTGCTGTGGGGGTGCATCCCGACCAAGGCGCTGCTCGAGCATGCGCACGCGCTCAAGATCGTGCAGCAGGCCGCCGACTGGGGCATTGGGCTTGGCGGCGTCACGCCGGCTCTCGACGTCGCGGCCGTCCACGCCCGCAAGGACAAGATCGTGTCGGGACTCACGAAGGGCATCGAGAGCCTGTTCAAGAAGCACGGCATCGCGTGGATCAAGGGCACCGCGCGCCTGGCGGGCAACGGCACGGTCGTAGTCAGCGGCGGCGAGAACCAGGAGCTGACTGGCAAACACATCATCGTCGCGACCGGGTCCTCGCCACGCAGCGTGCCTGGAGTCGCCGTCGACCACACGCGCATCATCACCAGCGACGAGGCCATCCACCTCAAAGAGGTGCCGGGCTCCATCGTCATCATGGGGAGCGGCGCCGTCGGGGTCGAGTTTGCGTCGATCTTCAACCGCTTCGGCAGCAAGGTCACCGTCATCGAGCTGCTGCCACGGCTGGTGCCCGTCGAAGACGAGGCCGTGTCGGCCGAGCTGGCGCGCTCGTTCAAGAAACAGGGCATCGCTACGCTGGTCGGCACCAAGGTCACCAGGGCCGAGGTGAAGGGCAGCAGCGTGACGCTGGACGCGCTGGGCGCCGACGGCAAGTCGCTGACGATCTCGGCCGACTACCTGCTCGTCGCGACCGGCCGAGGCCCGGTCACCGACGGGCTCGGTGCCGAAGGCCTGGGCCTCGAGCTTCAGCGCGGCTACGTGAAAGTGGACCAGTACTACCGCACCAACGTCGCCGGTATCTCGGCCATTGGCGACGTCATCACCTTCGGCGAGGGCACGCGCCATCCGCAATTGGCGCACGTCTCGTCAGCCGAAGGAATCCTGGTAGCCGAACGGATCGCCGGCCACGACGTCCGGCCGATCAACTACGGTCACGTGCCCGGCTGCACGTACTGCGACCCGGAGATCGGCAGTGTCGGCCTCACCGAAAAGGCCGCGCGCGATAGCGGCGTCGATGTCCAGGTTGGCTCGTTCCCCTTCCGCGTGCTCGGCCGAGCGCGCATGGCCGACGAGCTCGACGGCTTCGTGAAGATCGTCGCCGACAAGAAGTACGACGAGATCCTCGGCGTGCACATCATCGGCCCGCGCGCCACCGAGCTCATCGCCGAGGCCGTGCTGGCGCTTCGCACGGAATGCACCGTCGAAGAACTGATTCGCACCATCCACGCGCACCCGACGATGTCGGAGGCCGTGGGCGAAGCCGCGCACGCCACGCACGGCGTCGCGATTCACATGTAGAGCAACCTGACCGAACCTGACCCAACCCGGCCCAACCTGACCCAACCTGGTTTATGTCCACCCCCGTTCTGATGCCCCAGATGGGCGAGTCGATTGCCGAAGGCACCGTCGTCCGCTGGATCAAGAAGGTGGGCGAGCAAGTCGACCGCGACGAGCCCCTGTTCGAGATCTCCACGGACAAGGTGGACGCCGAGATCCCGTCGCCGGCGACCGGCGTGCTGGCCGAGATTCGGGTCCGTGAAGGCGAGACGGTCGCCGTCCACAGCGTCGTCGCGATGATTGGCGACCGCGTGGCGGAGGCCGCGCAACTCGATCAACCAGATCAACCCGCCCCAACCCGCCCCAACCCGCCCCAACCTGTCCAACCTGTCCAACC
>JAENWD010000102.1 GCA_016650245.1 Vicinamibacteria bacterium
GCGATGCCGGCCTGCGACAGCTCCGACACGCGCCAGTCTTCGCGGTTGGTGTCGTCCCAGAAGTCGATCGCGTCGGCTGGATCGAAGCCGGGCTGATGGAACTCGCGCGGATGGAAGTGCCACTCGCACCAGATCTCCGTCTGGTCGGCCGCCTTGGGCCACAACAGGTGCGTCATCACGTAGTCGGGGTGCAAGCTGAGCAGCAGGTTCGGCAGTAGCGCGTAGTAGTAGACGTGGCGCTGCTGCTGGGCATCGAGACCCGGCAGCGGCGGGCGGCGCAGCTTGCCGTCGCGGCTCATCGTTCCCACCTCGGGCCGCAGTTCCATGCGGCCGCCAAGCCACGTCGGCGTTGGCGGGTCGTTGTCGCCGGTCATGTAGTGCGACAGCTTCTGCAGCCCCGGATGGATGATGGGGCAGTGGAGGCACTCCGAGTAGTTCGAGATGACGAGCTTCCAGTTGGCCTTGATGTCGTAGGTCACGCGATACGCGCGCCGCAACTCGTACATGCCCCACGGCCGGAACTTGTCGGCCAGCGCGCCGATCTGGTCCTTGAGCGGCGCCGGAGTCGCCGAGAGGTTCGCGAAGACATGGCCGTCCCACACATCCACGTGCACCGCGCTCAGCGAGATGTCGTCTTTGCAGAAGCCCGGCGTGCCGTCCATGTGTGGCGCAGAGAACAGCCGGCCGTCCAAGCCGTACGTCCACGCGTGATACGGACACTGAATGCGCTCGGTGAAGTGTCCCTTGGCGTCGGTGCACAGCCGCGTCCCGCGATGCCGGCACACGTTGTAGAAACCTCGGAACGCGCCGTCCCCGTCGCGCGTGACGATGACGCTCTCGCCGTCGATGTCGCGCAGCACGTAGTCGCCTGGGGCAGCCAGGTCCTCGACGCGCGCCACGCACACCCACATGTCGGCGAAGAACCGCGCCTGCTCGCGCGCGAAGTGCGACGGGTCGATGTAGTACTCCGCCGGCAGCGTCCGACGGGTGTCGCTCATGCGGTCAATGCTCGCTCGATGCGGTCGAGTGTCAGCGCGATGTCCGCCTCGCTGTGCGCAAGCGACAGGTGGTATCGGTGAACAGGCGCGTTGTAGAGCCCGGCGACGAGCAGGCGGTAGTCGAGCGCCCGGCGTCGTGGCAGGTCGGACGCCCAGACCTCGCGTGAGCTGTGGATGGGTTGGTCTGTGAAGTAGAAGTCCATCACCGAGCCACGCCCCAGCACCTGCAGCGGAATGCCGTGACGCGCCGCGATGGCCCCCAGCCCGTCACGCAGTTGCGCCGCGCGCGCGTCGAGACGGTCGAGCACACCCGGCTCTTCGAGGATGTTGAGCGTCGCCAGCCCGGCGGCCAGCGCGATGGGCGTGCCGTTGTACGTGCCGCCGTGGAAGACGTACGGCGTCTGGGTACCGGGCGCCCGCCCCGCGCGAGGCACGGTGAGCGACATCAGGTCGCGCCGGCCTGCGAGCGCGCCCAGAGGCAAGCCGCCGCCGAGGGCTTTGCCGAGCGTTGTGAGATCGGGCGTGACGCCGTACAGGCCCTGCGCGCCCGCCAACCCCAGGCGCGGCCACACGACGACCTCGTCGAAGATCAACACGATGCCACGCCGCGTGGTCTGTTCGCGCAGGGCGTGGAGGAATGCAGGGTCGGGGTGCAACACGCCGCGAGCGACCGGCTCGACGATCACCGCCGCCACATCGTCTGCCGTGTCGAGCCCGGCATCGAGGGCGGCGACGTCGTTCCACGGCAGGACCACCGTCTGCGCGGAGGTCGCCATGGGGATGCCGTCCGCGGCTGCCTTCGGCGGCAGCGGCTGATCGAGGTTCCACAGGACGTGATCGTGGACGCCGTGGTAATGGCCTTCGAACTTCACGACACGCGAGCGCCCGGTGGCGCCGCGCGCGAGCCGAAGCGCGTGCAGCGTCGCTTCGGTGCCTGAACTGGTGAAGCGCACCATCTCGGCCGACGGCAACAACCGTGCGAGACGATCGGCCAGCCGCACTTCGAGGTCCGTCGGCGCACCGAAGATGAGCGTGCCGGCGCGCTCGACCTCGGCGCGCACCGCTTCCAGCACGCGTGGGTGACCGTGTCCGGTCACCAGCGGGCCGAATGCCAGGCAGTAGTCCAGATACTCGCGGCCGTCCACGTCCCACACACGTGCGCCCTCGGCACGCGTCATGTACAGCGGGTACGGCGCGAAGAACTTGACGTTTGACGTCACACCGGCCGGCAGTCGCTGCGCGGCCTTCTCGAACAGCGCCGCCGATCCGGGTGTGGCTGCTCGGTAGTCCGCGAGCGCGTGTGCCAGCGCGTCGTCTGAAATTGTCGGCACCATCGGCATCGTAGCACCAAGGTGCGCACGGGCGGCGAGAGTGATCCTAGAATGCTCGGATGCGTTGCCGCCCCCTGCTGTTGCCCATCGCCGTGGCCTCGCTCTCACTGGCCTGCGGGCGGCCCCCGGTTACCGACTTGCCGCCGCCGATGGAACTGGGACGAGTGTGGGACCGCACCCGACTGACGCTGCCCCTGCCGCCCCTGATGCGGCATCCCGGACCTGTTCCAGGCCGAGGTGATCGGATCCTCGGTCGAGGGCCGCTCGATCAACCATCTCTGGTCCGGGCGAGGCCCGCTGCACGTGCTGCTCTGGTCGCAGATGCACGGCGACGAGCCCACCGCGACGGTGGCGCTCTTCGACGTCCTCAACTACATCCAGGCGAATCGCACGGCGCCGCATGTCGCGCGGATGCTCGACCGGCTCACGCTGCACGTCGTCCCGATGCTCAACCCCGACGGCGCCGAAAAGCCGCAGCGCCGAAACGCACAGGGCATCGACATCAACCGCGACGCGCTGATGCTGCAAACGCCGGAAGGGCGCGCGCTCAAGGCCCTGCGCGACCGCGTGAACCCGTCCATCGGCTTCAACCTTCACAACCAGAACTGGCGTACGTCAGTCGGCAGGACGGGCAAGTCGGCGGCGATGTCGCTGCTGGCCGTGTCGTTCGACCAGGCGCGCAGCGACAACCCGGGGCGCATCCGAGCCAAGAAGGTCGCCGCCATCGTTCGCGACGCCGTGGAACCCCTGGCGCCCGGCATGATTGGGCGCTATGACGACGACTTCGAGGTCCGCGCGTTTGGCGACAACCTGACGAAGTGGGGCACTCGAGTAGCGCAGGGACTTCAGGCCTGCCCCTGCCGTTGCGCTTGAGCGCACGCAGAAACGCGAGCGCTTTCGGGGTAAACGGAGCAGGAGCGGGCATGGCATCATTATCGCCACCAATGGAGGCCATCATGCAAGCGCGCGCGACGTACGACGATGCCCGACTGATCCTCGAGTTGTATGAGACCCGCCGAGAAGAGCGCATGCGCAAGGCGCGGGCCTGGTTTGCGGGCAGCTTCCGACCAAAGACGCTCGACGACTTCGCAGCGCTTTGCCCCCCCGGATCCGACGAGAACGCGTCGTACCGTATGGTCACGACCTATTGGGAGATGGTGGCGTCGTTTGTGAACAGCGGGGTGCTGAACCAGGAGTTGTTCTTCCAGAGCGGGCGCGAGTTGCTGCTGGTGTGGGAACGGCTGCGCGACATCCTGCCCGGTTTGCGAGAGAAGAACTCCGACGCGTTCGCGTACACCAATCTTGAAACGGTCGCGCAGGCCTATGTTGAGTATCTCGACCGTCGGAGCCCGGGGACGTATGCGGCGTTCTCGAGCCGACAGCGGGGGTAGCCGGGGTGGCTCCTCGCCCACATGTAGCGCAGGGCTTCAGCCCTGCCACACGTCAGTCTGGGCTGTGAGCAGGCGGGCGATCTCCATCACGGTCAGCGGTGAACTGCCTTCAGCTTTGTTGTTCACGAGGATGAACACATCGCGACCGGCGGCTGCCGAGCGCCGAGCGAGCGCGACGACCTGCGATCGCATCACCGGATCGGGCGCCTGCACTTTGTCGAAGGGGCGGAAGGCCTCGCGCTGCTGTTGGTAGCGCGTGCCTGGCGGCAGCAGCAGGCGAATCACATTCAGCGGCTGCGACTCGGGCGCGATGATGTCGGCTTGAACGGCCGGCAGTGGCATCCGGCTCCAGTAGTTGAAGACGTGACTGGCGCCGTGGGAGCGCAAGACCTGCGCGTATTCGGCCGTCAGCCAGTCGCGCTCGCGCAGCTCCACCGCATAGTGGAAGTCGCGCGGCAAGGCGCCGAGTATGTTGTCGAGTCCCTCCAGGAACTCGGCCGCCGACAGCGTCACGCCGCGTGGCAGCGGTGGGAACTCCAGCACGAACGGGCCGCTGAACTGCCGGAAGTGTCGCGCAAACGGCGTCAACATCTCATCGATGAAGATGGCAGGCGACAGGAAGTCGGGGTTGGCCGCCGGCTCCTGGCCCCGGCCGCCGAGGCCGACGGCCGACGTCACCGACGCGCCGGCTTTCGCACACGTCAGAAATCCACCCGGCAACTGGCCGGCGTAACGCTGCAGGTCTTCATCCGGAATCGGCGCGTAGAAGCTGCGATCGATGCCGACCGTGCGCAGCAGCGGATGCTGCGCGTACTCCCGAAGGCCCTCGCGCGACAGCGCGCTCTCGCTCATTGCGCGTGAGTAGACCAGGCCGCGCCATCCCGGGAAGCTCCACGAGCTGGTGCCAAAACGGATTCGCGGGTCGATGCGCGCCGCAAGGTCGGCGGCTTCGGCGTACACGGCGGCCAGCGCGTCAACTGACGGCTCCGCCGACGGCGCCTCGTCCGGCGCCCCGAAGAGATCGAGTTGAGACACAGTGGCCCGGGCCCTACTCGGTCTTTCCCGCCTGCTCACGGTCGAAGACGACGCGGCCGTCGAAGATGGTGAGTGCGACCTGCGAGTCGAGCAGCCTGGCGCCGGGCTCGAAGATGTCGCTGGTGAGGATGACGATGTCGGCGAGCATCCCGGGCGCGAGCGTGCCCTTGCGCTGTTCGTCAAACGAGGCCCACGCGCCGGCCGACGTGTAGCCGTCGATGGCCTGCGCCAGCGTCAGGCGCTCGGTGGGAATCCAGCCGCCCTCCGGAATCCCGTCGAGCGACGTGCGCGTGGTGGCGACGTGCAGTCCCAGTCGCGGATCGAGCGACACGACTGGCCAGTCGCTGCCGAAGGCGATGTGCGCGCCTCCCGACAGCAGGCTGTTGTACATCCACGACCGGCTCGCGCGCGGCTCGCCAAGATTGGCCTTCCAGACGTCGATCTGATTGGGTGCCGGGCTGCCGTGGTAGGGCTGTTGTGCCGCGATCGCGCCCAGGGCGCCAAAGCGCGGGATGTCGGCGGGGTCGATGGTCTCGATGTGCTCGATGCGGTGACGTCGGCCGCGGGAGGGCGGCGGATTGGCCCTGGCGGCGCGCTCGAAGGCGTCGAGTGCCGATCGGATGCCACGGTCGCCGATTGCGTGAATGAAGATCTGCCAGCCGCGCTTGTCGAGCATCGCGACGACGCGGTCCAGTTCGGCCTGCGTGAAGTTGATCTGGCCTTTCGTCGCACGGTTCGCGTACGGCTCGAGCATGGCGGCCGTATGCGATTCGACGACGCCGTCGAGCATCAGCTTCACGGCGCCCGCCTTGAGCACGGGGTCGTCGGCAAACTCGGTACGGGCCGCCTCGAACTTCGTGACCTCGGCGTCGGTGAGCCCAGGCGCGGCAGAGATCGCGTTGTACACGCGCAGGTCCAGCTCGCCTTGCTTGCGCAACTCGTCGTACAGCGCGAAGTCGTCGACGCTGCCTCCGGCGTTCTGCACGCTGGTCACGCCCTGCGCGTGCGCCACGTCCCTCGCACGCCGCAGCGCCGTCAGCCGTTCGTCACGGGTCACCGGTGGCAGCACTTTGCCGACCAGGCTCATCGCGGCTTCCTTGAGCACGCCGGTCGGCTGACCGGTCCGCGCGTCCTTCACGATCGTGCCGTTCTTCGGGTTCGGGGTCCTGCGCGTGATTCCCGCTGCCGCCAGCGCCTTGCTGTTGGCCCACGCCGTGTGCCCGTCGTAGGCGGTGAAGTACGCCGGCCGATCGGGCACGAGCAGGTCCAGTTGCTGCCGCGTGGGCAGGCCGCCGGCAAACGGCTCGTAGTACCAGCCGCGGCCGCGAATCCACGCCCATTCAGGGTGCGCGGCGGCGTAGTCGCGGATGGCCGCCTGAATCTGTTCGAGCGTGGTCGCGCCGAGCAGGTCGAGATGCGCGAGCGACAGACCGCCCGAGAGCAGATGGATGTGGCTGTCGTTGAAGCCGGGCAACACCGTCGCGCCGTGCGCGTCCCGGGTCACCGTCTGCGGACGGCGCAGCCTCTTGATCTCGCGGTTGCTGCCGACGCGGAGGATCTTGTTCCCACGCACCGCGACCGCTTCGGCAGAAGCTCCGTCTCTGCCCGTGTAGACCCTGCCGTTGGTGATGATGAGATCAACCGGACCATCGGCCTCGTCGCGCTGCGCACCGACGATCAGCCCTGCCACCAGCGTGCCGGTGACGATGAGGACGATGAGGAACGTGGTGATGCGGGACGCCATGCTGCCTCCGCCAACGCGCGGACCTGGGCCGGAGTCCCGGTCGCGGTGGGCATCTTAGCACCGACGCGTGATATGGTGCGCCTCTTTGATGGCCACCTCTGCCCAACCCGTCCCAGGGCCCTTGTTGACGTCGCCCGATGGGCTGGTTCAGGCCATCGGCCTGCCGGGCGCCACGTTGCTGGTCATCGGCAACGTCATCGGCTCGGCGATTTTCCTCACCACGGGCACGATCGCCGCCGATTTGCAGTCGATTCCAGCCCTGCTGGCGGCCTGGGTCGTCGGCGGCGTGCTGGCCATGGCCGGTGGTCTGACCTATGCCGAGCTGGGCGCGATGTTCCCGCGGACCGGCGGCATGTACGTCTTTCTCGAGGAAGCGTACGGCGCGGTGTGGGGGTTCCTCTTCGGCTGGGCAGCGTTGCTCGTCGTCCTCACAGGCAGCGTCGCCGGCGTCGCCGTCGGCTTCGCCGAGTACTTCAGCTACTTCGTGCCGTCGCTGAGTACATCCCGCATTCTCTGGACCGCTGGACCGCTGACGCTGTCGGCCGGCGGCATCGTTGCGGCCGTGTCGATTCTGGCCATCGGCTGGATCAACCTGGTCGGCGTGACGACGGTAAACCGCGTGCAGGGAGCGCTGACCATCGCCAAGATCGCCGGGATCGCCGCGATTCCGCTGCTGGCGATCGCGCTGCACCCGGTGACGCCCGAGCTGTCGCCGATGTTGCCGCCGGTGGCGCGGCCCGTCGCCGCTTTCGGCGTGGCGATGATCGCGGTGATGTGGGCGTTCGAGGGCTGGAGCTATCTGGCGATGTCGTCCGGCGAGGTGCGCGACGCGGCCCGCGTCGTCCCACGCGCCTACATCCTGGGGACGCTCGCGCTGACGCTGATCTACCTGGTGGTCAACGTCGGCTACATCTTCTCGCTCAGTCTGACGGAGATGGCGGGCGAGACGCGCATCGCCGAGAAGGCAATGACGACGTTGATCGGCCCGGTCGGCGCGACCTTCATTGCCGCCGTCGTCGTCATCTCGACGCTCGGATGCAATGTTGCCGGCACCCTGGCGATGTCACGCGCGTGCTACGCGATGGCCCTCGACCGCCTGTTCTTCCGATCAGTGGCTGCCGTGCATCCCCGGTATCGCACGCCGCACATCGCCATCGCCTTCACCTGCATCTGGTCTGCGCTGCTGGCCGTCAGCGGCAGCTACGATCAGTTGTTCACCTACGTGACGTTCGCCTCTGTGCTGTTCAGCACGCTGGGCGGCGTCGCGATCTTCCGGCTGCGCCGCACGCGCCCGTTGCTGGCGCGCCCCTACAAGACGTGGGGCTACCCGTGGGTGCCCGCGTTGTTTGCTGCCGGTTCCGGATTGCTGGTCGTCAACACGTTGATGGAGCGTCCGGTGGAGTCGTTGCTGGGCCTTGGGCTGGTCGCCCTGGGCCTGCCGGCGTACTGGTACTGGAATGGCCAGCGTGCAGCCACGTCGTAATCGTCAATCGTCAATCTGCAATCATCAATGAAGATCGCCGTTCTCGGTTCGGGCGCCGTAGGCGGCTACTACGGGGCATTGCTAGCGCGAGCTGGCCACGAAGTGGTGTTCATTGCGCGGAGCGCCCACCGTGATGCGATCAGGTCCCACGGGTTATGGGTGCGGGGCCCCCTCGGCGAGTGGCAGGTGCGCGCGCGTGCCGAACACGACACCGCAGTCGTCGGTCGTGTCGACCTGGTCCTGTTTGCGGTGAAGACCTACGACAACGACACGGCGCTGCCGCTCCTGGACCCGATGGTAGGGGAGTCGACGATCGTCCTCACGATGCAAAACGGGGTCGACAGCCCTGAGGCCGTCGCCGCCGTCGTCGGTCGGGGGCCCGTCGTTGGCGGCGCCGCGTACATCGCGACGGCACTGTCGGCCCCAGGCGTGATCGACCAGACGGGCACCTATCGACGCATCGCGTTTGGCGAGGTCTTCGACCCCGCCGGCGCCATCACGCCGCGCGTCGCCACGCTGCACGACGCGTTTGCCGCCGCAGACATCCAATCCGAACCGGCCGCCGACGGCCGTGTGCCGCTGTGGGAGAAGTTCATATACCTGGCGCCGTTTGCCGGGATGACCGGTGCCGCCCGGCAGCCGGTCGGCGTGATTCGCAGCGACCCGGCCGCGCGCGCGCAATTGGTGGCGGCCTTCGCCGAAGTCCACGCGCTCGCGCTGGCCGAGGGCGTGCCGGTCGCCGCAGATTTACTCGACCGCGTGCTCACTTACGTCGACGGCGTGCCGGCCACGATGCGGTCGTCGCTGCTGATCGACTTGTCACAGGGCAAGCGCATCGAGGTGGAAGCCCTGCAAGGTGCGGTCGTGCGACGCGCCGCGATCCGTGGCGTTCCCGTGCCGGTGATGACCACGCTGTATGCCGTGTTACGGGCCGCGTCGCATCAACTCGTGTGAGCGGCGGCAGAAGGATCCGCGGATTACGCGGATTTTGGGATTCCTTGGCGCCGGAACCCGTGTGCCGCGGCTTCGCCGCTGGCCACACGGGTTCCGCTGTTCCTGGGCCGCCGCATGTCCCTGTTCCCTGAGTGGCGGGACAGCTGGACGAGCAATTCCGAGCAGATAAATCCCGAAAATCCCTTAATCCGCGGATCCATGAAGGCAAGCGCGAAGCGCACGGCGAGACAGCAATCAGCGCACGACGACGCCACCGCGTACGACATTGAGGATCCGCCGTGTCGCGCGGATGTCGGCGAGCGGGTCGCCGCTCACGAGAACAAGGTCGGCGTCCTTGCCTGCCTGGATCGTGCCAGTGCGCGCGGCGATGCCCAGCAGATCCGCGGCGTCAGACGTCGCTGACTTCAGGGCCTGCGCAGGCGTCAGGCCACCTGCGACGTAGAGCTCGAGTTCGCGATGCAGGCTCGCGCCGGGCACGACGAACTGCTGCGCGGTGTCGGTGCCGGCGACGACGCGGCCGCCGGCCTGCGCGTAGAGCGTCACGAAGCGCTGCAACACGGGCATCACGCGCTTGAACTGCGCGAGCGTCTCTGGCGTCCATTTCGCCCGGGTCATGATGTCAACAGGCGCCCACGCGCGCTGTACGACCTCCGCGGGAACGTCCGCCAGCGCCGGGTCCTTCAGCAGGTCCGGATCGACTAGCCTGGAAAACGCCTCGTGCAACGCCAGAGTGGGCACCACGGTCACGCCACGCTCGACCAGCGTGCGTGCCACCTGCTCGAGCGCCGCTGGCTGCAGGCGCAGCCATTCGAGTTCGAAGGCCGTCCAACCCGCCAGAAAGTCGTCGTGCGCGCGCTTCATGCGCTCGCGGTCGCTGCTGGCCGCATCGGCTACGCCGCTGAGGTGCTCAATGCTGGTGACGCCGGCGATCGCGGCCTCGACCGCGGTGGCACGACCCAGGTGGGCGGCCACGGGCACGCCGCGGGCGCGTGCCTCCTGCACGATGGCGGCGATCATCGACGAGGACAACCGCGTGTAGACCTTGATGACGCCCGCGCCGGCTTCCACCTGTCGCCGCACGGCCACGCGAACCGACGTGATGTCGGACACGACGATCGCGTTGGGCCAGAAGCTGCCCGGCCCATCGAGCATCGCGCCGGCGGCGACGATGCGGGGCCCGGCCGGCGAGTCGACGCGCGACAGTGGCAGAATCATGTCCGGCGCGTTGTGGACGTCGCGCACCGAGGTCACGCCGTACTTCAGGAACAGCGGTGCGGACCACGATTCGACGTGCACGTGCGCGTCGATGAGGCCTGGGATCAGCGTCTGGCCCGATGCCTCGATGGCACGCCGCGCCGGCACCGCGTCAGCCGCCGGTGTTGTGTCGACGCGGCTGATGCGCCCCGACGACACGAACACCGTCGCGCGCGGCGTGACGCGGCCATCGCCGTGAATCACGCGGGCGTGCCGGATGGCGAGGTCAAACGACGGCGGCTGCGGCGGCAATGACATCGTCAGGGGAATCGTCAGCAGACACAGCGCATGTCGTAACCACATACCCGGGTGACGGACAGCTTATGCTAGTGGTGCTCCTGACCATGGAAGTATCCCCCGTCGCGGCTCTCGTCACCCTCTTGATGGGCACCCTGTCGGGATCGCTTGGCGCGATGCTGGGCATCGGCGGCGGCGTCTTCCTCGTCCCGTTTCTGGTTCTGGTCGTCGGCCTGCCGTTTCATCAGGCGGCCGCGGTGAGCCTCGCCGCGGTGATTGCGACATCCACGGCCGTGTCGGCGGCCACCGCCGGCCGGCAATTGATCAACCTGCGGCTTGGCATGGTGCTCGAAGTCGCCACGGCGGCCGGCGGCGTGGCCGGCGGTCTCACCGCGCAGATGCTGGCGCCGCAAACCCTGCAGGTCATCTTCGCCCTCGTCGCGCTGTTTATCGCTGCGGTGGTCGTTCGCGGCAACGAGACGGCGCCGTTGCCCCCCGACGCCGACGTCGGTCGGCTTGGCGGCCGATTCACCGACGTGCACACGGGGCAGACCATGACGTACGCGGTTCGCCGACTGCCCGTCAGCCTGGCCGCTTCGTTTCTGGCTGGCAATCTGTCCACGCTGCTCGGCATAGGCGGCGGCGTCGTCAAGGTCCCCGTGCTCGTCACCTGGAGCGGGGTCCCGATGCGCGTCGCCGCGGCCACCAGCGCGTTCATGATCGGCGTGACGGCGACGTCGGGCGCCGTCATCTACTACGGGCACGGCGAGATGATTCCCGCGCTGGCGGCGGCGGCCGTGCTGGGCACGCAGATGGGATCGGCCCTTGGCCTTCGCGCTGCCGCGCGCGCGCGAGCTCGTGGTCTTCGCAGGCTGCTGGCGGGTGTGCTCGTCGTCGTGTCCTGCCTCATGCTGGTCAGGGCGATGGCATGAGCGAGGCCCTCGAACGCAGACTCGGCCGGTTACTGACGGTAGGCACGCGCATCAGCACGGCCGTGCTTGCGATGGGTCTGGCTGCGACGTTTGTACTTCCGGGCTCGCACCTCGCCCACGCGCTGCTCACCGTCGGCCTGCTGGTCCTGTTGCTCACGCCGGTCGCCCGCGTCGCGGTGTCGGTCGTCGGGTATCTGGGTGAGCGCGACTGGTGGTTCGTGCTCTACACAGGCATCGTGCTCGTGCTCCTCATCGGCAGCTTCGTTGCCGCATTCGGCTGACGAAGACATCGATCACCGCGGCGCGTTGGTCAGCGGGGACCAGCGGAAACGTCCCGAGCACGTGCACGAGGTCGTCTTCGGACAGTCCGTAGGCCTCGGCGGAGGCGGCCTGCACGACTGCCGCCGCCGTGGCGTCGTCTCCGCCCTCGAGTGTCGCGGCTGCCACAGAGAGCTCGTCGAACCACGGCGACCTCCGCGTGACCAGCGGCACCGGGAGCCGACTGATGATCCCCACCGTAACGTGAGTGGCCACGCGCCGCCTGACCAGATAGTTGGCGACGTAGCTGTTGAGCAGCGCACACAGCACGCGCTGTGCGTCGAGCTCCAGGCGCGTCTGCAGACAGAACACCGTGTGCACCGTCACCGTGTGAGCCGGCACGATGGCCGCGATGAGCGTCGTACGGTTGGTCGCGCTGGCGATGTCGCGATAGGCCAGCCGGGGACGATCCACGGCGGCGCGTCCCCTGAGACGGGAGCGGGCCGTCGAGGCATCGGCATGCCGGCGTGCGGCCGACACGTCGACGCGAAACGGCGAGAGATGGCGGCCCTCGATAACGGGCAGGTCGCCAGGCCGGGCCGCGCTGCTGTGCAGGCAGTCACGGTCGTCGGTGGCGTTGAGCTCGCGGCCGAAGGTGATGTGCCAGCCGGTCGCATCCGTCAGCGCTGGGTGCGCGAAGCTGAGCGCCTCGACCAGGCGCAGATCGCGCGGGGTCGGTAGATCCGGGATCGCCAGACCCGGACCTGACAGTTGCTCCACCAGCCGAGGCGTCAGCGTGACCTGCGGGGTTGCGTGGATGGCGCCGGGATCGGTGACGCCGAAGCGGCAGCGGATCGCCGTCGTGCGTCCGTTGCGGCCCGCCGTGAACGTCGCAAATCGCACGCTTCGGTGGATGGGAAACAGCGCCCGCCGGTTGTCGAACACCGTCACGGTGTCGAGCTGGTTTGCGCCGATCAGACCCCGGCGCAGCGCCTCACTGCCCTCGTCGGTCAGCAGGCTCGCCGGCACGATGAGCCCGATGCGCCCGCCGGGTCGCGTCACGTGGAGCGCGCGCTCCACGAACAACTGAAACTGGTTGGCGTGGCCACGGCCCTGCCAGGCATAGACACCCGAATCGCGCGCGAAGCGCACCAGCGAGGCGGCCTCGTCGGCGGCAGCGGCATCGCGCCGGCCATCGGCCCGCAGCATCTCCCACGGCGGGTTGCCGACGACGGCGTCGAAGCCACCGTCTGGTCGGGGCCGCCCCTCGCTGTCGAGGAACACCTCCGGAAACTCCAGCGGCCAGTGGAAGCATCCGATTGCGCGGGCTTGCGACCAAAGCCGTTCACGGGCGGCGTCGAGCGCGCGGGTGGTGACCGCCGATCGGCCTAGGCAGCGGTCGAGCAGCGCGTGATAGAGGTGTCGGTCCGGCCCTCCGGGCATCCACCCGACGCACCACAAGTCGCAGGCGGCCTGCCAGCTGGCCAGGCCGTGGTCGTGCATCACGCGAGCAAGCGTTGCCTCCTTACCCTGGACGATCTCGGCGGAGTCGTCCTCGGTCGTCTCGATGTCGTGTCGGCGCGCGCGCACCGACACGAGGGCCCCAGACCACTCGAACAGCGAGTCCAGCGGCAGCGGCGCAGGCCGCCGACCTTTGGCTGGAGGTCGGGCAAGCACGTCGAGTGGCGAGGCACCCACGAGGCTATTGCCGGCCACCAGGTGATGATCGAGAAACGACAGTGGCCGATCCGCGGCAAGAGTTGCCAGCCACACCGACAGCTGCGCCAGTTGGACCGCCATCGGATTGCGGTCCACCCCGAACAGGCATCGAGACGCGATCAGTCTACGCGTCGCCGCGCGATCGGCGTCCGACAGGTCGCCGTCGATGGCGTCGCCTCGTTCGATGAGAGCCCGCTCCCATTCGGCGGCAAGGCATCGACCGACCGAGACCAGGAACGCGCCGCTGCCCATGGCCGGGTCCAATACACGTAGTGACAGAATCTCCTCGGGAGACCGTCCGGCCACCAACGGGGCCAGCGTGTCGCGCACGAGCCCGTCGGCAATCGCGCGCGGCGTGTAGAACGTGCCGGTGGTCTTGCGCGCGGCGCTGGCGGATGGGCGCAGGTGGATGGCGGGGGCCGCTGGCGCCTGACGTGGCGATGCGCGAGTCGCCCCCGCGACCGGTTCGAGGTCGAGCAGGCTCTCGTACACCGAGCCAAGCTCCTCCACTCCAAGCTCCCCGTACGCGATGCGCTGCCGCCCCCTGTCGGTGGTCCCGCGCGTGAAGCACAGTGCATCGAGCGCCCTGGCGACCCGCCCATCGTCGAGCGCCAGGTGGTCCAGCAGCGGCGCGCGCGCAGGCGCGAAGAGACGTCCGTTGAACGGCGTGACGTGCAGGTCACCGGCCTCGGCCCCGGCGTGGGCCAGCCGCGCGATCGCTTGAAGCGCCGCCCACGTGCCCCGTGGTGGCCGTGACTCTGCAAGCCTGGTGCGAAGGGCGTCGATGCTGTAACCGCGGCGATAGACGGGGTGCCACATCGGCACCAGTTGCCGCGCTTCGGCGAACAGGAGAAACAACGTGCGATAGACGGCGGTGAGCGCGTCGGCGTAGCACGCCTGCAGGTCCCTTCGGCGGCCCGGCGCCTCGGCGACGGCAGCGGTGAACGTGCCAAGCGCGTCGCCGACACCTTCACGCAACGCGCGGCACACCCGCCGGCCGTACGCATCAGAGCCGTCGAGCCGCCGTGGCAGGTAGGTATCTCCACCGGGAACAAACGCCGGCGGGCCGACAAGACGCCTCAGCCAGGCGAGCGACTGCGCGTCACGCGCGCACTCGTCGAGATCGAAATCGACGAACCCGCGGCTTTCCCCTCGCAGGCCATCCACCAGGCGAAGCAACAGGCCGTCGGTGACGAGCACCCACCGATTGCCAAGTGTCAGAGCGGCAGACGTTGCCCGGCGTGACTCGGCATGAGCGCGCCCATGCGGCACGACGGCGAGGCCGACGGGGTCGGCGCGCGATGCCACGAGCGAGAAGAGCAGGGCGTGACCGATCAGTGTCGATTCTGCCGTCGGAGACGGCCAACCGAGCCACCGGATCAACGGGCGCACAGCGACTGCGAACACGTGTGCCGGATGGCTCGCCGGTCCGAGCGTGCCGCCAACCGGCGCGCGCAGCGCGCGGAACGCGCCGGACAGCGACCTCCCCAGCGCCACGTCGGTGTCTCCGTCCGCCTGGCGGAGGTACTCCGCCGACAGCAATGGCCCGGACAGTGCGGTCGTCACGTCAGTCCACCAGCAAGGCCAGCACCGCGACCGCCCCTGGTGCGGCGGCGCCATCTCCGAGTTCGGCCAGCCGCTGTTGGTGCTCGCGGATCCGCTTGGATGCATCGGCACGCGCCGCTTCGACGATGCGTGCGGTCCGGCGTTCGAAAAGCGACCCCTGCCAGCGGCCAGCGGCGCGCACGTGTTCTGACTGCGCGCGGGCGAGCAAGCAACGCTCTCGCGCACGAAGGGCGTCGGTGAGCGCGTTGGATGGGGTGGTTCCCACTGCGGCGGCCACCGCCGCGCGTGCCAGATCCGGCAGCCATCGCGACGGCGGGCCGGGCGGGCGGCTCGACAACCTGACGTGAATCGGCAGCAGCACCGGACGCGATCCTCGCGTCGACCCCGGCATGAGGCAGACGATGGTCGCGCCACGGGGCAGGCCGCCGGGGCAGGGACGGACACGTCGCCAGGCCAGGGCCGAGGTCGATGCCAGCCTCGCCTGTGGCCTGCGAGCGCGGTTGCAGGCGGTCACCAGACGGCGCAGCCGCGCCGCGTCCTCGGCGATCTGCTCCGCACGGTCGTCGCCACAGGGATGCACGATGCCGTGGTCGATTGAGTTGACCGGCTCGTTTGTGACTGTCGCCGAAGGCACGCCCATGGTCCCGACGTCGATGCCAGCTGCCCGCATGCGCGCGAGGCGCGCCGACAGCGCTCCGATGATCCGCGACTCGTGCAGGGGATCGCCCAGCAGCCGCCACACGTGGACGCGCCGGCGCTGCCCAAGGCGGTCGACGCGGCCGCTGCGTTGCTCGAGACGCGTGGGCGACCACGGCAGCTCCACGTGCACGACGAGGCGGCAGGCCTGCTGCAGGTTCAGCCCTTCGGCAGCGACGTCGGTGGCGATCAACACACGAGCCTGACCGCCGGCAAACTCCGCGAGCGCCGATGCGCGCGCGACACGACTCGAACCACCGTGGAGTGTGGCGACGGAGGTCTCGGCTGACAGTGCGGCCGACAGCGCCATCAGCGTGTCGCGATATTCGGTAAACACGAGCACGCGCTCGTGGGTGCGGCGCAGCAGGCGCCGCAGCGCTCGCAATTTGCTCCAGCAGGCGGTCGCGCATTCAGCCGCCTCGTGCGCCGCTGCCAGCAGCGCGGCCTCGGCGCGCACGTCGGCCAGACCACGGTCCCGCAGCACCGCAGGCTGCTCCTGGTCGCTGCGTTCGGCCTCCTCGTCGTCAAAGGGCAGGCCCGGTTGCCCGGTGGGCATGTCGTGCCGGTCGAGCCAGGCCATCCGGTGTCGCAGGCTGGCGGCCAGGGCCGCCGGACTCGACAGCGCGCGCTTGCGAAGGACCAGCGCGATGAGCCGCGACGCTGGCATTTCGGTCTGGTCCAGTCGCCGCACGTAGCGGCCCAGTGCCGAGGTGCATGCGCGCTCTTCGGCCGATCGTCTTGGGGAGATGTCACAGGCCTTTGTTGGCCCGCTGCCAGCGTTTCTCCCGGGGCGGTGGCGGAAGCACATCGGGGGCGGCTCGTCGTCGAGGCGGCCGATCGCGCACAGCCGTGCAAAAGTCTCGGTGTCTCCCGCGTGTGGGGTCGCCGTGAGCAGCAGGACCAGCCGAGCCCGCGCGCCCAGGGCCGAGGCGGCGCCGGCACGTGCCGAGTCGCCGCTGACGCCGTGCGCTTCGTCGATCACCAGCACGTCCCAGCACACGTGCACCAGCCGCGCGAGCACGTCTGGCTGTTTGGCCAGATCCATCGACAGCAGGAAGATGCCCGGCGCCTGGAATGGGCTGATGCCCGATGGCGCCTGGCGATCGCGCGCGCGCAGGGCGGCGCGGTCGATCACGTCGGCCTCGAGGTGACAGCGCGAGCCGAGCTCGGCGCGCCACTGATCGCGCAGCGTGAGGGGCGTGAGGATGAGGACGCGATCAGCGGCGCCGCGCGCAGCCAGCTCGCGGAGGAGCAGGCCTGCCTCGATCGTCTTCCCCTGGCCGACCGCATCAGCCAGCAACAGGCGCGACGTCGCTCCGCGCACGACCGCGAGCGCCGGCGACAGTTGGTGCGGCAGCAGCGCGACGGGAAGGTCGATGGGGGCCGCCACTGGCAGCGCCGGCCAGGCAATCGACGGCCATGCGGCCACCCAGGCCTGCAGCCATGAGGTCGACTTCTTGCGGGCGCGGACGGGCCCTTCACACTCACGGAGACGGTCGAACGGCTCGAGCAACGTGTCCAGATCGGGCGCGCCTGGCGCGCACGGCGCTACCCGCACGCGCCGGACATCGCCGTGCGAGACGCCACCCACGCGCGTCCAGATCCACCCCCGCGCCGCGACCAGCGCGGTGACATCCGAGGGTGGTAATTTCTCCAACGCCCACTCGTTCCTCATGTCGCAACTCCTGCGTACGACGTGCGCCAACTCCTTGTGCCGCGGCGACGAGGGACCCTGAGTGGCAAGCCACGTACCGCGGGCGACTATCGGTCCAGGCGCGTCGAAGGCGGGCGAATCAAAAAATCGGATGGTCAGACCATTGAACAATCCAACCATTTGGCTACGGACCACGACCACCTGGCTCATGGGCCGTTTACTCCGTGAAACGTGTTCCAACCGCAAATTGGCGTGGGAAGCCGTGCTTGACAGCCCCGAGCAGCAGTGATAGGAATGTGACGCGTCGTCGGAGTGCAAAGACGTATTGGTTTGACCTCTAGTGCGATTGGAAAGCCAGTCATGAAACCAACGGAAGGGGTCACCGCAGAGATCGTCGTCTCGCACGTGCGATCGCTGATCGAACGGGGAGAACTGCGTCCCGGCGATCGCTTGTTGCCCGAGCGCGAGCTGGCGGTTCAGTTAGGCGTGAGCCGTCCGAGCGTGCGAGCCGGCCTGCGATCGCTGGCCGCCATCGGCGTCTTGCAGACGCGTCACGGAGCGGGCACCTTCATCACCGATGGTCCGCCCACACTTGGCAGCGAGCCCCTCAGCTTCCTGGCGGCGCTCCACGGCTTCACGCGCGACGAGATGTTCGAGGCGCGCCGTGCGCTGGAGGTCGGTGTGGCTGGCTTGTCGGCCGAGCGGGCCACCGACGATCAGATCGCGACCATCGCCGAAGAAGTGACGGGGATGTTTGCCAGCCTCGACGACGCGCAGGCGTTTCTGATTCACGACATCCGGTTCCACCGCGCGGTGGCCGCGGCCTCGGGCAATCCCATCCTGGCGTCGCTGGTCGAGATGGTGTCGGCGCTGTTCTACGAGCAGCGGAAGAAGACGGCCGGCAACGGACGCGACCTCAAGCAGTCCGCGCAGGCGCATCGCAACATCTACCACGCCATCCGGGCGCACGACGCCAAGCGCGCGCGGGCCGCGATGAGCGAGCACTTGTCTTTGGCGCAGCAGGCGCAGGCCCTTGAAGGCGCCGGCGGCGAACGCCGCTTCACGCCGCCGTCCGCCCCGCTGGGGCTCGACCTGGCCTCGCACCGGCCGCGGCGCACGCCGCGCCTGCTGGTGTCTCCTCCCTCCCCCCCGGCGCGCTGAGCCAGCGCGCCGGCATCTGAATCACAGCCTCGCATGCCTTACGCACCCCTCGATCTGACCGGCCGAGCGGCAGTGGTCATTGGCGGCACGTCGGGAATCGGGCGCGTGCTGGCGCGCGCGCTGGCCCTGGCCGGCGCCGATGTCGTGCCCACCTCGCGTCGTGCCGACCTGGTGGATGAAGCGGCCGCTGATATTGAAGCGATCGGACGCCGGTCGCTGCGGGTGAGGTCGGATGTCAACGACCGCGGGTCGCTCGAGACCCTGCTGGCCGCCTCGGTCGAGGCGTTTGGCAAGGTCGACATCATGGTCAACTGCGCCGGCCGCACCAAGCGCGTGCCGACGCTCGACCTGGACGAAGCCGACTGGAACGCGATTATCGAGACCAACCTCACCGGCACGTTGCGCGCGGCGCAGGTCTTCGGCCGGCACATGGTGGACCGCCGCTACGGCCGCGTCATCAACATCGCGTCGCTCAGCAGCTTCGTCGCGCTGTTCGAGGTGGCTGCCTACGCCGCCAGCAAGGCCGGTGTCGCCTCGCTGACCAAGTCGCTGGCGGTGGAGTGGGCGCCGCACGGCGTGTGCGTGAACGCGATTGCGCCTGGCGTGTTCCGCACGCCGCTCAATCAGAGCCTGCTGGACGGCACCGGCCGCGGGCGCGAGTTCCTGCTGCGCACGCCGATGAAGCGCTTCGGCAAGCTGGAGGAACTGGCGGGCGCGGCGGTGTTCCTGGCGTCAGAGGCCGCAAGCTTCGTCACCGGCGAGGTGCTGGTCGTCGACGGCGGATTCCTCGCAAGCGGCGTGAACCAGTAATCATGACTCCTCCTGCCAGGACCGGGCACTACCGCTGGGTGATCTGCGCGTTGCTGTTTTTCGCGACGACAATCAACTACGTTGACCGCGGGGTCGTCGGGATTCTCAAGACCACCCTCCAGGGCCAGTTCGGCTGGAACGAGATCGACTACAGCAACATCGTCTTCGCGTTCCAGAGCGCGTATGCGATTGGCCTGATGCTGGCTGGCCGCCTGATGGACAAGGTCGGGACCAAGGCCGGTTATGCCATCGCGCTCATCGTGTGGAGCCTGGCGGCGGTTGCGTGCGCAGAGGCCACCGCGTTTGGTCCGGCGGCCGCCAGCCTGCTGGCGACCGTGGGGTTCGTCACGACCCCGTCGGTGGCCGGTTTCATGGCGGCGCGCTTTGCGCTGGGGCTCGGTGAGGGCGGCAACTTCCCTGCGGCCATCAAGAGCGTCGCCGAGTGGTTCCCGAAGCGGGAGCGTGCGCTGGCGACCGGGATCTTCAACTCCGGCACCAACGTCGGCGCCATCGTGACGCCGCTGGTTGTCCCGTGGATCACGGTGCGCTACGGGTGGTACTGGGCGTTTGTGATCACCGGCGCGCTCGGATTTCTCTGGCTCATCGCCTGGTGGCTGATGTACGACACGCCGGAACGGCATCCCCGCGTGACGCCGGCCGAGCTGGCCCACATCAACAGCGACCCGGCAGAGTCCACGACACCTGTGCCCTGGGCGAAGCTCTTTCCGCACCGGGAGGCGTGGGCGTTTGCGATCGGCAAGTTCATGACCGATCCGATCTGGTGGCTGTACCTGTTCTGGCTGGCCGACTTCCTCCAGAAGAAGCATGGCCTCTCGCTCAGCGGCGTCGGCGCGCCGCTGATCGTGATCTACCTTGTGGCGGACGTCGGCAGCATCGGCGGCGGCTGGCTGTCGTCGGCGCTGATCAAGCGTGGATGGTCGGTGAACGCGGCGCGCAAGACGGCGATGCTCGTCTGCGCGCTGCTGGTCGTGCCCGTGATGTTTGCGCCGTACGTGGACAGCCTCTGGGTAGCTGTCGGTCTGGTCAGCGTGGCCGCCGCCGCGCACCAGGGCTGGTCCGCGAACCTCTTCACATTCTCGTCCGACATGTTTCCCCGGCGCGCCGTGGGGTCGGTGGTCGGGTTCGGCGGCATGGCCGGTGCGGTGGGGGGGATGTTGTTCACCAAGATCACCGGCTACATCCTGGAATGGAACCACAGCGACTACCTGCCGGTGTTCATCATGGCGGGCTTTGCCTACCTGGCGGCGCTGGGCATCATCCACCTGCTGGTGCCGGTCATTCGGCCGGTAGAGCTGGACGGGTAGGGATGTGAAGATCGTCGACGCGCGCGTCATCGTCAGCTGCCCTGGCCGCAACTTCGTCACGCTGAAGGTCGTGACCGAAGACGGCATCCATGGCCTGGGCGATGCCACGCTCAACGGCCGCGAGCTTGCCGTGGCCAGCTATCTGACGGACCACGTCATCCCGTGTCTCATCGGCCGCGACGCGCGGCGCATCGAAGATATCTGGCAGTACCTTTACAAGGGCGTGTACTGGCGGCGTGGGCCCGTGACGATGTCGGCGATTGCGGCGGTCGACACGGCGCTGTGGGACATCAAGGGCAAGGCGCTCGACACGCCGGTCTACAACCTGATCGGCGGCCGGTCGCGAGACAGCGTGCTGGTCTACGGCCACGCCAGCGGGCGGGATCTCGAAGACACCGTCGCGGCCGTCGCGACGTATCAGGCCATGGGCTACAAGGCCATCCGCGCGCAGAGCGGTATCCCCGGTCTTGCCAGCACTTACGGCGTCAGCAAAGGCGACCTGTACTACGAGCCTGCCGAGAAAGGGCTGCCCAGCGAGAGCCTGTGGAGCACGGAGAGGTACCTGAACTTCACGCCGACGCTGTTCAAGCGCCTGCGCCAGGAGTTCGGCGACGACCTGCACCTGCTGCACGACGCGCATCATCGCTGCACGCCGATCGAAGCGGCGCGTTTGGGTAAGTCGCTCGAGCCGTATCACCTGTTCTGGCTCGAAGACGCGGTGCCGGCCGAGGCGCAGGAGAGCTTTCGTCTGATTCGCCAGCACACGACGACGCCGCTGGCCGTGGGCGAGATCTTCAACACCATCCACGATTGCTATCAGCTCATCCAGGAGCAGTTGATCGACTACATCCGGACGACGGTGGTCCATGCGGGCGGCATCTCGCACCTGCGCCGGATCGCCTCCCTCGCCGAGCTCTATCACGTGCGCACCGGCAGCCACGGCGCCACCGACCTGAGCCCGGTGTGCATGGCGGCGGCGCTGCATTTCGACATCAGCGTGCACAACTTCGGGATACAGGAATACATGCGGCACACGCCAGAGACCGACGCCGTCTTCCCGCATGCCTACGTGTTCCAGGACGGGACGATGTACCCCGGGGACACGCCCGGGCTGGGTGTGGACATCAACGAGGCGCTGGCAGCAACGTATCCGTACGAGCGCGCGTATCTGCCGATGAACCGGACGCTGGATGGGACGATGCATTCGTGGTGAGAAGAACGATGACGACAAGGACTACGGACTACGGACTACGGACTACGGGCTACTGGCTACGGGTTTCGGGCTACGGACTGCGGGCCGCCAGGATGATGCTGGCGGTATTGGGTGGCGTCGCTATTCTTGCGCCGCCGAAGCTCCTGGTGGCGGCCGATGGTAAGGGCGTGCAGGTGACGGTGAAGGAAGCCGAGCGTCGCGTGGACGTCACAGTCGACGGGCAGCCGTTCACCTCCTACGTCTGGCCGACGTCGCTGAAGAAGCCGGTGCTCTATCCGATCCGCACCGCGAAGGGAACGCTGGTCACGCGCGGGTTCCCGCTGGACCCGCGACCCGGTGAGCGCGTCGACCACCCACATCACGTCGGCCTGTGGTTCAACTACGGCGCCGTCAACGGCATCGACTTCTGGAACAACTCGGACGCGATCCCCGCAGAACAGCGTCCGAAGATGGGCACGATCGTTCACAAGGCGATCGCGGTCGCCAAAGGGGGTCCCAGCGAAGGGGTGCTCGAGGTCAACTCCCTCTGGGTGATGCCCGACGGCTCGGTGATCCTCAACGAGCACACGAAGTACGTGTTTGGCGGCTCCGCCACGACGCGCACCATCGACCGCATCACGACGCTCACTGCGGGCGCCGCGCGCGTCGACCTGACGGACAACAAGGAAGGCGTCCTCGGCCTGCGCGTGACGCGCGCACTCGAAGAGCCGTCCACCAAGCCTGAGGTCTTCACCGATGCCGCGGGTCGTCCGACGACGGTGGCCTCGCTCGACAACACGGGCGTCAACGGCGAGTACTTGACGAGCGAAGGCAAGCGTGGCGGGGCCGCGTGGGGCACGCGCGGCAAGTGGACGACGCTGTCGGGCAAGATCGGCGACGAGCCGGTGTCGATCGCGATCTTCGACGCGCCCGGCAACCCTGGGTATCCGACCTACTGGCACGCGCGCGGCTACGGGCTGTTTGCGGCCAACCCGCTCGGGCAGAAGGAGCTCAGTGGCGGCAAGGACGTGTTGAACTTCGCCATCGAGCCCAACAAGAGTGTGACCTTCAAGCACCGCATCCACATCGTGACCGGCGGGCTCAACGCAGAGCAGGCGGAAGCCGCGTGGCAATCGTGGGCGGCTGCGCCGCCCACGATGTCACCAAGGAAATGAGCCGCCCACGCAGTAGCGCAGGCCTTCAGGCCTGCCTTGCGCCTTTCCCGGTTTAGTCGTCGGGGTCGTCCGATCCAAACCACACCCGCCCGTCGCACTTCACGTTAAGCACCAATTCACACCGTCTGTGCAAGGATATCAACCACACGGGCGGCCGGGGCTGTAGCCTGCGCGGAGCCTGAAGGCATTCGAGCGGCGAGTGGCGTGCGCCTCTGGGCGTAGTGAGCGATGACGAAACGCACGGCAGTGATCATCGGCGCCGGCCCGGCAGGCCTCACGGCGGCCTATGAGTTACTCAAGAAAACCGACGTCCACCCGGTCGTGCTCGAGAAGAGCACCGACATGGGCGGCCTCTCACGTACCGTCAACTACAAAGGCAATCGGATCGACATCGGGGGCCACCGTTTCTTTTCCAAGTCCGATCGCGTCATGGACTGGTGGCTCTCGATCCTTCCGATTGAGGACGGCAGCGGCGACCAGATCATCAGCTATCAATCGAAGCGGCGCACCGTGTCTACGTCGTCGAGCCAGACGGCCTCGCCCGACAACGACCGTGTGATGCTGGTGCGGCCGCGCAAATCGCGCATTTACTTCCTGCGTACGTTTTTCGACTACCCGATCCGTCTCAGCCTGGACACGCTGCGGAAACTCGGGCCATTTCGGACGACGCGCATCGGGTTGAGTTACTTGTGGAACTCCGTGTTCCCCATCAAGCCCGAGCGCAACCTCGAAGAGTTCTTCATCAACCGGTTTGGGCGCGAGCTGTATCTCACCTTCTTCAAGTCCTACACGGAGAAGGTCTGGGGGGAGTCGTGCAAGCGCATCAGCGCGGACTGGGGCGCCCAGCGCGTGAAGGGGCTGTCGATCGCGGCCACGCTCAGGCATGCCCTCCGAGCGGCGCAGCGCAAGGCGCCCGACGTTGGCCAGAAGCAGACGGAGACCTCGCTCATCGAGCGCTTCCTGTACCCGAAGTTTGGCCCAGGGCAGATGTGGGACGAGGTCGCCCGCCAGGTCAGGGAGATGGGCGGTGAGATTCTGACCGACATGGAGGTCAGGGGGCTCGAAACCGAACAGGGCGGCATAGCCGCAGTCACGGCCGCCCACGCGGGCACTGGCGAGCAGCGCCGGTTCGAGTCCGACTTTGTGTTTTCGACCATGCCGGTGAAAGAGCTGGTTCGCGGGCTATCGGGGCCCGTTCCAGAGGCCGTGAGAGCCGTCAGCGAGGGACTCGTATATCGCGACTTCATCACGGTGGGGCTGCTCGTCAAGAACATGAAGATTCATGAGCACACCGAGAACGGCTCGAAGCTGATCAAGGACAACTGGGTCTACATCCAGGAGCCGGACGTGCAGGTCGGACGTCTCCAGGTCTTCAACAACTGGAGTCCTTACATGGTTGCGGAGCCGGGCACCGTCTGGCTCGGCCTTGAGTATTTCTGTTACGACACCGACGCCATCTGGTCGATCTCGGACGAGGAGATGATCGCTCTGGGCGTGGACGAGCTGGATCGCATTGGCATCGTCGACAAAACAGCGGTGCTTGATGCCACGGTTATCCGAGTGCCCAAGACGTATCCCGCCTATTTCGGCACCTACGATCGGTTCGACGAGGTGCGCTGCTACCTGCAGCAGTTCCAGAACCTCTTCCTGGTCGGGAGGAACGGGATGCACAAGTACAACAACCAGGATCACTCCATGTTGACGGCGATGGTCGCGGTCGACAACATCGCAGCCGGGATCACGGACCAGTCCAACATCTGGAACGTGAACACCGAGCAGGAATACCACGAGACGAAATGAAGGCTCGTCGGAGCCTTCGCACGGTCATTCACAGAAGTATCGCACTGAGACTGACATCCTCGGAGCCATCGAGCAGTACTCGTTGACCTGTCGCGGCCGATTGGTAGCAAGCGGCAATCACTTCGAGCACCCGCCGCGCCTCGGAGCCATCAACTGGAGGACGCGTGCCATCGCGAAACGCGGCGAGCGATCGCTCGATGATCTCCCGTGTCGCCAGCATGCCCGGGTCCCGCCCGTTGCGGGCGAGCACGATGCGCCGGGTGCCTTCCTCCCGCCACGCGGTGCCCGCGATGCCGTACTCGAACCGCAGGTGTGGCCGCGTGCTGCGGAACAGCCCGGCAGACAGGCGGGCCCGTCCCCCGAAGGACGCGCGAAGGGAGCCCTTCACCGTATCGGCGCGCACCTCGAAGTACTGCGTCTCGCCTTTGCAGAGCCTGTTCCGCACGATTTGGGCGAGCCGCCCTCTCGAAAACTGCAGCGTCACCAGCGCCACGGCGTCGGTGCGCTCCTCCCGAAGCCCGCCCGTCGAGATCGCAGCCTGCACCGCGACGGGCTTCTCGCCGAACACGGCGATGAGGAAGTCCACCAGGTGGACGCCTGCCTCATGAAGGGTGCGCTGCAGGAGCTGTCCGCGGCACCCCGGCTCCTCGCCACCCCGGCTCGGCCCACGGCGGCAAATCCATGATTTGCCAGACCTGCGCGAACACCAGCTCGTCGCGCCCGATACGCTCCACTTCGCTCCTGATCGCCTTGAAAATGGGCATTTCCCGAAACTCGTGATTGAACGCAATCGAGCGGCCCGCGGCGGTAGCCGCCGCGAGCACCCGGTCCGCCTCGGCGAGCGTCGGCACAAACGGCTTCTCGCAGATGACGTGGGCACCGGCCTGGAAGGCGCGCACGCAGTAGTCCGCATGCGTGTCAAGGGGCGTCCCGACGATCACCACGTCGGGTCGGCTCGCGCTCAGCATCGTGCCGAAGTCGTCGAACACAGGCACGCGCCAGCGTTGTGCCGCACGCTCCCGTCGTGCAGGGTCGAGATCGCAGGCGCCCACCACCGCGGCTGACGAAATGCCGGCGAGTGCGGGAAGGTGCAGGGTGTGACCGGCGTTTCCGAGTCCGACCAGAGCGACACGCATGGGGGGAATGTTGGGGCGGCGAGAGACTGCAAGAAAACGTGAGACGGGTTAGTCGTACAACGCAACCAGGCGGTTGTAGACCACGCTTACGGTCCGCCCGATGCCGTAGCCCAGCACGAACGCGTACACGAACCCCACCAGGCTTCCGACAAACGTCACGCTGTAACCAGGAAAATACACGGACAGCAAACCCAGATGAGGCCCCACGACCTGGCCGCCTTTGAGCACCAAGGTGACAGTGGCCACCAACAGGCTGATCCCCAGGAGCAGTCCAATCGCGATACCCCAGCCCTGTTCGTTCATCCGCAGCAAGGCTTTCCTGACCTGCTGGAGCTCGTGCGCATCCATCTCCGGATTGGCGGCGTCGTCAGGTCTCATAGGCGCGGGTCAGAACTGATGATAGGGCACGTGTTCCTTGGAGGCAACGCGACATCGTGGGACTACGGCGATCGCCTAAAGATGATCGAGGAAGGGCTGCGTGAGATCTGCCTTCGTACGAACCAGGAACACCCACAGTGCGGTGCACAGGTTCTTGAGGAACGCGAGAAACCACCCCGCGACAAAGCCGGTCACAAACGCCCAGAAGAATCCGATGGCCGCGCCCGGTACCGACACCTCATAGCCGTAGAAAAACTGTCCGAGCAGCCCCAGGGGCAGCCCCCCTCCGTGCTCCAACAGCACATGCGCCAGCGTGACCAGCGCCGTCAGGACACCGGCCGTCAGCCCGAAGGCCACGCCCAGTGCGGCTTTGTGCACCGGCGCAAACGCATATGCGACCAGCGCCTCGACCGCCCGGGGATCGGTGGTGGGTGGCGTCTCGGAACCGGTGTCGAGATTCAGCATCGCGTCGCCAACCGGCCTGTCATCGCCAGCGCTGCAAGCTCGTGCCCGGTCCGAGCGCGTATCCGACACATTCTCCCGCAGACCAGCTGAGCCCGAAGAGCGCGACCCAGGGCAGCGCGCGCGCCAGTTGACCCATTCGTCGCCGCCGCGTCACCACGCGAATGAGTATGCGCCCCGCGTGCAGCGCGGGCAAGCCAACCGCCGCGGCTGCAAATGCAAGCCGTCGTGGCAGGGGCCAGTTCTGGCCTCGCTGGCCTGCGAAGGCGCGCCCATGGTGGAACGGGACGCTCGACACGGCGGCCAGGGTCCAGGAGTGCTCGTTGCGAACGACGACCTGCGGGTCGGCCTTCATCAGGCGCCCGGATTGGCTCCACGCTGCGTGGACGAACGCCTCCTGAAGGCCGTCGGCGCCGCCGAGTGACAGTAGCTCCTCGACGACGGCGCGCTTGTACGACACGTTGTTGCCGGGCAGTACGCTGGCGTCCCCCGCGGGAAACGGCAACATGAACCGCGCGTAATCGCAGAAGTAGACTGCCCAGTCCACACCCGTTCGATAGGACCCCGGTTCGACAGCGCCTCCCACCGCCACGTGAGGGCTCGCGTGGGCGCGTAGCAGCGCCGACCCAAACTGTGCATCGACGACGCAGTCGTCCTCGATCAGCGCGACGACCTCGCCCCGGCTGGCGGCGACACCTCGGCTGCGCATGCGCGGGATGGTCCCATCCGTTGCGTTCACCCACCGTGCCTCGGGAAAGGCGGCCTGCACGGTGGCCATGTTGTCGGCATCCTCGTGCCCACACTTGCGGACGACGATGACCTCCGTGTTCGGAGGAGCGAGCTGAGCGGCCAGCGACCGCAGGCAGCGCTCCAACTGCGGCACCCGGTTGAACGAGACGACGACCACTGAGAGCGCAGGTACCGTGAGGTGGCCCGACATCAGTAGAACAGCCGGCGACAGGCAGGCCCGGGTCCACGCAGATATCCCACGCATTCCCCGATCGCCCATGTCCCGAACAACAGCAACTGCAGCGGCAACGTGAGAAGGAACACGCCCAGGCGGCGCCGCTTCGGCAGGTACGCCCGGCTCCACCGATACTGCAGCACGAATGGCACCAGCAGGCAGCTTGCGGCCCGCACGACGCGCTCGCCCAGCGGACGCGACGCCACCCGCATGCCGCCGAAGCACCGCCCGTGGTCGACCCTGGTTCGCAAGAAATCCAGAAACGAAATCGGCTTGCGAAGCCGTACGCCCATGCCCGGCACCAGCAGCAGCGGTTGGCCCGCGGATTCCAGGTCCCAGTTGGCGAAGGTCTTCCAAAAGTCGCCAAACCGCGGCTGGTCCTGCGCGTCAAACAGCGCCCGCCGCTTGTACGCGATGTTGCTGCCAGGCAGGATCCAGGTCTCGCCGTGTGGCACCGGCGGCATGAACATGCCGTACTCATTGATGTAAATCGCCCACGCGGCGACAGACCGCCGGCATGCCTCGTGAAGGTCCACCGACCCACCGATGACGACGTGCGGATGTGTGTCGTGGGCTTTCAACGTCTCCAGAATCCAGCCCTCGTCGACGATCGAGTACGCGTCGATGACCGCGATGATCTCGCCTTGCGCGGCCGCGATGCCCCTGCCGCGTAGCTGCGGCAGCGCCAGAGGGGCGTCGCTGTGAAGGAGGCGCACATCCGGGAACTGCCGGCGAACAATCTCCGGTGTGCCGTCCGTCGAGCTGTCGGCCACGATGATCTCTGCGTGTGCCCGACCATCCTGCCGCTCAAGTGCCGCCAGACACTCGGCGATGACGGTCTCCGCGTTGTGCACGCCGATGACGACTGAGAGGCGGAGCTTGTGCGTCATGCTCTGCAAAGTGCGACAATGCTTCTGCCAAGCGGGAGCCGCACTCCACGGCGCACCAGCGTGCCTTCCCAATCAAGACACTGTCGTTTGAGATGGTACATCCAGCCCGCTTCGGCGCGCGGCTCGGCCAGCAGCCCGTGATAGCCAGGACCTTTCTGGCGGGCGCGCAGCTCCCGCAGAATCTCGGCCAGTCCAAGCAACGCGTTGACGCGGCTCAGCCGCTCGACGGCGAAGCCCGACGCCGTGAGCCGATCGCGAACCGCATCAGCCGTGTACTTGCGGAAGTTGTACGCGGGGTCATCCACGGTCGCGGGAAAAGCCTGAGCGTTGGTGCGCACGAACAAGTAACCGCCTGGTGTGAGCACGCGGTGGATCTCCCGCAGGGCCTGCAGGTCGCCGCCGTCGAGCGGCAGGTGCTGGAGCACGTCGAGCGTGATCACAAGATTGACCGAGTGGCGTGCGAAGGGGAGTGCCAGCGCCGACGCGCGGCACACGCGGGCTCCTGCGCCGTGCGCGGCACGCAGCCCGTCTGCAGCCACGTCAAGGCCGAAGGCCCGCCAGCCCGGCCTGATTGCTTCAAACCACGTCATCGTCTGGCCGGAGCCGCAGCCCACGTCGAGCACGGTGCCCACCGGCGGCAACGACACGTCGTCGAGCAGCATGGCGGCGATGTCGCGCATCCCCGCATTCCACCAGCTCGCGCCTTCGAGCCGCCGCATCCGCTCGTAGTACTCGGGCGTGAAGATCAGGGGGGCGCTCACCGGCGAAGGCCTCGCAGGAAGCGGCGGGCTGCCAGATACGCATGAAATCTGGCGGTGCCCCACGACTGGAGCCGTCCAGGCTGGCGGAAGTAGTACATGTCGATCCGCGGTAGCTCCGCCATTGGCTCGTGTCCGCTCAGCCCTCGCAGCGCTGTGGTGCACGCCCAGCGGAATCTCGCCGCCACCGCCGCAACGGCTGTTGGTGACAGACTGCCGTACGGGTACGCGAACAGCTCGGGAGCGACACCGGTCTCTCTCTGCAGATGCGCAGCGCAGCCAGCGAGCTCGTCTTCGATCGCGGCCGGTGAGAGGGTCGCCAGGTCCGGGTGTGTGCGCGAGTGCGCCCCGAGAGTGACCCCGGACTCTGCCAGGCGGGCCAGCGCCGGCCAGTCCAGCAGCGGCAATGTCGGGATGCCGCGTGCCGGGCGGCCGCCCCACTCATTCGATCGCCCCACGTGATCCGTCACCACGAAGAGCGTCCCGGGTAACCCCTGCAGCAGCGGCGCGGCCTCGACCGCGAAGTTGCAGAAGCCGTCGTCAAAGGTGACCGCGACAGCATCGGCCTCGGGAGGCAGCGCCAGCAGCTCGGGAATTGATGTCACGCGCACGCGGCCCGACCGCAGCCATGCCGCGTGATCGGCGAACACCGAGGCAGGAATCGAGATGGGTGAGCCCGAGTCGTCGATCGAGTGATACGTGAGAATGGCGCGCACCTCTATGCTCCAGCGCGGTCGATGGCGCGCC
>JAENWD010000103.1 GCA_016650245.1 Vicinamibacteria bacterium
AAGTTCGAGGCGATAGAAGCCATGCACCGGCAACAGCAGCGGCGCGACGTCGGCGCCGTCCAGCGGCGACAGGTCCAGATACAACTGCTCGCCGACACGTGTGAGCCGCGCCGACAGGCGCGTGCGGTCGTCGCGCTCCTCAAGCGTCACGTGGTAGGAGTGCCACTCGGCTCGTTCAAACGACAGCGACATGTCGTCGTCGCCGGCGATCCAGGTGCCGAGCAGCGCCGGATCGAACGCGATGGTCTCGGGCTCGTACACCGGCTGCAGCGAGACGACCAGGCACGCGGAGGACAGCAGGGCGGCAAGAGCCGCAATCGTCAGGCGCAGGGCGCGCACGAGCGGCAGTATACGTCGATGGGCGGGTGCTACACTCCGGTCCGTCATGAACAAGGCAGACGAAATCGTCCTGGTCCTGATTGGCCTTGGCAGCGTGTTGCTGGCCGTAGGGCTCTGGCTGATCCTGCCGGTCGTGTCGTGGATGCGGGTGTCGCGCCTGAGACGCGAACTGGCCGACGTGCAGACGCGACTGGTGGCCCTGGAAGCGGCCGCCCCCCTCTACGCACCAGAGGCTGCCGTCGTCAGGCCGCAGCCGGAATCGTGGGTGCCGCCTCCGGCTCCCGCGCCGCCGGTTGTCGCGCCGCCGGTCGCCGAGCCGCCGCCGATCCCGGAGCCGGTCGTCCCTGGTCAGCCAGTCGCCGCAGCGACGGCGATCGAAGACGAGTCGTCCTCGCTTGAAGAGGCGATCGGCGGGCGCGTGATGCTGTGGGTGGGCGCGATTGTGCTGGTGCTGGGCGTCGCTTTCTTCTTGAAGTACGCCTTCGACAACGAGTGGATCACCGAGTCGATGCGCGTGGCCCTTGGCGCAGTGGCGGGCGCGGGACTGATCGTCGTGGGCCAGCGATTCAACCAGCGCGGCTACAGCGCCTATGGCCAGATCGTCACCGGCGGCGGCCTGGCCGTTCTGTTCCTGGCGATTTACGCTGCGTTCAGCTTCTACGACCTGATCGGCCGCACGACGACGTTTGCGCTGCTCGTGATTGTGACGACGGGCGCCGCGGCGCTGGCCGACCGCCAGCGCGCCCTGGGTCTGGCGTTGATGGCCGTCGGCGGCGGGTTTGCGACGCCGTTTCTCGTCGGCGGGGGTGGAGACGCGCAGGTCACGCTGTTCACCTACGACGCGCTGCTGGTCGTCGGCACGCTGTACCTTGCCAATCGACAGGACTGGCCCGGCCTGAACGCGCTGAGTTTCACCTTTACGATCTTCACGATCGGCGCCTGGATGATCGAGCACTCGACGCCAGCCGCGTGGGTGCGCACCGAGCTCTTCCTGACGCTCTTCTGCGTCCTGTTCCTGCTGATCCTGCGCGCTCAGCTTGTGCGACACGGCTGGCGCCACATCTCGTCGATCGTGCTGGCCACTGGCCCGCTGCTCTACCACGTGGTCTCGCTCGGCATCCTGGAACCGCACGGCGTGGCGGTCTGGGTCTACCTGATTGCCGTGACGATGGTCTCGGTGGGCCTGGCGGTGCGGGCCGATTCGACCGCGTGGCGCTGGGCGGCGTGGATCGCGGTCGTGCTGCCGCTGATGGAGTTGATCGACTCGCACCAGACGACGCGGTGGTTGACGGCCAACATCGTGTCAGCGATTGCCGTGTTCGCGCTGCACGCGCTGGCGCAGCTCGATCGGGTGTTGCGGCAGCAGCGAGTGTTGGGCCGCGCCGACAACCTGTTGCAGCACCTCAACGGCTACGCCCTGATCGCGTCGCTGTACGCATCGGTTGAGGACGTCTGGCTGGCCAGCGCGCCGACCCTGTGTCTGGGTGTCGCGGCCGGGCATGGCGCGCTGGCGTGGCGGCTGTGGCGCCAGGACCGGCGCGCGGGGCTCCATGCTTTCGCGGTCGCGCTTGGCGCCGTCACGGTGGCGCTGGCGGTGCAGTTGGACGGACCGTGGCTGACCGTGGCGCTTGGGGTCGAAGGCGCGCTGGTGGTGGCCATCGGGCTGGCGTTTGGCGAGCGCGGGTTCCGTCTCGGCGGCGCCGGGCTGATCGCCGCGGCCGTCGTCCGGTACCTCGCGCTGTCGCTGCCAGACACGCCGGCGGTATTTCATCCCGTTGCGCACGAGGCCTTCGCCATGGGACTCGTGCTGGCCGCGCTGCTCTATGCGCTGGCGTGGTACGTGCGTCGAATCGAGAAAGCCGAGGCGGACCGGGCGCTTTCGGGCACGACGCTGGCGGTGGTCGTGGCGAGCGTCCTGGTGGTCGTCGCCTGCTCAGCGCACAACGACGCGTACTGGTCGCTCGAGGGCAATCAGTCGGCTGACGCGCGATTCGCATCGAGCCTGGCGTTGTCGGCCATCTGGACGGCGCTGGCGTCGGTCTTCATCGGCGTCGGTCGTGTTCGCGATTTCGCGCCGTTGCGGTACCTGGCGATGGCGCTGTTCGGGTTGACCGTGCTGAAGGTGTTTCTGGTGGACCTGTCGTCGCTTGGCGGGATCTACCGCATTCTCGGCTTCATCGGCGTGGGCCTTGTGCTGCTGGCCGTGTCATTCCTGTATCAGCGCGGGCGCGGGAAGCGATCTTAGGGGTGTGGGGACAGCCCCCACGCCCCCACGCCCCCACGCCCCTATAAGAGCGTGCGCCCACGCGTTTCAGGGATCCACACCCAGAGCGAGGCTGCCACGAGAAACGCGAGGCTGGTCACGAGCAGTGCCGCGCCGAGGCCATACACCGTCGCCAGCGCGCCCACGGTGAACGGCGCCGCAGCGCTGATGCCTCGTCCGAGGTTGTAGGTCAGACCCTGCGCAGTTGCGCGGATGCGTGTGGGGAAGATCTCGGCGGTGACCGCGCCAAACCCGCTGAAGTACCCCGTCCCGAAGAACGCGACGATGGGCCCGAGCGCCAGCAGCAGCGCCGGATGACGCGAGGTCGCGTAGATGGGGACGAGTACGGCCGCCGTAATCAGGTACGTCACGTAGGTGCGCTTGCGCCCCACGCGGTCGGCGATGAAGCCGAAGCTGACGTAGCCGAGCCACATCCCGACCTGCATCAGCACGATCCACGTCGACGAGCGCACCAGCGACAACCCGGCGCCGCCTTGATCGAGTGGCCGCGCGAGAAACGACGGGATCCACGAGAACAGACCCCACCACGCAAACATCGTCGCCGCGTTCATCGCCGTGATCGTCCACGTGAGCCGGGCGCCGCCTCCGGTGAGCACCTCGGCCAGCGCGGCCGGTTCGACGTGACGAGGGCCGGCGAGCCACAGCGGCGACTCCTCGACCGAGCGGCGAATCCACAGCGTGACCATCGCGGGAAGCAGTCCCGCCAGAAATACCGCGCGCCAGCCAAACGCCGGGAGCACGACGGCATTGAGCGCGGCCGCTGCGGCGTAGCCCACGGCCCACGCGCTTTGCATCAGGCCCAGCGCCTTGCCGCGGTGCGCGGCGGGCCACGTCTCGGCCACCAGGGCCGCGCCAGTGGCCCACTCGCCGCCCATCCCCAGGCCGACCAGCAGGCGCGCCGCCGCCAGTTGCCAGACGGAGCTGACCAGGCCGCAGGCCGCGGTGGCGACCGAGTAGACCAGGATGGACGCCATCAGCGCACGCGTGCGGCCGAGTCGATCGGCGACCCAGCCAAAGAGCACGCCGCCCACTGCCGAGGCCGCCAGCGGCAAGGCCAGCAGCAGACCGCTTGTGCGGTCGTCGATGCCAAACTCCGCACGCACATGGTCGAGGACAAACGCGTAGAGCAACACGTCCATCGCGTCGAGCATCCAACCGGCGGAGGCAGCCAGCAGGGCACGACGGGCGGGCGGGGTCGCCTCGGTCCAGAACATGTGGTCAGCTGCGAATGACGTGTGACGAATTACGAGTGAGACGTTCCGACGCCGATGCCCTTCCCGGTCAGCGCGGCGCGTAACCTCCGGGCCAGTGCCACTGCACCGGGCGTGTCGGCGTGGATGCAGAGCGTGTCGGGCCGCGCCGGCACGCGTGTCACCCCGTCGCAGGCACGCACGAAGCCAGTGAGCAGCAGCGTGAGTGCCTGCGTCACGGCCAGTGCCTGGTCGGTGTGGACCGCGCCCACCTGGTCGCGCGGCACCAGCGATCCGTCGGGCAGGTAGGCGCGATCGACGAAGGCCTCGCCCCACACCGGCAGACCGACGGCCATGCCGGCCTCGAGCAATTGCGATCCGCACAGCCCCACCAGGCGCAGGGTCGGATCGACGTCGCGCACGCCGAGCGCGATGGCGTGCGCCAGCGTGCGATCGGCCACCGCCTGGTTGTAGAGCGCGCCGTGCGGCTTGACGTGCGTGAGACCAGCGCCTTGTTCGACGGCGAGTGCGGCAAGCGCCATCACCTGCTCGCGCACGAGCTGACGGACGTCAGTGGGCGGCAGGAAGAGGGCCCGTCGTCCACGATGCGCCGGATCGGCGTAGCCCGGATGCGCCCCGATGTTGAGCCCGTGCGCCACCGCGACCGACACCACCCGACGCATCGCTCCGCGGTCGCCCGCGTGAACGCCGCACGCGACGTTGACCGACGAGACGAGATCGAGCAACGCCAGCTCGACCAGTTCTTCAAGCGGTGTGGTGGCCTCGCCGACGTCGGCGTTGAGATCGATGTGCACGGAGGGGTCGCCCCGCCTGGAGCAGAAGTCTTACGGCAAAAAGAAAAGGGCACCGCGTGAAACACGCGATGCCCTTCTGCCGGCGGCCCGGCTCCCCAGCACAATCACGGCGCCCTTGCCGTAATATCGGACCACTGACGCGCCCGTGATTAGCAAGAGGCGTGCCGCGTCCGAAGACTGAGAAATCGAGCGCCCCTCGCGGTGCCGCGCGATCAGGACTGTTCGCGGTCTTACACTCGTGTCGAAGTTACATTCGAAATCTACACACTGCCTCGGCCTTCAGATTCCTGCGCC
>JAENWD010000104.1 GCA_016650245.1 Vicinamibacteria bacterium
CAACACGCTGCCGGCGCTCGCCACGTCGTTCATGCGCATCCTGCTGGTCGCGATTCCGGCCGTCATCGTCTCGCGATGGGCCGGGTTCGAGCTACGATGGATCTGGTACCTGTCGGTCGGCGCGACCGTGTTTCAGATGACTGCCAGTCTGCTCTTGCTCCGCAGAGAATTTCGCCTGAGACTGGCAGACGCGTAGGCATCTGGCTGGCCTGCAGTCGCACCCTACGGCTCGGGGAGCCAAGGCCATGCCCGCGGCCTGGCGGCGCGCTGCAGAATCCGCGCGATTTCTTAATCGGCAATAATCGGCAATCGTCAATCTGCAATCCGCAATTCACCTATACCCCGCCGCCTGGAGCTCAAACAGCTCCGCGTAGCGTCCCTGCTGTGCCATCAGCTCGTCGTGCGTGCCGGCGGCTTCGATCTGGCCGCCGCCCAGCACGAGGATGCGATCCGCCATCCGCACCGTCGAGAAGCGGTGCGAGATGAGCACGGCGGTCTTGCCGGCGCTCAGCTCTTTGAAGCGCTGGAACACCTCGAACTCCGATCGCGCGTCGAGCGCGGAGGTCGGCTCGTCGAGGATCAGCAGCTGCGCGTCGCGCATGTAGGCGCGCGCGATCGCGACTTTCTGCCACTCGCCGCCCGACAGCTCCACACCGGTGCGGAAACGCTTGCCGATCACCTGGTCGTACTTCTGCGGCAGCTGCTCGATCACCTCGTCGGCCAGGCTGCGCCTGGCGGCAAGGACGATGCGGGCGCGGTCGTCGCGGGCGTCGATGCGCCCGACGGCGATGTTGTCGGCGGCCGTAAGGTGATACCGCACGAAGTCCTGGAAGATCACCCCGATGTTCCGCCGCAGGTCATCGAGGTCATAGTCCTTCAGGTCGTGCCCGTCGAGCAGGATGCGTCCCTCGTCGGGGTCGTACAGCCGCGCGAGCAACTTCACCAGCGTCGTCTTGCCGGCGCCGTTTTCACCGACCAGCGCCAACACCTCGCCGGCTTTCAACGCAAAGGACAGGTGGCGCACGGCCCAGCGCTCTGCTCCCGGATAGATGAAGCCGACGTCTTCGAAGACCAGGCCCGTGTGAATCGTCGTGGGAAACGGGCGAGCGTTTGGCGCCGAGACGATCTCGGCCTGCACGTCGAAGAACGAGAACAAATCGTCCAGATACAGTGCCTGACCGGCCACTTGCGAGAAGCCGGAGAGCAGGCTTTCGAGCAGCGTGCGCAGGCGACGGAACGAGCCGGCCAGAAACGTGAGGTCGCCGATGGTGAAGTCGCCGCGCACCGTGCGCCAACTGATGAGGCCGTAGGCGAGGTAGTAGCCCATCGTGCCGATCGTCGTGAGCAGCGCGCCCCACAGCGCCCGCCGCCGCGCCAGCGCGCGGTTGGCGCGGTAGAACCCGTCGGCCAGCGTCTTGTAGCGTTCGATGAGGAACGCATTGAGGCCGAAGATCTTCACTTCCTTGGCGGTCTCGACGCTGGCGCCGGTTTGCCGGACGTAGTCCAGCTCGCGTCGCTCTGGGGTGCGCCCGTAGTCGAGCGAGTACGTGCGCGCGTTGAAATGCAGCTCGCCTAGAAACGCCGGCACGAGCGCCACCAGCAGCAGCCCGATCAGTCCCGGCGCGTACGCCACGAGCCCGACGGCGAAGCTGACGATGGTGATGATGTCCTGGGCTTGACCGAACAACTGTCCGAGCAGCGGAAGGCGTCCGCTGGCCTGGCGTCGCGCGCGTTCGAGGCGGTCCTGCAGCTCGCTGTCCTCGAAGTCCTCGAGGTCCAGCGTCGCGGCGTGCTCCATCAGGCGCACGCTGATGACGTTGGTGAAGCGTTCCGACAGCAGCGAGTCGACAAGCGCCACGGCGCGGCCGAGGATGTCGGACACCACGGCCAGCCCCAACTCGAGCGCGAGCAGCCCGATGAGCGTGTCGAGCAGCCCGGCCTGATACCAGGCCCACGGCCCATCGGGCGTGCTCGACAGGCGAGCCAGCCGGATCACCTCGTCGATGATCAGCTTGCCGACATACAACGTGACGACCGGCAGCAGGGCGCGGACCACCCGCAACCCCAGGTTGGCCACGGTGAGCGCCGGAGACGTCTGCCAGACCAGCGCCAGAAACGGCGGCACATTCCGCAACGCGCCCACGCGTTCGCGCAGCGATCGGGTGGAAGGAGGCATACTGAATTATGATTCGCCCATGACCCTCCACGACTTCGTCGTCCTCTACACGCGCGAGCACGCCAACACGCGCAAGCAGCTCCGTGCTTTTCCGGCCGACAAGTTCCAGTTCAAGCCGCACGAGCGCTCGAACAGCGCGCACCAGCTGGGCTGGACCTTCGTCGTCGAAGAGGTGCTGATGCGCAAGGCCTTGCGCAACGAGCCGGTCCTGGGCGGCGGGTTCCCGCCGGCGCCGGCCACCTGGGCCGAAGTGCTCGACGCGTTCGACGCGGGACATGTGAAAGTGCTTGCGGCGGCGGGCGCGGCCGATGAAGCCACGCTCAAGCCGGTCACCTTCTTCGTCGCGCCGAAGCAG
>JAENWD010000105.1 GCA_016650245.1 Vicinamibacteria bacterium
CGAGGCGCGGCGGAGCAGCGGCGGGTTCTGGCCCGCGTTCACGTACGTGATCTGACCGGTCGCCGGGTCGTATAAGCCCAGGACCATCGTGATGAACCGCGACCCCGGCGCATGGCGGCTGACCTGAATGTTGAGCCGCGCGGCCAGGTCGGCCGGTTCAAGTCCTTCATCGACGAGCACGCGGAGCATGGCAACGGCCAGAGCCATCAGGAGCGCCGCAGGGCTGCCTTTCCCGGCGACATCGCCGAGGGCAAACACGATGCGGCCATCGGGCCGCCGGATCAGATCGTACAGATCGCCGCCGACGGTGTTGGCCGGCCGCGTGACGCCGAAGGCTTCGATGCCCGTCGCGGTGTAGATCTCGCTCGGCAACATGGCCTGCTGGATCTCGCGGGCCACTTCGAGGTCCTTCTTGAGCGTGAGCCGGTCGGCGACCTCCAGAAGGATCAGCAGGTTCAGCACCAGGAAGCCGCTGGCGAGCCACATCGTGCCCGCCGGCGAGTCAAGCACCGGCAGTGGCAGGCTGATCACGAACGGAATCAGTGGCAGGCGGATCCACCCGATGCCGGAAAACAACTGGATCAGCCCGACGAGCGCCATGCCAACGGCGATGCCGTAGATGGCGCGGCGCGCCGGCGACAGGCGCATCGTGAACGCGAGAAACGCGCGACGGGCGTACTCCAGCGTTCGAAGGTGCCACGGCAGGTGCGAGAGCTCTTCGGCCTTGATGGCGCGCGCGAAGAAGTGCCAGGCCTCGGGAGTGTCCCGCGTGAAGAGGCGCTGCAGATCGTCGGCGCGCAGATCGCGGGTATAGGTCTCGAAGAAGTCCCAGACCTCCCGGAGAGGCGCCGGCGGACCCTTCGGGGCCGCGCGTTTGGTCTTGGTCTTGGCCATCGCGTTCAGACGATGCCCAGTTGGTGGCCGACCTTCTTGAAGGCGTCAAGCGCAAACTGCAGATCGTCACGCGTGTGCGTCGCCGTGACGATCGTGCGCACGCGTGCCTTGTCGCGCGCCACGGTCGGAAACGCGATCCCCTGCGCGAAGACGCCCTCCTCGAACAGCCCATCCGACAACGCCATCGTCAGCGCGCCGTCGCCCACGATGACCGGCGTGATGGGGCTTTCACTCATGCCGGTGTCGAACCCGAGTGCGGACAGACCGGCCTTGAAGAAGCGTGTGTTCTCCCACAGGCGGTCGATGATCTGCGGCTCGTCGAGCAGCAGGTCGATGGCCGCCAGGCACGTGGCCGTCACCGACGGCGGATGCGAGGTAGAAAACAGGAACGGCCGTGCCCGGTGTTGCAGGAACTCGATGAAGTCTCGCGTGCCGGCGACATAGCCGCCGAGCGCGCCGATGGCCTTCGACAACGTGCCGACCTGGATGTCCACGCGGCCGTGCATCCCGAAGTGATCGACCGTGCCCCGGCCGTTTCGGCCGAACACGCCGCTGGCGTGCGCGTCGTCGACCATCATGATCGCGCCGAACTCCTCGGCGGCGTCGCACAACGCCGGCAGCGGTCCAAGGTCGCCGTCCATGCTGAAGACGCCGTCGGTGATGAGCAGCGTGCGCTGGCCGGCCGGCAGATCGCGAAGGATGGCGCGTGCGGCGTCGACATCCTTGTGCGGGAACACCTTGATCGCGGCGCGCGACAACCGGCACCCGTCGATGATGCTCGCGTGGTTCAGCGCATCGGACACGACGACGTCGTCTTTGGTCAGGATGGCCGACACCGTGCCGGCGTTGGCGGTGAAACCGCTCTGAAACACTACGACGGCCTCGGTGTGCTTGAACTCGGCCAGCCGGCGTTCGAGCTCGACGTGCATGGCCATGGTGCCCGCAATCGTGCGGACCGAGCCGGTGCCGACGCCGAAGCGCTCGAGCGCCTCCATGGCGCGGGTCTTCAGCGTCGGATGAGTGGTGAGTCCCAGATAGTTGTTCGACGACAGGTTGACGACCGACCGGCCGTCGACCGTCGTGTGCGCCTCCTGCGCGCCGTCGAGCACGCGCAACGAGCGGTACAAGCCCTGGACTTTGAGGCTGTCGAGCTCGTCGGTCAGGAAACTCAGCGGGTCGATCCGCGGCGTGCTGGTGCTCATGCCTATCACTCTATCGCGGGAGTATGACGAGTTCGTCGGTCCCGAAGGTGGCGACCACCCGGCCGCCTTGACGCCGCAGCCACTCCATCACCGGTTCGTCCCGCCTGTCAGGATAGGCGGCCCGGTGGACGACGACGTGGGAGGCCCCGGAGGACTGCAACGCCTGCCATGCCCGCTCGGGCTGCTCGAGCGGAAACATCAGCGCCGCGGACCGTGCGACGTAATCCTCGGGAAACCCGCCACTGTAGCCGTTCACAAGCCGATGCAGATGGACTGACGAGTAGAACACGTACCGGAGTTCCCAGCTCGGAAAGCCGAAGGGCAGCTCGGCGACCACGGTGCCCGACGGCATCGTGGCGAGCCGCCTGTAGACGTCCGGGGCCTGGGCTGCTGGATAGACCTGTGCCGGTGGCATCGCCACACCGGGGTCCGTCCAATTCTTTGCGATCGTGATGGGAACACCGGTGGCCTCGACGAGGAACAGCGCGCCCAGCAGCGCCATCCATCGCTGGCCATGTCGCAGCCGGTCCACCACGGCCAGGCCGTAGCCGCCGAGCACCGAGAGGAAGACGTACGCCACCATGGCCAGCCGCGCGGGCACCCGCAGCCCGTCGACACCCGGCATGTACTTGTAGAGCCAGAGGTAGGGACCCCCGAACTGTAGCGGCTGGCCGCTGGCGCGTGGCTCGGGCCCCCATGACAGCACGACGGCCAGGCCGAGCAGCAGCAGCGCGCATCCGCGCAGATCCGTGCCCCAGAGGCACCAGGCTCGCGCGCGGCGCGACAGGAGAAAGAGACCGCTCAGGCCCAGCCCAAGCAGAATCAGGCCCCGATCGATGGTTCGCACCCGCACCAGCGGCAGGTCTGCCGCGCGCAGCGTGGTGCCGCCGGTCATCACGAAGGTCACAACCGCCAGACCTCCCACGAC
>JAENWD010000106.1 GCA_016650245.1 Vicinamibacteria bacterium
CCCGGCCGATGCCGCCCCCGCCACCGATGACCTCCGATTCCACGCGTCCTCCGGCACCTCCCGAGCCGGTCTCCGAGCCAGCGCCGGTGCCGCCGGTGCCCGTGACCGACGATGCCATCGGCAGCAAGTCGCTCGACGACATCAATCGCGACTCGCCGCTCAGGCCGCTGTTTTACGGGCTGGACCAGGCCGAGGTCGACGCAGCCGGCCAGCAGGTACTGCAGGCCAACGCCGACGTACTCAAGAAATACGGGTCGTGGCAGGTCACCGTCGAGGGCCACTGCGACGAACGTGGGACGGCCGAGTACAACCTGGCGCTTGGCGAGCGCCGCGCCGTGGCAGCGCGCAACTACCTGGTCTCACTTGGCATCGCCGCTGAGCGCATCAAGACGGTCAGCTACGGCAAAGAGTTTCCGTTCGATCCCGCCCACACCGAGTCGGCGTGGGGGAAGAACCGGCGCGCGCACTTCGTCGTGACCGCCAAGTAGCGCACGACCCTAGCGGAGAACACACGACTATGCGACGTATCACGTTGTCGCTTGTGGCGTTTGCCCTGTTGGCGGCCACCGCGCCGGCCGGTGCGGCCAACCGCGAGCACGAGCAGATCCTGGCCGACATCCGCATGCTGCAGGAGCAGAACCAGCGCCTGCAACTGGCGTTGGTGACGCTGGCCGAAGCGCTCAAGACCGTCGGCGCGAAGATCGACGAGTCCAACGCGGCCACCCGCAAGGGCTTTGCCGATCAGAAGCTCCTCACTGACGCGGTCGCCGGCGACTTGCGCGTACTACGCGAGAAGCTCGACGAGACCAACGTTCGGCTCACGTCGCTGTCGCAGGACGTCGACGGCCTGCGCGAGATCATTCCGCAGGCCGTCTCCGCGTCGACTGTGCCGGCGACTCCGGTCGATCCCAGCGCCCCGCCGACGCCTGGCGGCACGACGCCATCGGCCGGCGCCCCGGTGCCGGCTGCGCCGGCGGGCACGGGGACCACGCCCAAGCGCTTGTACGACACGGCCTACGCCGACTACACGGCGGGACAGTGGTCGCTGGCCGTGCAGGGCTTCGAGACGTATCTGAAGACCTATCCGAAGTCCGATCTGGCCGACGACGCGCAGTACTACGTCGGCGAGTCGCACAGCGGCGACTCGAAGTTTCGCGAGGCGGTGGCCGCCTACGAGCGCATGATCCGCGATTACCCGCAAAGCGACATCCTGCCCGAGGCGTGGTACAAAGTGGGGATCACCTACGAGCGACTCGCCCAGCCGGACAGGGCGCGCACGGCGTACGAGTTCGCGGTGAAGACGTTTCCGGAGTCAAACGACGCGGTGCGGCTCTCCAAGCAGAGGCTCGACGGCCTCAACCGGCGACAGCGCTAAGCGTGACGATCGCCGTCACCGCCCGCGGAGGACGCGGGCGCGAAAGGATCCAGGACGATCATGGGCAGTGTGAACAAGGTGATTCTGGTCGGCAACCTCGGGCGTGACGCCGAGCTTCGCTACACTCCGGGCGGCGCCGCCGTGGCGACGTTGAACATGGCGACCACCGAGACCTGGAATGACAAGGAAGGCCAGCGGCAGGAAAAGACCGAGTGGCACCGGGTCATTCTGTGGGGGAAGCAGGCCGAGACGCTGAACCAATACCTGCAGAAGGGCAAACAGATCTACGTCGAAGGCCGCCTGCAGACCCGTCAGTGGGACGACAAGGACGGCAACAAGCGCTACACGACGGAAGTGCGCGGCGATCGCGTCGTGCTCCTGAGCAGCGGCAGCGGAGGCGGCGGCCAGCGCAGCGGCGGTGGCACGCGCAGCGAGATGCCACACGGCGAGCCGTCTGACGTGGCGCCGGAGCTGTCAGAGGACGATATCCCGTTCTAGGCGGCCTTCGGCCGTCCGCCTTCAGCCTTCAGGCTGTCGGCCTTCAGCCTTCGGAGATTGCGCGGAATCCCGGAAGGCTGAAGGCTGACGGCTATTTCCTGTCCTCTCTCCCATACCGGTCCTCCAAACGCACCACGTCATCGAGCTCGGGCGTCGAGACCTCGACGACGTCACAGTCTTCGATCGCCGTCATGCGGTGCACGGTACCCGGCGTGACATGGAAGGGCCGCCCCGGCGCGACCTCGTGTTTCACGAGCTGGCCGTGCTCCTGAATCTCGAACAGGAGCTTGCCCGACAGCAACATGATCGTCTCGTCCTTCGTGTTGTGGTACTGAAGGCTGAGGGCGTGCCCCTTGTCGATGTGGATGATCTTGCCGACGTACCGGTCGGTCTTCGCCCAGTGCAGCTCGTAGCCCCAGGGTTTGTCGATGCGTGGAATCTCTGACACGGATGGTCTCCTACGGTTTGGCCACCGGCGCTGACGGCGTGGCCGGCTGCGCCAGAGCGTGTTCGACGTGATGCTCGATGTCCGCCAGCAAGCCGGTGCGCGCCGCGCGTCGCGCCACGCGCCGCAGGACGGCGAGATCGCTTGATTCGACGACGCGCCGGGCCATGCCCAGCGCCGTCGGGGTCATGCTGAACTCGCGCACGCCCAGTCCCATCAACAACGCCAGCATTGTCGGCTGGCTGGCCAGCTCGCCGCAGACCGAGACCGGCACCGCGTGGCGCGCGGCCAGACGCGGCACCAGTCGCAACAGCCGTAGCAGGGCTGGGTGCACGCCGCTGACGAGCGAGGCCAGACGTTGGTCCGTGCGGTCGGCGGCCAGCAGATACTGCACGAGGTCGTTGGTCCCCACGGCCAGGAAGTCTGACACTTCGGCCAGATGGTCGGCGGCCAATGCGGCGGCCGGCACCTCGAGCATCGCGCCCAGCGCGACACGCGGCGGCTGCAGGCCCTCGGTCGCCAGCGCGCGCCGCGCCAGTTCGAGCCGCGCGGCGACGTACTCCATCTCGAACGGCGCCGTCACAAACGGCACCAGGATGCGCACGGCGCCACCGTCCGTGGCCGCCCGCAGGATGGCGCGCAGCTGCGTGTCGAGCAGGAGCGGCTGGCTGATGCCAAGCCGCACGCCGCGAAGGCCCAGCACGCGGTGGCGGTCCAGCTCCGGCCAGGCATCCACCGGCGCACGGCCGCTGGTGGCCTGCGCCTCGTCGAGATCGAACGTGCGGATGGTCACCGGCCTCGGCGCCATCGCGAGGATCGCGCGCCGGTAGATCTCGGCCTGGGCGCGCTCGCTCTCCGGACCGGTGAGGCCCGGCAGGCCGTCGCCGTTGAGGAGCAACTCCGAGCGGAACAAGCCGATCCCGTCCGCATGCTCGCGCCGCGCGACCGCGATGTCCTCGACACGGTCGATGTTGGCGTCGAGCCGGATCCGCGTGCCGTCGCGCGTGACCGCCGGTCCCCGTGGCGAGATCGACGCTGCCGGGGCCTGCGGCCGGTTGGCGCGGCCGCCAAGCGCCTCGGCGACGGCGGCCGAGGGTTCGATGATGAGATCGCCCAGCGTGCCGTCGACGATCACGGGCATCCCC
>JAENWD010000107.1 GCA_016650245.1 Vicinamibacteria bacterium
AAAAAAGACGATGGATGACACGGCCAAGATCCTGAAGCCCTGGGTGACGTTTGCGGGGTGCGTGCTGGTGGTGGTGGTCCTGTACTGGGCTCACGCCATCTTCGTGCCCTTCGCACTCGCGATCCTCCTGACATTCGTCTTGACGCCGCCGGTGACCGCACTCGAGCGTTGGGTCGGCCGCGTCTCGGCCGTGCTCATCGTGGTCACGCTGGTATTCACGGTGTTGGGCCTCGCAGGATGGGTCGTGGTGCGCCAGATGGAGAATCTCGCCGAGGATCTGCCAGCCTACCGCCGCAACCTGCGAACCAAGATCGAGGATGTGCGGGGTGCCGGCAAGGGCGGTACGGTCGAGAAGCTGCAGGAAACGATCGAAGACATCAAGACCGACCTGGGAACGCCGGAGGCGCCCAAGCGCACCTCGTCGCGAACCGTCGTCGTCACGTCGGACCAAAACAGTCGGTATGCGGGCTTCGCGTGGCTCGGCCCGATCGTCGGACCGTTGGGAACGGCCGGGCTCGTGCTCGTGACGGTCATCTTCATGCTTCTCGAGCGCCGGGATCTGCGCGACCGCCTCATTGGCCTGATCGGCCACGGCCAGTTGGCCGCCACCACGAAAGCGTTTGACGAGGCCGGGACCCGCGTCAGCCGGCAGCTCCTGATGCAGTCGCTTGTCAACCTGGTGTACGGCGTCGCCGTCGGTCTGGGGCTCTACGTTCTCGCCGTGCCTTACCCGTTGCTGTGGGCTGCCCTGGGTGGGGCTCTCAGGTTCATCCCGTACGTCGGCCCCGTGCTCGGTGCAGGCGCGCCGATTGTCGTCAGCCTTGCGGCTCTCGAAGGGTGGACCGGCCCGCTCGAGGTGATGGCGTTGTTTGTCGTGCTGGAGCTCTTCACCAATCTCGTTCTCGAAACCGTGCTCTATGCAGGGGCCGCTGGCGTGTCACAAGTTGCCCTGCTGATGTCGGTCGCGTTCTGGACATGGCTGTGGGGGCCGCTGGGGTTGCTCATGGCCACACCGCTGACCGTCTGTCTGGTGGTGCTGGGCAAGCATGTTCCGGGCCTGGAGTTCGTGGGGATTCTCATGGCCGACGCGCCCGCGCTCGCGCCGGAGCATGGCTACTATCAGCGCCTGCTCGCCCGCGATCAGGGCGAGGCTGCCGACCTCATCGACCAGTTCATCAGGACCGAATCTCCTCGATCGGTGTACGACGTCCTTCTGCTGCCGGCGTTGAACTATGCCGAGCGCGATCGCCTCGAGGAGCGGTTGTCACAGGATGAAGAGCTGGTCGTGATTGAGACGACCCGGGAGCTGCTGTCAGACGCAGCGGATTCGATCCGGCGAATGCAGCCACAGTTGCCACCTGAGGAGGCCATTTCACAGGACTCCGAACCGCGCGAACCGCTGCGCGTGCTCGGCTACGCAAGCAATGGCGTCGCCGACGAGCTCGCACTCGCGATGCTCGCCCACCTGCTCGACGATTTGCCGATCAGCGTTGAAATCACCACGACGCGCATGCTGGCCACCGAGCTTGTGGCCCTCGTGCAGGGGCGCGGGGTGTCGGTGGTGTGCCTCGCCGACTTGCCACCGAGCCCGTCCTCGAAGACCCGGTACCTGGTCAAGCGGCTTCGCGCCGCATCTCCCGAGCTGCGAATCCTGGTTGGCCGTTGGGCACCGCCGACCCTGGCGGACGAGAGCACGCAGGCGCTGCGCGAAGCCGGGGCGAATCACGTGGCCTCGACGCTGGCGCAGACGCGCGAGTACCTCGGGGGACTTGAAGAGATTGCGCGGATGCCCGTCCCGCGCGCGGCCGAGCCGCGTTGACGCTGATTGGCTTGGATTACGCGGAACGTTCATCCGCAGATGACGCAGATGACGCAGATTCTTGGGGCTCGATCTGAACGTGTTTCGCCCATCTCGTGCCCCCGCCCAAGTTGAAGGTCACGTGTCTCTTGGGCGTCGTAGGAGTCGGGCAAGATCCGCTGCGTACGCCGTGAGCCCGTAGAGCCCGACCGCGGCGATCACGAGCGCGAGCACGCCGAAGAACGACTCGCGTCAACGACCGTGTCGCCCCCAAAAGGAATCTGCGCAATCTGTGTAATCTGCGGATGAATATTCTGTGAAATCAATACTGAGCGTCCTGCATGAATCTGCGGACGAGACATCGGCGCAATCGCGTAGCTACCGCCAGCGCGTCAGGATCGTCTCCCGGTCGAACAGCTTCACTCCGAGCGCCAGCAGCAGTCCCCACAGGACGGCCAGACCGGCCAGCAGGAGCAGCATCATCCCCGTCGTCAGGACGAAGATACCGGTCATCTGGGCCATGAAGAGGCCGGTGAGCGGCAGGATCAGCAGCGCCCCGAACTGCTGCGCCGTGCGAGGGTCGTTCACCCGGGCCGACACCAGCACGCCAACCTGCAGGGCGACCAGCGAAGCCAACGGGCCCAGGCCGAAGACCAGCAGCAGCGTTCGCGGCGTGATCATCACTCCCAGCACTCCGGGCTCGGCCAGCAAGCCGATCCCGGTGAGGTAGATGGCAAACGTGAAGACCATCACGGCCAGCGACGGGATCAGCGCGCCGATGACTTTACCGATCAGCAGCTCGAAGGTCGTGATCGGCGTCGCCAGCAGTGGCTCCAGCGACCTCCCGAGCTTCTCCCCGACCAGACTGTGCCCCGCAAACGTGATGGCCCCGGTGACCGGCACCAGCAGCAGCAGGGTGAGGAAGCGGTGGAAGACGAATGCCTGCACGGCGGATTCATCCGGCAGGCCCAGCGCGCCCGGCAGTTCCTCGCCGGCTTTGGCCAGGGCCTGCACCAGGTCGGCGTCCGACGAGAGCCGGTCGCCCGTGATGCGAGGTACGGCAAGTCCGATGAAGAAGGGCAGGACCATCGACACCAGTGCCACCGCCAGCACCGGCAGCAGCGCCGACTTGTTGCGCGCCAGTTCGGCGAGTTCTTTGCCGACCAGGGCCGTCACGCGTGCTGGCACCATCATCGCGCCTCGGATTCGGCAGGCTCGCTGCCCTCGACCAGCGTGAAGTAGACGTCTTCGAGGGGTGCGTCTTCCGTGGTGACTTCCACCACTGCCGCTCCCGCCGCCACCAGTGCACGCACGATGCCCGGCATGGCATGGGTCAGCTCGTCGAGCGCGAAGCGCAAAGAGTCGCCGTCAACCAGGACGTCACGGCCGCCGCACGCCGCGATGACATCGGCGTAGCCTGACGCCTCGCCAGCGACGCGGACGAGCGCGCGGCTGCCGAACAGACGTTGCCGCAGATCCGCCGGGCTTGCCACCGCGAGAAACCGGCCGCGCAGCACGCCCACACGATCGGCCACGCGTTCGGCCTCATAGAGGTTGTGCGTCGATAGCACCACGGCGTGTCCCCGCCTCCGCAGGTCGAGGATGAGGTCGCGCACCAGTCGCGCGCTTTGCGGATCGAGCCCTGATGTGGGCTCGTCGAGCAGCACGACCGGTGGGTCGTGCAGCAGGGCACGGGCCAGGGCGACGCGTTGCTTCAGGCCCTTGGACAGCTCAGCGCCCAAACTGTCGCCGCGATCCTGCAGGCCAAACCGTTCAAGGGCCTGCCCCACGATCCGGGAAGGATTGGCCAGCTGGTGCAGGCGAGCGTAGACCATCAGGTTCTGGCGCACGGTCAGCCGATCCCACAGCCCGGGCGCCTCGGTCAGAAACCCGATGCGTGCCCGCACCTGGTCGATGGTCTCGCGCGACAGCCTTATGCCGGCGACTGTGGCCTCGCCGCTGCTGGGCGCGATCAGCCCCGCCAGCATGCGCAGGGTGGTCGTCTTGCCGGCGCCGTTGGGCCCGAGCAGGCCGAAGATCTCTCCGGGTTTCACGTCGAACGTGGCGTCTTCCACAGCCACGCGCGCGCCGAAGGTCCGCGTCAGGTGCGAAGCCGTGATCATCGGCGACGCCGCGCCACCAGGGCGATGCAAAAGGCGCCAATCGCTGCGATGATGCCCCACGCCGGGTCCGGCAATCCCTCCAACCAGCCGCCAAACCCGAAGCGCACGACGCCCCAGGCGGCAAGCCCCGCGCTCATGGCCGCCAGCCCCTCGAACTGACCACCCCGCGACGTCACCAGCGCTGCGGCAACCTGCACGAACAGCGCGGCGGTGATGACGCCGTAGAAATTCTTGAGCGCGTCGACGACCGTCGGGATCACCAGGGCCATGCCGACGCCGGCAATGCCGGCCACGATCGCCGCCCCCCGCGCCACGCGTAACACCTGCATGTCGGTCGCCTCCGGGGCCACGAAACGGCGATAGAGGTCCTGCGAGAGCGAGGTGGACAGCATGAACAGCACCGCATCAGCCGAGCTGATCTCGGCCGCCAGCACGCCGGCGAGCGTCAACCCGCCAATCACCGGCGGCAGGTCAGACGCCAGCAGTATCGGCAGTGCGAGGTTCGTATCCGACAGATCCGGATGCAGCACGCGCGCGACCATACCGAGCACGGCGGGGCAGATTGCGAACAGCAGCAGCGCAATGGCGTTGATGCCAACGCCGATGCGGACGGCCCGCGCGCTTTCGGCGCCGTATGCCTTCTGCACCAGACCAGGCGAGACGATGAACGCGGGCACCAGCAACACGAGCAACGAGAGCCAGTGTCCGGGCGGGCCCGTAAACGTGGTGAAAGTCGCAGGCACGTCGCGCGCGGCTTCCAGGCCTGACCACCCGCCCACCAGCGCTAGCGCAAAGACCACCGCCAGGGCGAAGCCCGTGAGCTTGACGGCAAGCTGTACGAGGTTCACCCAGGCGGAGCTGAGCAACCCCCCGGCTACGAAGTAGGTGAGCACGATGATCCCGGCAGCCACCGCGCCGATCCAGCGTGGCCAGTCGAGCACCACCTGCAGAACCGTCGAGGCGCCGAGCAGTTGCCCCGCGAGAATCGAGAGGGACGCAAACCAGATGATTACGCTCGCCGAGCCACGCATAGCGCGCCCGTAGCGCCATTCCAGGAAGTCGCCGAACGTCAGGAAGCCCCGGTCGTGCGCCCACTGCCACAGCCGCGGCCCCGCCCAGAGCGCCAGAAAGATCGACCCGATCCCGGCCGACGCATTCCACCACCACGCACCCAAGCCGATCCGATACCCGATGCTCGCGGCGCCCACCGTGGACCCCGCGCCGATGTTGGCGGCAAGAAACGTCGCAAAAACCAGCAGCGGCGGCAGGCGCCGCCCGGCGACGAAGAAATCAGACGCGCCGCGGACCCGCCGGCCAATCCACAGGCCGACGCCAATCTGCAGCACGACGAAGACGGCAAGCAGCCAGATTGTGACGGTCATCCGTGACTAGCGTGCCAGATCGCGCGCGGCCGGCAGGTTGGGCAATCCGGTGGCGGCCCTTGCAGCCGCGACGATGGCTTGGGCCGTGACATCGGCGGCCAGCGCTCCGATGAGGAGCATGTTGGGCGGCGCGCTGTGGGTGCCGGTCGCCAGCGCGAACACGGTGTCGCCGTCCACCTGCGTGTGCACAGGGTAGATAGCCCGCGCGAAGCCGTCGTGGGCCATCTGCGCAATCTTGGTGGCCTGTGTCTTCGTGAGGACGGCGTTGGTGGCGACAACGGCAAGCGTGGTCTGCTCCCCCGCTCGCCCGGGTTCCCGCAGCCCGGCGCGCAGCAGGCGTCGCGCATCGGCCCACGTCCCATCGTCTGCGCGGGCACCGGCGACGATCTGCCCGGTCGCCGGATCGACGACGTCGCCGACGCTGTTGACGACGACCAGCGCCGCGACGATGAGACCGGAGTTGAGTTCCACGGCCGCCGAGCCGACGCCGCCTTTCATCGCGTGGGCCATCCCTCGCAGCTTGCCGATTGTTGCGCCGGCGCCGACGCCGATGCTGCCGTCGGCCACGCGGGCGTTGCTCGCGGCGGCAGCGGCGCGATACCCGCAATCGGCCGTCGGCCGAATAGACGGATTGCCCACGCCGAGATCGAAAAGGATCGCCGCAGGGACGATAGGCACGCGGGCGCCGCCGAACTGGAAGCCAATCTCGTGCTCTTCGAGCCAGCGCATCACGCCACTGGCCGCGTCGAGGCCGAACGCGCTTCCCCCCGCCAGCACGATGGCATGCACCTTGTCGACGACGTTCTCCGGCGCAAGCAGCTCGGTGTCGCGAGTGCCAGGTGCGGCGCCTCGCACGTCCACGCCGGCAACCACGCCGTCGCCGGCCAGGACGACGGTGCACCCCGTCGGCCGCTCGTTCAGGGTGAAGTGTCCGACCTTGAGACCGGACACGGCCGTGAGCGTGTTGTTGGAGGCGGCCGCTGTGGGCGACTGACCGGTCACGGCGCCTGGACGGGCAGATGCGAGCAGTCCGAGGCCGATACAGGCGGCGCCGAACGAGGAGGCGCGTCTCACCTCAGTTCACCAGCCCGCCTGAATCGGGCGGCGCCACAAACGGCACCGGCGAGGCGTGGTGCAGCACCAACCGCCACTCGTCGTCGTGTCGCACGAAGATGTTGGTTGCATGCGCGGCCGACGTCGTCATGCGCCCATCGATCGTCGAGGCCAGGCGCTCGGTGCACGACACCCACGCGATGTCCCCCACCAGGTGCACCTTGACGTCGGTTGCGGCGACCATGACGGTGCTCGCGCCGGTGAAGATCAACGCCCAGCCGTCGCGCACTTCGTCCCAGCTCCGCAACGCCACGCCGCCTGGATGCACGCACTCAGCCCAGTCGGCCGGGAACCAGAGGCGCTCCATCGCGGGCAGGTCGCGATTCGTGAGCGCGTCGTAGAAGGCTTCATTGGCGGTGGCCACAGCCTGCTGCTCGGGGGTCACAGGGGGAATCGTATCAGGCTTCGGACTGCGGACTACGGACTGCGCCGCCGCTGATCAGCTACAATTCCAGACTCAGCACGGTTTGTCGCGCCTCCGGCGCCGCCCTGGATCCCCAGCCGGGTCCCATGGGTGCTGCGCAGCCGGTCTGGCGGTTGCTCAGGAGCCCTCGGTGGGATCGAACGGCGGGTGGAGTGTGCGCGGCGTCGTCGTGGTGTGTGCGGTCCTCGATCTGCTCGCCGCCGGCTGCGGCGGCGGGTCCGATGGGCCCGGCGTACCTCCAACCCCGCCACCGCCGACCATCACCTGTCCCGCCGATCGCCAGACGCCAGCCAGCCAGGGGCAGCCAACGCCGGTGAACTACGACGTGCCCGTTGCGCAGAACGGGCAAGCACCGGTCAATGTCACGTGCACCCCGGAATCCGGGTCGTCGTTCGCGATCGGCGATACCAGCGTCACCTGCACCGCCACCGACGCGTTGGCCCGGACGGGCACCTGCAGCTTCATCGTGTCGGTGACAGCGGTGCCGCAGATTTCGGTCACAAAGATTGTGGCCTACGGCGACAGCCTGACCGAAGGTGTCACGTCTCCGGACCCGACGACCCTGCTGCTGAACCTGCCGGACTCCTATCCGATGAAGCTGCAGGGGTTGCTGTCGGCACGATACACCGACCAGGCCGTGGAGGTGTTCAATGAAGGCTGTTCAGGCGAGTTCGCCAACGCGCCTTCGCGAAATTGCGCAGGCGGCGTCAAGCGCTTGCCCGGCGTCTTGGACCGGGACCGTCCACAGGTGCTCTTGCTGATGCACGGCGCGAACGACCTGAACAACCACAAACCCATATCGGGAGTCGTCGGCGCCCTCGAGCAGATGATCGATGAAGCGCAGCGGCGCCGGATCGTCGTGATCGTGGCGTCGCTGCCGCCCCAAAACCCTGACGGCAGCCGGGGCGATGGCGCCGAGGCCTTGCCCGAGTTCGCGCGTCGGGTCGGCCGAATGGCGGCCGACGAAGACGCGATCTTCCTCGACCTGTTCAATATTCTTGGAACCTGGCAGGGCTACATCGGCGTCGACGGCCTGCACCCCACGCCGGCTGGCTACCAGAAGATCGCGGAGCTATGGCAGGAGGAAATTCAGCGCCGCTACGAGGTCACCGGCGACCCGCCGTCCGCCGTACGCTTCACTCTCCGGTAGGGGGGGCGGGTTTCAAACCCGCCCACCGGGTACGGGGGCCAGACCCCCTCAGTACCGGCAGACGTCGCGAATGGCGTTGAGGACGTCGGCCGACTGCGGAAGGATCTCTTCTTCAAGGTCCGGCGCGTAGGCCACGGGGCAGTCGAGCGAGGCGACGCGCCGGATCGGCGCGTCGAGATAGTGGAACAGCTCGTCGGCCGCGCGCGCCGCGATCTCGGCGCCGAAGCCGCACGTCAACTGGTCCTCATGGGCGACGATCAGGCGGTTGGTCTTCTTCACCAGCGCGCTGATGCCGGCCCAGTCGTAGGGCATGATCGTCCGCAGGTCGAACACCGCGACGCTCAGACCCTCCTTTTCCGCCTGCTGAGCCGCCAGCAGCGTCCGCTGCACCAGTGCGCCCCAGGTGACGACGACGACGTCGGTGCCCTCACGCCGCAGCGCGCCCTTGCCAAACGGCAGCATGAAGTTCGGCCCGGGGTACTCGGCCTTGTTGTAAGTCTGGCGGTACAGGTGCTTGTGCTCGAGGAACAGCACAGGGTCGTCGCAGCGAATCGACGTGCGCAGCAGGCCCGCGGCGTCCTGAGCCGTTGAGGGGTACACCACGTGGATGCCGGGGCAGTGCGCGAAGATGCTCTCCCCCGACTGGCTGTGGTACGGCGCGCCGCCGCGCAGATAGCCGCCGATGGGCGTGCGAATCACCATCGGGCACGACCACGTGTTGCCCGATCGATAGCGCAGCATCGTGACCTCGTCGCGAATCTGCATCATCGCAGGCCAGATGTAGTCAAAAAACTGAATCTCGAGGACCGGCTTGATGCCGCGCGTGGCCATGCCGAAGGCGCGCCCGACGATGTTGGCCTCGGCCAGCGGCGAGTTGAACACGCGCACGCCGCCGAAGCGGCGCTGCAGGCCGTGGGTGACCTTGAACACACCGCCTTTGCCCGACACCTCCGCCAGCGCGTCTTCGCGGCTGCAATCGGCCACATCCTGGCCAAAGACGACGATGCGCGGGTTGTGCGCCATCTCGTCACGCAAGGTGGCGTTGATGGCGCTTACCATCGTGTCGGGCTTGCCGTGCGGCTCGGCCGGCACGTCGAAGGCGGCAGATGTCGGATCGACGTCGGGCGAGTAGACCCAGTCAGCGGCGGTGTGACGCGCGGGCTTTTCGGCCGCCAGTGCCTGGGCCGTCGCCTCGGCGATCTCGCGGTCCACATCGGCGAGCACTGCGGCGAGGTCTTCCTCGGTCGCAAGGCCTTCGGCCACCAGCAGCGCGCGCATTCGCACCAGGGGATCGCGCCTGGCCTCATCGGCGCGATCGGCGGCCGTCTTGTACAGCCGCTCGTCGTCTGAGAGCGAGTGGGAGTAGGGCCGCGTGACCTTGGCGTGGACCAGCGCCGGGCCCTGCCGATCGCGCGCCCACTGGACGGCTTCCTGAAGGGCATTGTGGCTGGCGAGGAAGTCGCAGCCGTCTACGCGCAGGACCTTGAGGTGCGGGAAACGCTCCACGAGGCGCGAGATGTCGCCACCTGGCGTCTGCACCTCGACGGGCACCGAGATCGCGTAGCCGTTGTCCTCGACCAGATAGACCACTGGCAGGCGCTTCTGCGACGCGGTGTTGAGCGACTCCCAGAACTCGCCCTCGCTGGTGGCGCCGTCACCCAGCGAGCAGAAGACGACCTCGTCGGTCTGGAAGAGGTCATCGCGGTCGGCGATCGCGTCGATCTGCTGGTACAGGAGGCCGGCCTCGGCGACGCCCACCGCCTGCAGACACTGCGTTCCGGTTGGGCTGCCGCCTGACACGATGTGGAGCGAGCGGCTGCTCCAGTGCGACGGCATCTGGCGGCCGTGGCTGGCCGGGTCGTCCCTGGCGCCGACGGCCTGGAGCAGCATGTCCAGGGGCGTGACGCCAAGGGCCAGACAGAGCGCGCGGTCGCGGTAGTACGGCACGAACCAGTCGTACCCGCGTCGAAACGTCATGCCGGATGCGACCAGCACCGCTTCGTGACCGGCGCCGCTGATCTGAAAGAAGATCAGGCTCTGGTTCTTGAGCTGGATTTCCTTGTCGTCCAGCCGCCGCGACAGCAGCATCACGCGGTAGGCGTGGCGCAGATCGTCGGCGGAGAGCTCTCCAGCGGGGACGGCAGGCGATCGGTGGCGGCTGGCCGAAGCCTTCATCGATTACGAAGTATACCATCCGGCCGGTGCTATACTCCTCGGTCTTTCTCGCGTACTTGTCGCCCCGGAGCCCTTGATGCGTCAATCACTTACAGTCGGCGTGGTATTTGCTCTCCTCGCGATGGCCCGCCCCGCCTCCGCGCAGCGGTCGGCCCTGATTCCCGCGGCGGTACAAGACGCGCTGGTCAACGAGATCTCGGGCGACATCAGCTTCGAGCACATCCGGTGGTTCACGCACTACCACCGCCCGATGGGCGGCGGCGAGGGTTTCGAAGCGGTCGCGAAGTACGTCGAGCAGAAGGCGCGTGCGTACGGGCTCGAGGACGTGCGCGTCGTTCGCCAGAAGAGCAGGACGCCGAGCTGGTCGCCGCGCCTGGGAGAGCTGACGCTCACAGAGCCGTACGTGCGGCGTCTCGCCTTCACCCCTGAGGTCGCGCTCTCGCTGGCCGACTACAGCCGGCCGACCCAGATTGCGAGCGCTGAGCTCGTCGACGTCGGCGCGGGCACCTCCGATGCCGACTACGCGGGCAAAGACGTCGCCGGCAAGGTGGTGCTGGCGACGGGCTCGCTGGCGGCGGCAATGAACGAGGCCGTCTGGAAGCGCGGCGCGCTGGGCCTGATCTACTTCACGACCCTGCGCCGCGATCAACAGGACCAGGTGCCGTGGACGAGAATCCCGGTGCAGAACTCGGAGAAGACGAAGAACGGGACGTTCGCCTTCGTGCTCTCGCAGCGCGAGGGCCTGCGCCTGCGCGGTGAGTTGGTGGCCGCCAAGACGCCGTACACGGTCCGAGCGCGGGTCGAATCCGAGTTTCACGAGCCGTACTCGCAAGCCCTCGTCGAGGCCGTCATCAAGGGCACGACGATTCACGATCAGGACATCGTGCTGACTGGGCACCTGCAAGAGGAGCGCTTCTCGGCCAACGACGACGCCAGCGGGTGCGCGAACGTGCTGGAGATCGCTCGCGCGATGAAGCGGATGATCGACGACGGGCGGCTGCCGCGCCCGCGGCGCGACATCCGGTTCTGGTGGGTGGATGAGATCAGCGCCCCCGAGCAGTACTTCGCGGATCAACCGGCCGAGCGTGCGCAGTTCCTGGCCAACATCAACCAGGACATGGTCGGCGCGAAGCAGTCGGTGGGGAGCCGCGTCCAGTTTGTCACGCGTCCGCCGGCCAGCCGTGCCAGCGTCCTGGGCGACGTCGTCGAGTCCATCGTCGAATCACTGGTGCAGGGAAACACGGCGTACCTGTCGGCCGGCCAGGCCCGGCAGTCACTGCAGGCCGGGGTCACGCCGTCGGGCGGCAGCGTCGCCACCGACGAGCAGCAGTACTCCAACGCGGTGCTGGCCCGACTGGGCACCCGCGAGCGCTACGACGCCCGCGTCGTCGCCTTTCACAACAACACCGACCACCAGGTGTTCAACATGGCGACGATCGGCATCCCCGGCGTGACGTTCACCAACTGGCCCGACGACTACATCCACTCGACCGACGACGACCTCTGGCAGATGGACGCCACGCAGTTGAAGCGGAATGCCGTGGCCGTGGCATCGGCGGCGTGGGTGCTGGCCAACGCCGGAGACGGCGACGCGTACGCGCTGGCGGGTGAGATCGTCGGGCGAGGGCTTGCGCGCATCGGTCGCGACACCACCGCGGCGCTTGCGCTGGCGCGCAGCTCCCCTACCCCGGACGTGCGGCGGCGGGCGCTGACGCTGGTGCGTGAGAGCGCGGCCCGCGAGCAGCGGACGGTGGCCTCGCTTGGACGCCTCACACCCGGAGCCGACGCGGCGGTGATCGCCGCCGCGATCAAGCAACTGCCAACGCCGGAGGCTGCCGAGGCTCGCGTGCGCGCGCTGCTCGAGCCGGCCTTCGCCGAGGCTACGGCGGGCAGGCCCGTCGAGAACGCGTCGACCGCCGAGGCCGCCGGGGCGACCAGAGTCCCGACGCTGGTCGACAACGTGCAGGGCTTTCTCGACAATCGGGAGAAGCTGCAGCGGCCGCGCGCGCTGCATCCGCTGATGGCCTACGAGGTGCTCAACTTCGTGGACGGCCGGCGGTCGTACGCCGACATCTACCGTGCCGTCTCGGCTGAGGCCGACGCCGCCGGGGCGTGGTACTACGGCGTGGTGACGGCCGAGGACGTGACGGCGTATCTGGACTCGGCGGTGAAGGCGGGGATTGTCACGGTCGTCGACCGTTAACGAAGGGACAATCACGAAGCTGAGAGGGTTGTGATGCCTGACGTACGACTCCATCGCTGGGACGAAATCGCCCTCGAGAAAGTGACCGAGGTCATCTCGCGCAAGCTGGTGACCGGCGAGCGCGAGATGCTGACGCAGATCTACCTGAAGCGCGGCGCGCTGGTGCCCATGCACAAGCACGAAAGCGAGCAGATGACCTACGTCCTGCAGGGCGGGCTGAAGTTCCTCGTCGGCGGCGAGGAAGTGATCGTGCGCGAGGGCGAGGTGCTGGTCATTCCCTCGTGGGTGGAGCACCAGGTCGAAGCGCTTGACGACACGCTGACGCTCGACATCTTCAGCCCGATCCGCCAGGACTGGCTGGACGGGACCGACGACTACTTTCGACGATAGGCTAGTGAATCCGCCGGTCCCAGTCGTCGGAGCGGCCGCCCGAGACGACGTCGAACTTCTTGCGCATCCGCGCGATCTTCCAGCGCAGATAGCGATACTTCAACTCGGCCATCGGGTTCCACCGCAGCATGCGCCGACCGCGCAGGTAGAAGTAGCCGACAACAAGGCCGCCCAGGTGCGCCGCGTGCGAGATGCCGCCGGGCTGGTTGCTGACCGACGAGAGAAAGGCGATCGCGCCGACGATCACCACGAAGTACTTCGCGGGAATCTGGAAGAGGAAGTACAGGTAGATCGGGCGATTGGGAAACGACAGACCGTAGGCGAGCAGCAGGCCGTAGATGGCGCCGCTGGCGCCAATGGTCACCGACTCGTAGATGCGCCCGGTCCACGGCAGCGGCAGCAGCGACACGGCGATTGTGATGAGCGCGGCGCCGATGCCGGTAACACTGTAGTACCGCACGAAAAACGGAGTGCCCCACGTCCGCTCGAGCTCGACGCCGAACATCCACAGGCCCAGCATGTTGAAGAGGACGTGGAACACATCCGCATGCAGGAACATGTAGGTGAGGGGCTGCCAGACCCTCCCCTGTGTCACGACCGCCTCGGGAATCAGCCCGAACCAGCGGTTGATGTCGATGGCGATTGGATCTGGCACCACGGCGGTGACCACAAACATCGCGGTGTTCGCGATGAGCAGCGCCTTGACGGCCGGGCTCATGCCGCCGGGACCGATCGCGATCCTGTAGCCGGGTGACGGGTAGCGGGCCATTACTCGTAGCGGATCGTACCACCATTTCCAGTTACGAGTTACGAGTTACGAGTTTACGAGTTTACGAGTTCACGAATTACGAGTGCGAAATTACAGGATTGCGGGATTCTCGGGATTCACTGACGTTCATCTCGAGTTCGACGTAGTCGACCCACTACCGACGAGACGACGCCGGTGAACTCGGTGACCCGCAGCACCTTCAGTGACGCGCCCAGCGCCAGCAGCGCGCCGCCGATGGCCAGGCCGACGCGGGCGATCTGAATCGGAAGGGCGGTTCCTGGCATCCAGACGTGCAGCTCGCGGTCCAGGCCCCAGGCGGCCACGCCCATCGTCGCGCTGGCGATGCCGACGCGGATCAGGACGCTGGACAGGTGCCGCATGTGCAGGCCGTCCAGTCGCCGGCGCAACAACAGCATCAGCAGGCCCGCGTTGAGCAACGCCGTCAGCGAGGTGCCCAACGCCAGACCGCGATAGCCGAACTTGCGCACGAGCAGGATGTTCAGCGCCGCGTTGGTCAGCACGCTCAGCACGCTCACCAGCACCGGCGTCCGGCTTTCACCAAGCGCATAGAAGGTCGGCGCAGCGATCTTGACCACCGAGTACCCGGTCAACCCTACGGCATAGGCCACCAGCGCGCCCGCGGTGGCAGCGGTGTCTGCGGCAGTGAACTGTCCGCGCTCAAACAGGAGCGAGACGATGGGGTGCGCCAGCACGATCAGACCGATGGTGGCGGGAACGTTGAGCGTGAGCATCATCGCCAGCGACGACGACACAGTATCGCGCATCCCCGTGAGGTCACCGGCCGCCGCGCGGCGAGAGATGGCAGGTAGCGACGCCGTGGCAATCGAGACGCCGAAGATGCCAAGCGGCAGATACATCAGGCGGAAGGCGTAGCCGAGCCACGAAACTGCGCCGGTGCCTTCGCTGGTGGCCAGCCACGTGTTCACGAAGACGTTGACCTGGGTCGCCGCCAGCCCAAGTGTCCCGGGGCCCATCAGCAGCAGCACCTGACGCAGGCCCGGCTCGGCCGGGTCGAGCACGGCCTGGTGCCGGAACCCTTCGCGGCGCAGCGCCGGCCATTGCACCAGCAACTGCGCCAGTCCGCCCGTCAGCACGCCGAGCGCCATCGCGTAGATGGTCGGGAGGCCCATCCACATCAGCACCGGCACAGCCATCACCGTCGTGGTGATGCTGGCGACGTTGAACAGGGCCGGGGCCAGCGCCGGCAGGAAGTACCGGTCCAGCGAGTTCAGCATGCCCATGCAGGCGGCCGCCAGCGCCACCAGCGTCAGGAAGGGCAGCATCACGCGCGTGAGCTCGACGGTGAGCTCGAACTTGCCGGGCACCTCTGCGTAGTCGCCGGCCAGCACGCGAACGAGCGGCTCGGCAAACACGATGCCCAGCACGACGAGCACGAAGGTCACGGCAAACAGCGCGTTGAGCACGTTGCTGCCAAGACGCCACGCCGCGGGCTTGCCGTCCCTGGCGAGATACGTCGTGAATGTCGGGACAAACGCGGCGCTCATCGCGCCCTCCGCGAAGAGGTCGCGGACCAGGTTGGGGATGCGGAACGCGACGTTGAAGGCGTCTACGGCGTTGCCCGCGCCGAACAGGTAGGCCATCACCTGTTCGCGGACCAGCCCGAGGATTCGGCTGGTCATCGTCGCCGCGCCAATCAGCCCCGCCGATCGCGCCAGTTTGGGGGATGCGGGGGTCGCGGACATCCTGGACCCCAGCATTATGGCCCAAAAATAAGGGGTCAGCGGTGGCCCGCCGACCCCAAGAGGAGGATGGGATGTGTGAACCGCTACTTCAGCTGAGCCTTGACGGCCTCGCTGACCAGCTTGCCGTCCACGCTCGCCCCGGCCAGCGTGGCCATGGCCGCCTTCATCACCTTGCCGAAGTCCTTTGCGCTGGTGGCGCCGGTCTCGGCAATGGCGGCGGTGACCGCTTCGGCAATCGCCCCGGGACTCGCCGCAGGCGGCAGCAAGCGCTCGAGGATCACGATCTCTCGCCCCTCCTTGTCGGCCAGGTCGGTGCGGCCGCCCCTGGTGAACTGCTCGATGGACTCTCGACGCTGCTTCACGAGCATCGACACCACCTGCAGCGACTCGGCGGCGTCGAGCGAGCGGCCCTTTTCGATCTCCTTATTGGTCAACGCCGACTTGAGCATGCGCAGGGTGCCCAGGACATCCTGGTCGCGGCTCTTCATCGCTTCGGTGATGCCGCGGGAGACTTCATCGATCAATGCCATGGCCTTCTGTTCCTTCACGTGGGGGGTGTGACGAGTGGCTCAGGACGCTGTTGTAGATCTCGCGGAACTGGCGGTCGACGGCCGGCGGCCTGAACTCCTGCTCGAGGATCCTCCTGGTCGACTCGCGGACGCGCCGCTTCTGGTCCAGCACGGCGATGATCGCGCGGGCCAGCGCGTGGGGATTCTCCCGCGGCACGACCGTCACGTCGTAGCCGAAGATCTCGCCCAGCTCCACGCCACCCGGATTATCGGTCGAGACGACAGGTGTTCCGCTGGCCAGAGCTTCCAGCGCAACCGTGGGACACGCTTCGAGCAGCGAGGGCAGCACGAAGACGTCGGCGGCCCCATCGTACTGCGCGATCGTCTGGTTGTTCACCAGCCCGGTGAAGGTCACGTGCGCTTCCACGCCGTTGGTGCGCGCCACTGCCTTGAGGTCGTCAAGCAGCGGGCCGGTTCCGCAGATGACCAGTCGCGTATCGGGATGCGTCCGCACGACCTCGCCGAGCGCTTCAAGCAGAAACCGCTGCCCGGCCAGCGGGTGCAGCCGCTTGACGTTCACCAGCACGTGGCGCTGCCGCAGGCCGAGGGCGGCGCGGGCGTCCATCTGCTCACGCTCGTCATGGAAGACGAACTCGGCGGCGACCGGCGGATAGACGACGCTGGTCTGGTGACGCGCCAGCCCGAGCTCGACCGCCCTCGTCTGCAGCCCGTGGCTGTAGAAGGTCACATGCGCCGCCCGTTGGTAGGCTCGCGTGAACAGATCGGGGCCAAGTCGCCTGGGCCGGTAATGCCAGATCTCGGTGCCGTACAGCGTCATCACGACCGGCGTGTTCGCGCGGGTCGCCAGAAACGAGCCGACCTCGGCCAGCAGACCGTTGCTGTGCACGTGCACGACATCGGCGGCCGCGATCGCCTCCTCCGCCTGGCGCCAGATCGCCAGGCACGTCTTGAGCGTGCCGATCTTGAGCACGCGCTCGAGCGTAGACTCGCTGCCGCGGGTCCGAATCCACACCACCGGGCCAGGCAGTTGGCCGGTGGCCCATGCCTGGTCGTGTGACGCGCGAGGCGGGTGTGCGACAAAGCTGACGTGGTCGCCGCGGTCACGCGCCCAGCAGCCAAGGTGGTACGGCAGCAGCGCGTTGGCCGCCTGGTCGGGCGGCAAGTGTGGCGTGACGTGACAGATGCGCACGGCTATCCCGCCAGCAGATCCGTCGCCGCCGCGGGCGCCATGAAGCGCGCGTGAAACTCACGGAAGGTGGCTGGTTGCGCCTTGAGCTCGCGCGTGACGAAGGACAGGAACTTCTCGAGTCGATCCAGGAACGCCTCGAGTTCGCCCTCGGTCTTGTTATAGGGGCTGCCGCCGACAATCGCCTCACTCGAGTGGAACAGCATGTTCAGCACCGGGAGGCCACCTTCGGTGAGCCGGCGGGCCAGCCTGCACATCGCGTCAAGCGAGGAGTACGAGGGGCGCAGCCAGTCCACGCGGGCCACGCCGAGCTTGCTCAACACTCGCTTGGTCGTATAGGGAAACGGCGCCCGCGCGTACGCCCAGGCGAGCCGGTCCGGGACGTCGCGATGCAGCATCGACGAAACCGGCACCTCGAGGACTCGGCTGGTCCCCGGCCTCACTGCCGAGTCGTACGACAGGAAGTACGGCCGCAGCGGCGCTTCCACGAAGTCGGGACCACCTTTGTGCCCTTCGTAGAACAGCGGCGCCACGCTCGACTCGACCAGGTACCCTTCCCGTTCGAGCGCGGCGACGTGGCTGGCGTCGAACCCGAAGCGTCCCGACCGGTACGACACCGGGCGTTCGCCCGTTGCGCGCGCGATCGCGGCGGTCAGCTCGGCCAGTTGTGCCTCGAACTGCGCCACCGGAAGCGTGGACGCATACGGATGGCGCCGCACATCGTCTGGAGTGCACGGCGGCGTTTCCCACGCGTGATGGTGGGCGCCGATCTCGCAGTCGCCCCTCAGTAGTAGAAACCGAAGCACCTGCTGGGACCGCTCGTCGGTGGCCACTGGCCACGTGATGACGTAGGTCGGTCGCACGCCATGCCGCTCAAGGAGCGCATGCAGCTTTGGAAGCGCGTAGATGTTCTCGAACGTCTGCTGTTCGCGGGCGCGCAGGTCCCACTGGTTGTCACCTTCGGTGTCGATACCGACGAGCAGGGCTGGCGCGGTCACCGGTCCTGGTCCGAATCGCCGAGCGTGACGTGCCAGCCCAACGTGTCCTCGTAGAACGTCGGGGGAAGGTCCACTCCGTTGACCTTCACGGTGAACTCCATCGTGGACTTCACCTGGAAGTAGCCCGATCGCCGAAGGACGCGGCGATACCCTTCGTGCAGGCAGAACACGCGGATCTTGTCCGAATCAGCCGCTCGCGCTTCGCGGTCCACCCAGCGCAGCAGCGTCTTCATCCCCGCCTCATCGTCTGGGTCGACGAGGAAATCCACAAGGGTCGTGACGCGGCCGCGTGGCTCCTGCAGGTGTCGGTAGACGACGTAGCCCTGGAGTTCCGCGCCGCGCCGCAGCGCGGCGACCACGTAGCGGACATGCGGCGCTTCCACGTATTTCCAGTTCAGATAAGCCGCATCGCGCCTCACCGCGAACTCGAAGTGTGGAGCCAGCTTGTCCCAGAAAGCCGTGAACTCCGGCGCAAAGCGCCGCACGATTGCCATCTCGGCGCGCAGCGGGCGCGAGCGCGCGATGACCTTCACAAACGGCAGCGTCAGCGCCGACACCAGCCGGTTCACCGGCTCGGGCCAGCTCGCTCGGTTGATCGCGCGTCGCGTGAGCGGCTTGACGAGGCAGGGAATCGGGCCGGGCTCGGGCCAGTGGAGTTTCCGAAACAGCCGATGGGACGACTGCGACAGGCCCAGGCCGAGCGAGGCGCCCACGTTGCGGTCCCACGTGCGGAAGAGCACCTCGCCGATGCCCTGGCGCTGGCGCTCCGGCGCCACCATGACGTCCATGCCCCACGAGGCCTCGACCTCGCGACCGTGCACCTGTAACCGCACGGGCATGGTGGCGTACTGACCGACAAGGGTGTTGCCTTCGCGCGCGATCCAGATGACGGGGGTGCCGCCGGGGTTGTTCGGGTTGTGGCGATACTGCCACTCCCACCGCAGCCGGCTGGCGTCTGCCGAGTCGTTGCCAAACACCCGTCGGTACAGCGCGTCGACCGCGCGTCGATCGTCTGGGGTGTAGCGGACGATGTCGGCCATCGTGAAGCAGATGTGAGCAGCAGGGGCCTGATGTGCTCCTGGAGAGCCCCGGCCTGGCCTCATTGTATAGGAACGGCCAGAGGTCGACGCAGGTGGGCGTCAGTCGCGCGCGAGCACGTACTGGACGTGCCCGATCGCGATGTCCTGTGTGAGCGGGCTATCGCGCACCCAGTGACGCAGCGGCTGCGGCAGTCGCCGGAACGTGCTCGTCAGGTGCAGGTCCTCGTGAATCGTGCGGAAGCCGGCGGCCGCCACCTGCGCGCGCAGGCTGCGGATGCGGACCAGCTCCAGCAGGTCGTCTGCCTTGGTCCCGTTCTTTCGCGCGATCTTGATGAAGGAATTCTCGTCCGCCTTTTCGCGCAACGTCCATTCGGCATGACGGGCGAGGAAGCGGAACGTGCCAAACGACAGCTTCCGGCCGATCAACAGGTGAAGCGGCACTGGGACCTTCAGGCGTGGCAGATGCGCGCCGGCAAACGACAAGTACGGGGCCGTCGACAGGTACATGCGTCCACCCGGCCGCAGCACCCGGGCGCACTCACGCAGGTACTTCGACGCGTTGGCGACGTGCTCGATGACCGCGTGCGAGAAGACCCAGTCAAAAGTGCGATCGAGAAACGGCAGGGCCTGGCCGTCCGCCTGAAGGAAATGCAGATTCCACCGGTTCCGCTCGCGCGCCAGCCGCACACCGGCATCGCCAAAACGGTTGACCAGGTCAATGGCCGCCACCGACTCCGCCTCTTCGGCAAAGGAGAGCGGCATCCCACCGCCGCCGCACCCCGCGTCGAGCACGCGGCCGCTGACGGCCTGGCCAACCGACGCCAGATGGGCGAGGACCTTCGCGCTGCGGTAGTACTCGAACAGGGCGTAGTCGTACTCGGTGCGGAAGCGTCGGTCGGCGTGCTGCCGAATCAGTTTGTCGTCGATCTCGCGCACTGACTGGTCCTTGGGGCTGCGCCCAGCTGCTCAATTGTAGTCCCTGCCAGTGTGGCGCTACGCCGACGCAGCGAACTACCCCAGCGGCTCTCCGAAGTCGTAGGCGTGAACGCTCCGGCGCAGCGCCACCATCAAGCCGCTCAGTGTGGTGACGAACGTCAGGACAATGCCGCCGACGGCGGCCGCCGACAAGGCGCGCATGTGGAATAAGTACATCCACCAGAAATCCAGACTGTGGGCGAACTGCGGAGAGAACTCGCCGCGCGCTGTAGGCTGCAGCGTGTCTGGTGCCGGCGGAGGAGACCCGCCAATCAGCAAGGCGACGTTGGCGGGGAGCAGACGGGCCGCCGCTCGGGTGTTCAGGAAGAGCGCGGAGGTTTGCCAGTTGACCAGGCGCTCCGCGCGACTCGGCGCTCCCTCAACGCGCGCGTTGGCGACGCTGACTTTCGCGTAATCCACGAGCACGCCCGGAAACTGGATGATGAGGCTGGCGACTGCGAGCACCGCCAGCCAGCCGGGGCGCCGGCGCTGCGCCAGCAGCGGCGCAAGTCCAACACAAAGCAGTGGTAGCGCGGGCACGAGATAGCGCGGACCGTACGACCTTCCGCCCATCCAGTTACTGAGTTGGGCGTAGAAGAGCAGCAGCACGCCGATGCTGCCTCCCAGCAACGCGGCGAGCGCGCGATCACGCTTCCACAGCGCGACCAAACCGAGCCCACCGGCCAACGCCAGCGGACAGTACGCAATCAGCGACGTGCTGGGTGACAGCAGCAGTCCGTAGAGCCCCTCCAGCGGCGAACTGCCAAAGCCGGGGACAGAATCCCTCATATAGCCGGCATCCAGCGGATGGCCAAATCGCCACGCGTTGTACGACAGCCACCCAACCAGCGCCGGCAGGAGGCCCGCGACCAGCATTGCCGCGTGCCGAAGGAACTCAGATCGTGTTCGCGCAGACATCCAGAAATAGGCCAGGATTGGGACCGCCACCAGCACGAGCTCGTGGCGCGTGAGCAGCGCCAGACTGACCCAGAAGCCGGTCCACATCGCCGACGGTGCACTGTCCCGTGTTGCTCGCCAGGCGGAAAAGACGGCGGCGGTCAGGAACAACGCCGACAGCGGCGCGTTGAAACCGAACTTGCTGTAGGGCCACAACGGTGTTGCCAGCCCCGCCAGTAGCGCCGTCGTCAGCCCCGCATGCACCGAGTCGGCAAGCCTCCAGCCGAACAGGTAGACGACCCAAATTGTCGTCGCCATCACCAGCGTGTTGCCCATGGCGACCGCCGCCTTTTCCAATGTATCGGAGGGCCCGATCCGAAGACCCAACCGCTCAAGCCCCCTGGCCGCAAGGAGGAAGGGCACGTTGACGACCGACTGCGCGATGCCAAAGGGCGAGTAGTAGCGGCCGTCAACGCCACGGTGAGCCTCGGACCCCAGCATGTTGCCGGGTAGCGCGATGGACCCGTGGTCGACCATCTGTCGAGTGAGTTCGTAGGTCACCACGGCGTCGGTCGTGGTCAGGCTGCCGCCCGCGGTGAACACGTAGAAGAGCGCGATCCATGCGAAAAGCAGCCGACCAGCGCGGCGCCCGTGCCGGGCCCTCACTTCGCGCGACACAGGGCCTGACCGCATGGGCGGTGGGAGGCGAGGTCGATGGTGTCAACGACCTCGGGCACCTGCTCTATGGTCTGCGCTTGGTTTCCGAGGGGAACGATGCTGGGCATTTGAGGCGACGGATTCTACCGTATCGGCGCTGAGACCCCGCGCAGCGCCTCTGGTCGTGACCAGGGCATGCGATACACGACGAGCGTGCTGCCGCCGGCGACGACGCGCTCAGCGCTGAAATGCGCGACCTCTGTCAGGATATCGGTTCGACTCGACAGCTCCGGATACCATTCAGGGAAGATCACCAACAGGTCGGGCCGCTGGCTCTCGAGAAATGGCACTAGCTTGCGCGCTCGCTTTGGCTTGATCGCCTCGGGCGTCACCAACCCTTCGGTATCGACGATGAAGCGGCCGGTGAAGAAGGCCAGCGCGCCGATGTCGTTGGTCGCGATGCGCGCATCCGGCGTCGTGTGCGCCACCAGCCACTCCGCGGTCACCAGTTGCAGGTCGTTGATGTTCTTGACCTCGGCGGCGTACACCTTCGCACCCCGGTCGACGACGGCGCCCAACTGCGCGAGGGCAGCCACGGCGAGAGCTGGGACCACCCAGCGGGGCCGCGCCAGGCGATGCAT
>JAENWD010000108.1 GCA_016650245.1 Vicinamibacteria bacterium
AAGTATGCCAGTAAAATGCATATCATGTCCAGGACCTCTCACAGGTAGCACAGGCTCTTCAGTGCCTGCCAGTGCCCGTAGCGCACAGGCCTGCCAGTGCCGATGGCAGGGCCGAAGCCCGCGCTACGTATCGACGTCGGGAGGCGGCTGCGGCTCAAAGGGCAGAGTCCCGACCGTGGCGGGGGTGCCATCGGTCAGGCTGACGACCGTGTCGGCAGCCGCGGCGTCGCGATGAAGCATCGCCAACCCGATGGGCCGTTCGAGAGCAACCGACCGCACGGCGCTCGTCAGGCGGCCCACCTGGCGGCCCTCGAGGAGTACCGGTTGGTCGACGTCGGGCACGCCGTCGCCGTCGAAGGTGAGGCCAATCAGGCGCCGCGCCACCCGTCCGTGTGCGCGGTCGCGGATGCGGACGATGATCTCCTGGCCGACGTAGCAGCCCTTGGTGTGACTGATCGCGTGGTCGAGCCCGGCTTCCAGCGGGATCGTCTCTTCGTTCATGTCCACCAGGAACTGCGGGATGCCGGCTTCGACCCGCAGGATCTTTGCCGTCTCGTCGTCGATCGGCGTGGCGCCGGCATGGGTGAGTGATTCCAACACGCCGGCCCACAGGGTTCGCGGGACGTAGAGCACCCGACCACTCAATGGGTGATCGATGACGCGTACCGCGGCGGAGAACGGCTCACCGAGGCTGCGTTTGACTGCGTCGACGCCGAACTCGGCACCGGGCCCGCAGACTTCAAGGGCCAACACGTCTGCCGACGCGTCGACCACGTGCGCGTCTTCGGTGAAGATCAGTCCATCGAGACGCTGAGCCAAGACGGGGGCCAGGGGCGCCGGAACTTCGAGCAATGTCTCGCCATCCCTGTCGACGACGAACATGTCGGTGATCATGCGTCCCTGGGGCGTCAGCCAGGCCGCATAGCAGCGGCTCCTGGTCAGCACGTCGTTGGTCAGCAGGCCGTTGAGCCACGTGAGCCGATCGGCGCCTGTCACGCGCAAGATGCCCTGCTCGTGACGGTGGCGGAATCCGAAGGCCTTCCGGGCGGCGGTGTATGCGAGGTTCACGGCTCTCACGGGTTCAGGAGTCCGGAGTCTGAAGTCCGGAGTCTGAAGTATTCTGATGATGCATGCGTAGTCTTCATTCTACTTGCCGCGCCGTAGCGCGAAGCGCGAAGGCGGGCTTGGCGGCAGGCGTCGTACTGCTCGGTGCCGGCGTGGCCATCGCGCAACCTGCGGAGGGCACGGCAAGCTTCCGCGTCTTCCTGAAGGGCTCGGCCATCGGCGGCGAGGAGGCGACCGTGCGGCGGACGCCGGCGGGGATCACCATCACGAGCAACGGGCGCCTGGCCCCCCCACTCGACCTGGTCACGCGTCAGTTCGTGCTGCGATACGACACCAACTGGCGACCGCTGGACCTGACGGTGAACGCCGTGACACGCGGCGCTGGATTGTCCATCAAGACGACGTTTGCCGACGGGAAGGCGACCAGCGAGATCACGCAGGCCGGCGCGCCGATAACCAAGACCGACACCATCACACCCGATACGCTGGTGCTGCCCAACCTCTTCTTCAGCGCCTACGAGGCGCTGGCGATGCGGCTGGCCAGCATCCCCGACGGCTCGTCATTTCCGGCCTACATCGCTCCGCAGGCCGAGATCACCGTCAAGCAGAACGCGCGGTCCACTCAGAAGGTGGAAACCGCCCGCCGGGTCATCGACGTACGCACCTACGCGCTGACCTTCCGGAACCCCGGCACCCCTCTGGACGCCATCGTCTGGACCGACGAGACCGGGCGCTTACTGAAGTTCGAGGTCCCGGCGCAGTCGCTGATCTTCGTCCGCGAGGATCTCGCGTCGGTCGCCACACGTGCGCTCCTGGTCAGCCGCGAGGGCGATGTGTCGGTTCGGATTCCAGGCAACGGCTTCAACCTCGCTGGCACGCTCAGCCAGCCGTCGGGCCCACCGCCGACCGAATCGAAGGGGCGATACCCGGCGATCGTGCTCGTGGGCGGGTCGGGCCAGACCGATCGCGACGAGACGGTGGCCGGCATCGCCGTGTTCGGCCTGCTGGCGTCGCCGCTGGCCGATGCGGGCTACTACGTGCTTCGTTACGACAAGCGCGGCGTCGGGCAGAGCGGCGGGCGCACCGAAACCGCCACGCTGCAGGATTTCGCCGAAGACGTCCGCGCGATGGTCCAGTTCCTGCGCAAGCGCAAGGACGTGGACCCCAAGCGCATCGTGCTGTTCGGACATAGCGAAGGCACGCTGGTGTCGCTGCTGGCCGCCAGTCGCGACGAAGACCTGGCAGGCGTCGTCCTGGCGGCCGGGCCCTCAGACACCGGCGGCGAGCTGGTTCTCGAGCAGCAACAGTACCTCTTGGGCAGGATGAACCTGCCCGATGCCGAGCGCGCCACACGCATCGACCTCCAGAAGCGAATTCAGGCGGCGGTGCTGGGCCAGGGCACATGGGACGACATCCCGGAGCCGCTGATGCGGCAGGCCAACACCGCGTGGTTCCAGAGCTTCCTGCGATTCACGCCGGCCAGCGTGATGTCGAAAGTGAAGCAGCCGCTGCTGATCCTCCACGGGGACATCGACCGCCAAGTGCCGGTGCACCATGCCGATCGGCTGGCCGAGCTCGCCCGCGCGCGCAAGAAGTCGCCTGCCGAGGCCGTGCAGGTCGTCAAACTCGACGGAGTGAACCACCTGCTCGTGAAAGGCAAGACCGGCGATCTCGAAGAGTACGGGTCGCTGGCAGGCAAGGGGCTGGACCCGCGTGTCGCGCCGACGACGATCGAGTGGCTGGCGAAAGTGCTGGCCGCCCGCCGGTAGCGCCGTGGCTATTCGTAGCGCAGCGCTTCGATCGGGTCGAGCCGGCTGGCGCGTATCGCCGGCAGCAGCCCGGCGATGAGGCCCACCGCCATCAGGATGCCCGAGCAGATCGCCAGCAGCTCGAACGACAGCAGCAGGTGGATGTCGAGCGCGCCGGTGGTGTCGTCGAGCAGCTCCGAGAGAAATGGCCGCGGACTGAACACCCAGACCAGCGCGGTCGACAACACCACGCCCAACACGCCTCCTGCGGCGCTGGTGGCGATGCCTTCCAGCAGGAACTGCAGCAGGATGTGACGGCGCCGCGCGCCAAGTGCCTTGCGGATGCCGATCTCGCGCGTGCGCTCCTGCACCGAGACGAACATGATGTTCATCACGCCCACGCCGCCAATGCCCAGCGTGAGGATGCCAATGAACCCGAGGACGAGCTTGAGGCCCGTGCTCATGCTGCGCGTGATCTCGTCGGCCTTGCTCGATCCCCAGTTGCGCAACGCGCGCTCGTCGACGGGATTGAAATTGGCGGCCTTCCCGAGAAACTCGCGCACTTGACGGTCGGCGTCGGGCTCCTTGGTGGCATCAACCGCTTGCCACACGACTACGTCAGACCAGGCTTGGTACCAGATCTGTGACGACGTGGTGTAGGGGATGAAGACGCACTGGATATCCGGGCGCCTGTAGTTGGACAACTGCGCCTTCTCCTTCATCACGCCGATCACTTCGAAGTTGATCCCGCGGACTCTGATCGTCTGGCCGACGGCGTTGCTTTCTCCGAACAGCTTCCGGTTCACTTCGGCGCCGATGAACGCCACGCGCCGGTGAAGGCGCACGTCTTCGTCGTCGAGGAAGCGGCCGCCCGGCAGGGGAATCTCACTCCGCATCACCCCATACGACGGCGCTACCGCGCGAACCAGATACGAGCTCTGCTTGTTGCCGTAGCTGATTGGCAGTTCCTGGAAGAGCTCCGGGCTGACGTGCTTGACCAGGGGCAGCTCGCCCACCTCGAGCGCCTGCGCGACCGTGATGCGCACGCGTCGTCCCGCGCGCTCGCCGCCGGCGCCCATGCTGGTCTGCCCGGGCCACGAGATCACCACGCCGCTGCCAAACGCGTTGCGGAAGCCGGCGCTGAGCGCGTCGCGGAATCCGTTGCCATAGGACAGCAGCATCACGACCGACACAATGCCCCAGGAGATCCCGAGCATCGCCAGGCCGGCGCGGAAGCGATTCCTCGCCAGGCCGAACATCGCCTCACGGAACACCTCGACGAGCACCTGGATGCCGTGGCCCGGATGTCGCGGGGCTGAAGCCCCGCCGCCACGTACAAGTGAAGCCCCGCCGCCACGCACGAGGATGTCAGTGGTCGAGGTCGGCATCACGTCGGCCATGCCTACATCTCGTATCGCAGCGCCTCGACCGGCGGCATCTCTGCCGCGCGGCGCGCCGGGTAAAGGGCGGTGACGATGCCAATCACGACGAGCGAGAAGACGGTCAGCGCCGCGGCCTGCGGCGACAGGACCATGCCGACGAACCGCTCGGGCATCGGCAGCAGGTTGATGGCCGCGCAGATGGCCAGCGCCACCCCCAGGCCGATCGAGCCGCTGAGAATCGTGATGAAGAAGCCTTCCATGAAGAACTGGCGGAGCACCGCGCTGGTGGTCGCGCCCAGCGCCTTGCGCACGCCGATCTCGCGGGTGCGCTCCTTCACGGCGATCAGCATGATGTTCATCACGCCGATGCCGCCCAGGGCCAGCGTGATGAAGCCCACCGTGGTGAAGAAGTTCCGCATCGTATCGACCATGCGGCCGAACATCAGCGAGTTCACCGACGTGTCCCACATCCACATGGCTTCCGTGTCGTCGGGATCGAAGCCTTTGCGGTGGGCCAGGACCGTGCGCACGTCTTTTTCGAGGGCCCAATCGATGTCGCGGATCTTGCCGGTGCGCTCTGCGAGCTGCCGCGGCAGATCGTCGACCACCCACTCGTGCGGCGCGACGATGATGTTGGACACCTGTCCTGGCACCATCGCGTCGGGAATCGGAAAGTCCCTCGCCATCGTCGCAAACGGCACGAACACCTTGTCGTTGTCCGGACCCGAGTAGTTGCTGTCCTGCTCCTTGTGCCGGATCTTGCCGACGACGGTGTAGCCCAGCCCGTTGACCATGACCGGCTGGCCGATCGGATCACGGCCGGCAAACAACTGCTTGGCGATGTCGGCGCCGACAATGGCGACGCGGTGCTCGCCGCGTTCGTCTTCCCAGTTGAACTGGCGGCCGGCCTCGAGGTCGAGGGTGCGGATCATCTGGTAGCTTGGTTCGATCCCGTGCACCTGCGGCGAGGCGGCGTTGAACGCACTCTTCACCCGTAGCCCGCCACGCTGAAGTTCTGGGGTCGCCACGCGTGTCAGCCGCGACTGCCCCTGAATGGTGCGCGCGTCATCGGCCGTCAGCACGATGCGACGGCCGGCGCGTTCGCCGCCGGCCTGCAGGCTCGTCCGTCCGCCCCACACGATCGCGATGTTCTTGCCCAGCTCTTTGAGGACGCGCTCGTTGCCCTGCCGGAAGCCCTCGCCGGTCGCCGACAGGATCACCACCGAAATCACGCCCCACAGGATTCCAAACATCGTCAGGAAGCTGCGGAGCTTGTGAGCCCAGAGATTCTGAAAGGTCTGAACCAGTGCTTCTTTCATTGCAGATTGCCGATTGCAGATTGCAGAGTGAGAATTTCGCGGATTGCTGCGGATGGGACGGATTGAGCTCCAGGGAGATGCCCGGCTCGCCCGTAATCTGCAATCGGCAATCTGCAATTGTCATGAGGGCAGTACGACTTTCTCGCCCTGCTTCAAGCCGTCGAGCACCTGTGTGCGGGTGCCGTTGCCGACGCCGGTCTTGATGCTGACCTTGCGGTGGCCCTTTTCGGCCTTCTCGTCGACGACCTCGACTGTCGGGTTGCGCTGCGCGTCGTAGCTGATGGCGGCTTCCGGCACGATCAGCGAGTTCGGGAACTCCTCCAGCACGATCTCGGCGTTGGCCGTCATGTTGGCCTTGAGCTCGTTGCCGGGGTTGTCGATCGAGACCTTCACCTCGAAGGTCGTGACGTTGTCCTTCTCGGCGCCGATGGGCGAGATCTGCGTGACCTTGCCCTCGAACTTGCGGTCCTTGAACGTCTCGACGGTGGTGCGCGCCGGCTGGCCCAGGCGCACGCGGCCGATATCGACCTCGTCGACCTTGCCGCGGACAAACACCTGGTTGATGTCGCCAAGCGTCATCACAAGGGTGGCCGCCGAGCCCATGTTGAGGATCGAGGACACAGGACTGCCAATCTCGACGTCGCGCGTGAGCACGGTGCCCTTGATCGGCGCCTTGATGGTCGCGTTGGCCAGTTCCTCTTCGGCGCGCTCCACAGCGGCCTGTGCCTGCGCCACGTTGGCCTGTGCCTCGGCAATCTTGGCCTTGCTCACCCCGAGTTGCACCTGGGCGGCCGCCTTGCGGTTCTGCGCGAGGTCGACCGCGCTCCTGGCGTCGTCGAGCGCCTGCGGCGAGACGAGCTTCTGCTCGTGCAGTTGATGGGCGCGGTCGTAGTTGCGGCGCGCAGAGTCCAGCTCGGGCGCCTCGGCCTCGACCTTGTTCTTCTCGAACTGCGCCGCCGAGCCCTCCAGAGCCGCTCGCGCCGCCTGCAGGTTGGCGCGCGCCTCGCGTTCGCGCGCTCTGAGGTTCTCCTTGTCGAGTTCGACAAGCACGGCTCCGACCTCGACGAGGTGGTCGACCTCGGTGTTGATGCGCTCGATGATGCCGTTGGCTTTCGACTTGATCTCGACCTTCGCGATCGGCTCGATCTTGCCGGTCGCGACCACCGAACGGGTCATCGTGCCGCGCTCCACCGTGGCCATCTTGGAGGCATCAAGGGGCGTCGCGCCGTTGAGGGTCGTATAGCCCCAGACGCCGCCCACCAGCGCCACCACCGTGCCGCCCACGGCGAGCGATAACTTGCGTGATTTCTTCATCTTGTCCTCGTCGAGCGGAAGTGCCAGAGCAGGCTGGTCGACTCCGGCCCTGACGTGAACATTTACGGAGGGCTGGAAGCGGAAGTTTCAGGATCGGGCCCTGCCTGAGGCCAGGGGCACGTGCCCCGAGGCCTGAGGCTTGAGGCCTTATGATCTAAGCCAATGTGGATCTTGAAGACGCTCGACGCTCCGGAAGGCACCGGGCCCTTTACGTTTCGTGTGATGCCGGGCTCGATCAAGACCCTGGGCCGGGCGGCCCGCGCCGATTTCGTGGTCGATGTGCCGCTGGTGTCGCGCTTTCAATGCCGGTTCACCGCCTCGGCGGAAGGCGGCCTGCTGCTCGAGGACCTGGAGAGCACCAACGGCACGCTGGTCAACGACAAGCGTGTCGAGAAAGTCGCGCTCACGCAGGGGGACAGAGTGAGGGTGGGCCGCGTCGAGCTGGGGGTCGAACGGGGCTGACCAGTTACGAGTGACGAGTTACGAGTTACGAGTTACGAGTGCGAAATTACGCGGATTCAGGCGAGAGGAAGGGGTTGTTCCTCCGCTCCTGACCAATCGTCGTGCTGGGGCCGTGTCCGGGATGCGCTGGCGTGTCGTCTGGGAAGGCGAAAAGCACCGTTTCGATCGACCGGATCAGCGTCTCGTAGTCTCCACCAGGCAGGTCGGTGCGGCCGATCGAGCCGGCAAACAGCGTGTCGCCGACAAACAGCTCGGTGGCCCCGTCGTCGCGCACCTCGAGACACACGCCGCCGGGTGAATGACCGGGCGTGGCGTGTGCGGCAATCGTCAATCCTCCGACGGTCAGCTGCTGCCCTGCCTGGTAGAACCGGTCGACCGGCGGCTGAGCTTTCACACGCAGCCCGAACATCAGGCCCTGCTGCTCCACGGCGCGATAGAGGACGTCGTCGTCGCGATGCAGCCAGGTGTCGACGTCGAAGGCAGCCTTTGCCTGCGCGACGCCAGTGATGTGATCCAGATGCGCGTGCGTCAGCAGGATGGCCTGCACGACCAGGCGCTGGTCGGCAGCGCGCGCGATGAGATCGTCCACCTCGTCGCCGGGGTCGATGAGCACAGCGGCATCAGACCTTTGGTCGGCCACAAGGTACCCGTTCTTCATGAACGGCGGCGCGGCGGCGGTGAAGATGCGCAACACTTAGACGATATCATCCAAGGCACTGATGATCCCCGTCGCCGATATCCTCGCGGCCGGCCGGCGCCTGGCGCTGCATCTGCCCCCGACGCCGCTGGTCCACTCGCCGTGGCTCTCGGCCCTCGCGTCGGCCGAGGTGCGGCTCAAGCTCGAGTCGTTGCAGGTGACCCGGTCGTTCAAGGCGCGCGGAGCCCTCAACGCACTCACGCGGCTGGCCGCGTTGGACCCACGGCCGGTGGTGGTGACGGCCTCGGCCGGCAATCACGGGCGCGCGGTCGCATGGGCGGCAGAGCGTCTTGGCCTGCGCGCGGTGGTGTTCACGCCTGCGACGGCGCCGCAGGCCAAGCTCGGACCCATTCGCAGCCACGGCGCCGAACTGCGACCGATCGCCGCCGACTACGAGGACGCCGAACGGATGGCGATGGAGTTCGCCCGGACCACAGGCGCGGCCTTCGTCTCGCCCTACAATCACCAGGACGTGATCGCCGGCGGCGGCACGGTTGCGCTGGAGATCCGAGAGGCCTGGCCGGAGGTGGACACGATCGTCGTCGCCATCGGGGGCGGCGGCCTCATCAGCGGCATCGCGCGCCTTGCCAAGGCGACCAACTCCGCCATCCGCGTGGTCGGCGTCGAGGCGGCGCAGTCGAGCGCCTTCACCGAGGCCCGCCGCGCGGGCCGTATCGTGCCCATCACGGTGGGCAAGACCCTTGCCGACGGCCTTGGCGGCAACGTCGATCCCGGGACGCTGACGTGGGACTACATCCGGGATCTGGTCGACGAGGTCGTCACCGTCTCTGAACTCGATCTCGCCGAGGGTCTGCGCGGGCTGGTCGCCCACGACCATCTGATCGCGGAGGGCGCCGGCATTGCTGCCGTTGCCGCGGTGGCCGCGCGACGGATCGCGGTGGACTCGGCGCGTGCCGCCGTCGTCGTCAGCGGCGCCAATATCGACAACTCAACGCTGATCGAGATACTGACGACTGCAGATTGACGATTACGAGTTCCCCAGGATCCACGCGACCAGCGCCGCGCCCAGGGCGGCAGCGCCTGCGATCCACCACCAGAGGCGCGAGGCAGGTTCCGGCACTAACGCGCTCACCTCATCGAGCTCGTCGTCGAGGACCGACTTGACGGCGCGCAAGTCATCGGCAAGCTGTCCTGCCGTCTGATAGCGCCGATCCACGGGCTTGGCCAACGCGCGGGCGATGATCGCGTCCAACTCGGCGGGCACGCTGGCTTGCCGGGTGCTTGGCGCCTGAACCGACGCTTGAACAATCGCCAGCAGGGTTTCGTCTGCGCTTGTGCGGTCGAAGGCAGGCTGACCGGTCAGCATCTCGTAGAGGACCAGGCCCAGCGAAAAGAGATCGCTGCGCCGATCGCCGCCTTCTCCCAGCGCCTGCTCCGGCGCCAGGTATCGAAGGACAGGCAACACCTCGTTGGGCAACGATCCCAGGCGTGCCGCCGCCGTCAGCCGCGCCGCGCCGCCGCCGGTGAAGCGCGCGAGCCCCGCGTCGAGCAGCTTCACGCGACCCTTCGGCGTGACGACGATGTTGTCGGGGCGCAGGTCCCCGTGGCTGTGGCCCGCCGAGTGAAGGGCGGCCAGCGCGTCGGCTGCCTCGATGGCCAGCTCGACGGCATGTAGAGCGTTGATGGGACGGCCGGCGATCAGCTTCGTGAGCGTCTGGCCTGGCACGAACTCCTGTGCCAAAAACACCTGGCCGTCGCTTTGCCCGCACTCGTAGAGCATCGCGACTCCCGGGTGAGACACCTCGGCAAGCGATGCCGCCTTGTCGTGCAGCGCCGAACACCATGCCTGGTCAGCCACCAGACCGGACGGCACCCGCTTGATGGCCACGGTACGGCCGTGCACGGTGTCGCGTGCGCGGAAGACTTCGCCGAGTGCGCCGGCGCCTACGCGTTCAAGCAGCTGGTAGCCGCCAAGCTCGCCGATGGGCCCTCGCGCCTCGGGGGCCCGAGCGTTCGGGTCGGTCACCGGTGTCACTTCCGCGGCGGACGTGAGGGACGAATCTCGACACGGCTTGGCAAGCTGCGCGGGTGGTGGGCGATCAGGTCGACGATGACTTGAGCCACGTCCTCAGGCGCCAGCTTCCAGTCGGTGCCCGGGCCGTCGCCGGCGCCGCTGAAACCGGTGCGGACCGAGCCAGGCACCACCGCGCTGACGCGGATGCCGTCCTGCCTTACCTCGTGCATCAGCGCCTCGCTGAAAGCATTGAGGCCCGCTTTGGACGCGCAGTACGCGGCGCCGCCGACAAACGGGTTGCTGCCAGCCAGGCTGCTGACGTTGATGATCCAGCCGCCTCCGCGGGCCTTGAGATGCGGGATGGCCGCGTGGCAGCAGTGGTAGACGCCGGTGAGGTTCGTGTCGACGACGCGGTGCCAGTCGACGGCCGTCATCTCGGAGACTTCGACGAAGCCGCCAACGCCGGCGTTGTTCACCAGGACGTCGAGCCCGCCACATTCGGCGACGACGCGCGCGACGGCTTGAGCGACGTCGGCCTCGATGCGGACGTCGGCCCTCAGGGCCAGCACGCGGGACCCTGCGTCGGTGGCGGACAGGGCCACGCGCGCAACCTCGAGACGCCGCTGGTCGGTGCCGGTGATGGCCACCCACGCGCCGCGGGCCAGCAGGGCCGAGGCGGTGGCAAACCCGATACCGCGTGACCCGCCGGTCACGAGCGCCACTGTGTTGGAACTGATGGACATCGCGCCGCCTGTGTAGGGGAAACCGACGTATACAATACCGTAGCGGACGATGCACACGGTAGCCATCCTCGGCGCGGGCGATCTGGGCGGCGCACTCGCGCGCACGCTGGCATCTGGCGACGCCGTCTCACGCATCGTGCTGATCGACAACGCGCGCAACGTTGCCGTGGGCAAGGCGCTCGACATCGGTCAGACCGGGCCGATTGAGTCGTACGACACGGCGGTCGAGGGCACCGACGACATCCACGAGGTCTCCGGCGCGGATCTGGTGGTGCTGGCCGATCGGTATGACGCAGAGTTGAGCGTAGACGAGGCGTTGGCCCTTGCAGACCGCGTGGCCAGGATGGCGCCAGCGGCGCCCCTGGTGCTCGCTGGTGCCCGTCATCACACGCTGATGACGCTGGCCATCCAGGAGCTGAAGCTGCCGACGCGGCGCCTGATCGGTTCGGCGCCGGTGGCCGCAGCGGCCGCAGCCCGTGCGCTGATGGCACCGGCGCTGGACGCCTCGCCGGTCGACATCGCGATCCCCATTCTCGGCCTCCCTCCAGCCTGGGTGGTGGCCTGGGATCGGGCGTGCTCGGCCGGGGCGCCGGTCGACATGCCGCCGCATGCAGCCGCGCGGGTGGAACGGGGGCTCGCCGCCAGTTGGCCCCCGGGGCCCTACAGCCTGGCCTCGGCGGCGGCGGCAGTGATTCGCGCGGCGCTCACAGGCTCGCGACGGCGCTTCTGCTGCTTTCAGGCGACGCCGTTTGGCAGTGTCCACCCGGTGGTCTTTGCCGCCCCCGTGACGCTGGGACCCTCGGGCATCGTGACGGTCGCGGTACCCGAACTGACGCCCCGTCAGCGAGTGGCGCTGGAGTCGACCGTGCTGGCGCGCACCTGACCCGCCTTCGCCTCTTCGGCTTCGGCGCGGCAAGCCCCAACCAGTTCAGGCCGGCAGCGGATGGTGCAGCGTCAAGCCCGTCGCAAAGTCGGCCAGGCGCTGCCGCAGGATGACGCGGCCGCGGTGCAGCCGCGACTTGAGCGTCTGGTCTTTCACCCGCAAGAGCCGGCTCGCCTCTTCCGTCGTCAGGCCCTGCAGGTCGCGAAGGATCACTGGCGCGCGGTAAATGGCGGGCAGGTCACGGATGGCTTCGGCGAGGCTTTCGCGCATCTGGGTCCGCAGCATCTGCTCGTCGGCCAGCGACGACCAGTCGGCCACTTCGCGCCGCGCGCCGCGCTCGCCGGAGGCATCGTCGTCGGGCCGGTCGTCGGACACCTCCACCGCGCGGCCCGCCTTCGCGTTGCGCAGGTGCGACATGGCGGTGTTGAACGTGATGCGATAGATCCACGACGACAGCGCGGAGTCTCCGCGGAAGGCGTCGATCTTGTGGCTGACCTTCAGCAGGACGTCCTGTGCGACTTCCTCGGCATCCTCGCGGTTCTTCAGATACCGAAACGCCAGCTGGAACACCTTCTGGCCGTACAGCCTGGCCAGCTCGGCCACAGCCACTTCTTCGCCCGCCCGCAACCCGACCACCAGTGCGCGATCCGCTTCAAGTCTCATGATGCTCACCCTCTGGAGGCTTGAACCCGGGCAGGCCCCGCCTTATTCCATGTGAGTATTTTTTGAGCAGATATTGAGTGAAGGCGACTGCCTGCGGCCTCAAGGGGCCGCGGTCCCCTGCCCGGCGGCTGCCAGCCGTTACCTGGCCGGGGCGGCAGTGGACCGGTCGAACACCGCTGCGAAGGCCTGCACGAAGGCGTCGGCCACCTCGTCGGCAGGCACGGGCCGGCCCACTTCGAGGCTGAGGGAGGTCACGCCCCTGTCGGCGATACCGCAGGGCACGATGAGGTCGAAAAACGACAGGTCGGTCGAGGCGTTGAACGCCAGGCCGTGGCTGGTGATCCAGCGGGAGATGCGCACGCCGATGGCCCCGATCTTTCGATCACCCACCCACGCCCCGCTGAACCCCGCGATGCGATGGGCCGCCACGCCGTAGGCCGCACACAGGCGGATCATCACCGCCTCCAGATCGCGCACGTAGCGATGGACGTCCTGCCGATCCGGCGTGAGGTCGAGGATCGGATAGGCGACCAGTTGGCCCGGTCCGTGGTAGGTGACGTCGCCGCCGCGCCCGGTCTCGACGACCTCGACCCCGCGCCGGGCAAGCGATCCTGGCGTGGCGAGAACGTGTGTTCGGGCGTCGGCGACCTTCACGCCGAGGGTAATGACGTGGGGATGTTCGAGCAGGAGCAGCGTGTCGGGAATGCGCCCGGCGCGCCGGTCTTCGACCAGGGCCTTCTGCAGGTCCAGCGCGGCGACGTAGGGAACCAGACCGAGGCGGCGGACGGCGAGCTCACGCACGGCCGGTCGTCACACCCACGCCGCGTCGAACTTCTCCAGCGTGTCCTTCACCTGCGCGAGGAACTGATCGGCCACCGCGCCGTCCACCAGGCGATGGTCGTAGCCGAGCGTCAGATAACCCATCTGTCGAATCCCAATCGCGTCGTCGACCACCACGGCGCGCTTCTCGATCGCGCCGATGCCGAGAATGGCAACCTGCGGCTGGTTGATGATCGGCATGCCGAACTGCGCGCCAAACGTTCCGGGATTGGTGATGGTGAAGGTGCCGCCCTGCACGTCCTCGGGCTTGAGCTGCTTGGCGCGCGCGCGCGCGGCCACATCGGCGATGGCGCGACTGAGGCCGAGCAGGTTCTTCTCGTCGGCGTTTCTGACCACCGGGACGATGAGGCCCCTGTCGAGCGCTACGGCGACACCAAGGTTGATGTCCTTCTTGTAGACGATGTCGTCGCCGTCGAGCGAGGAGTTCAGCAGCGGGAACGCACGCAGCGCGCCGGCCACCGCCTTGGCGATGAACGACAGGAACGTCAACTTCGCTCCTTCTCGTTCGTATGCCGCCCTGTTCTGTTCACGCAGGTGGGCGACGCGCGAGAAGTTCACCTCGAACACCGAGTGCACGTGGGCCGAGGTCCGCCGGCTCAGCACCATGTGCTCGGCGATCTTCTTGCGCATCACGCCCATCGGCACGATCTCGACAGGCTCGCCTGGCCGAAACGCCGGCACGTGCTGCATCGGGGCCTTGCTGTTGGCGCCGGCGGGTCGATGTTCGATGAAGCCGAGGATGTCTTGTTTGGTGACCCGACCGCCAATGCCGGATCCGGCAATCGTGGCGATGTCGACGTTGTGTTCCTTGGCGATTCGGCGCACCAGCGGGGACGAACGCGCCCTCCGAGCGTCCTCAACACCTTCGACAGGTTGGACAGGTTGGACAGGTTGGACAGGTTGGGGCGGGTTGGGGCGGGTTGGGGCGGGTTG
>JAENWD010000109.1 GCA_016650245.1 Vicinamibacteria bacterium
CGCCGCGCCACCCAGTACTGTTCGTCGCCTTTGACGCCGAAGAGCTGGGCCTGCGTGGCGCCGAGGCGCTCGTGGGCTCGTCGCTGCTGCCCGCCTCGACCGTGGCGCTCAACGTCAACCTCGACATGGTGTCGAGAAACGACGCCAACGAGATCTTCGCGTCCGGCACGGCGTACACGCCTTCACTCAAACCAATCCTCGAAGATGTGCAGCGGCGCTCGGCGGTGACGATCCTGTTCGGCCACGACCGGCCGGGGGCACACAGGCGTGGCGCGGACGACTGGACGGACGATTCCGATCACGGCGTCTTCCACCGGGCCGGCGTGCCGTTTGTCTACTTCGGCGTCGTCGATCACGCCGACTATCACCGGCCGACCGACACGGCCGACAAGGTCAACCCGCGGTTCTTCGGCGACGTCGCCGACATGATCGTCGAGGCGGTGGTCACGCTCGACCGATCAATCCCGTAACAACCACGAAGGTCACGAAGGGCAATTCGCTATACTCCCCTTCGTCCATGACCCGCCCCGTCGCCGCGTGCCCCAATTGCTCGGCGCCCGTGACGTTCCGCTGGTCGAGCGCCGTGCAGACGGTCTGCGGCCACTGCCGTTCAGTGGTCGTACGGCACGACGTCGACCTGAAGGCGGTCGGCGTGGTGGCGGACCTGCCGCTGTCGGGCTCGCCGATTCAGATCGGCACGCGCGGCCGCTTTCAAGGCGAGGCCTTCACGGTCACCGGGCGCATCGTCTACGAGTACGAGCACGGCACGTGGAACGAGTGGCACGTGGAGTTCGCCGACAACAGCAGCGGCTGGCTGTCGGACGCGCAAGCGGAGTACGCCGTGTCGCGGGTCGTCCAGAAGCCGGCTTCCCTGCCGGCCGCCTCCGATCTGGAGATCGGCCAGACGTTCGCATTCGGCGACTTCTCGTTCCAGCTCACGACGCTGACACGCGCGCGCTACCGCGGCGTCGACGGCGAGTTGCCCTTCGAGTACTGGGACAAAGACGAGGTGCTCTTCGCCGACTTTCGCTCGGCTGATGGCCACTTCGCCACGCTCGACTACAGCGAGACGCCGGCCCTGCTGTTCCTCGGCGCATTCGTGCAGTTCGACGAGCTCGAACTCAAGGACCTGCGCGCCCCGGACACGGGGCCTCAGACGAAGACGGCCGGGTTCAACTGCCGCAACTGCGGTGCGGCCATCGAGCTGCGGGCCGTCGAGCTCACCAGGTCGGTGGCGTGCACCAGTTGCGCCGCGATCCAGGACCCGAACGACCCCAACGTCCTGATCCTCCAGGAGGCCCAGGCGCGCGAGCGCTACGTGCCGAAGATCCCGTTGGGCACGCGCGGCACGCTGCGCGGCCACGCATTTGAGGTCATCGGCTACCAGTACCGCTACATCGTGGTCGAGGACGAGCAGTACGGCTGGGAGGAGTACTTGCTGTTCAACCGCGAGCAGGGCTTCCGCTACCTGAGCGAGTATCAGGGGCACTGGAACGACATCACGACGCTGCGCGCTCTGCCGGATCAGGCGACCTCCGGTGGACGTCCCGCGGCGCGCTACGACGGCAGGACGTTCAAGCTGTTCCAGACCGCCTCGGCGACCACCGACTACGTGCTCGGCCAGTTTCCGTGGCGTGTGCGGGCCTATGACGTGGCCGGCGTGAGCGACTACATCGCGCCGCCCCTGCTGCTCTCGGCCGAGCGCACCGACGACGAGACGACCTGGTCGTTGGGCGAGTACATCACCGGCGCGGCCATTTGGAAGGGGTTTGACCTGCCCGGCACGCCACCGCGTGCCGTGGGCGTCTTTGCCAACCAGCCGTCGCCCTACAAGGGCAAGGTCGCGTGGTACTGGACCATCTTTGCCGCGCTGGTGCTCCTGGTGGCCGTTGCCGGCCTCCTGCGCGCCGCCTCGGCTGCGCGCGAGCAGGTGTTTTCTGGCAGCTACGAGTTCCAGCCAACCTCCATCGACTCGTCGTTTGTCACCGAGATGTTCCAGGTGACCCGCGACTCGAACCTCGAGCTGACGATCAGCACCAACCTGACGAACAACTGGGTCTACTTCAACTTCGCGCTGATTAACGGTGAAACCGGCGACGCGCTCGACTTCGGCCGCGAGGTCAGCTACTACTACGGGACCGACAGCGACGGCCGGTGGAGTGAAGGGTCGGCGGCCGACGTGGCGACGCTGTCGACCGTGGGTGCCGGCACCTACTACCTGCGCGTCGAACCCGAAGGCGGGACGCAAAGCGGCCCGCCCGTGAACTACTCGTTGAAGATCCGGCGCGACGTGCCCTCGCCGGTTTACTACGTGTTGGCGATGGTCCTTCTCCTGGTGCCGCCCATCTTCGTCACGATGCGCGCCGCCAGCTTTGAAGCCAGACGCTGGCAGGAAAGTGATTTTGCGGAATAACCCCATGCGACTCCTCTATCTGCTCTTCGGGTTGTTCGTGCTCGCCGGAGCCAGCTACGCCGACTATCGCGGGCTGAGTCTTCTGCGGCCCACCGAGATCAAGAACGTGCCCAAATCCATCCGTGACAACCCCGGCGCCTACCGGTCGCTCTATCGGGGGTCGTCGCGCTCATTCGGAGGCAAGTGACGCACATGGATCCCACGCTGCTGTCGAACCTCATCGCCGCGGTCCTGTTTGCCGTTCTCGGCATCGTGACCCTCATCGCCACCTTCATCGCGATCGACTGGTTCACGCCGTTCTCGCTGTGGAAGGAGATCATCGACGAGCACAACACTGCGCTCGCGGTGCTGATGGGCTTCACCGGGCTGGGGATCTCGCTCATCATCGCCGCAGCCATTCACTGACGGTGGCACCCGCACTGCTCGTTTCGGTGCTGTTGATTGCGGCTTGTGGGCTGGTCTACGAGCTGGTCGCAGGTGCCCTGGCCAGCTACCTGCTGGGCGACAGCGTCACGCAGTTTTCCACCGTCATCGGCACCTATCTGTTCGCGATGGGCATCGGGTCGGCCCTGTCGCGCTTCGTCGTGCGC
>JAENWD010000110.1 GCA_016650245.1 Vicinamibacteria bacterium
GCGACGCCGTCTCTTCAGGCCAGAGGTCGAAGTCGCTGCGACCCAGCAGCGTGTCGGCGGGCTGGCCGAACTGGGCCGCCCATGCCGCATTGCCGAACACGTAGCGCCCGTCGCTGCCCTTCATGAACGCAGTGGCTGGCGAATGCTGCATGAACGCCCGGAACCGTGCTTCGCTGGCGCGCCGCTCGCTTTGCGCTCGCGCGCGTTCCTGGACCAACGCGGCCAGCATCAGCGCGGTGACGCCCACCACGCTCATGAAGCCAGCGACCAGCACCGCTTCGGCCCGTGTGAGCGCGTGCGCGAACGGACCGATGCCGCGGCCGCTGCCCACCAGCGCCAGCGTCGCCATAATGGCCGTCACCGCGGTCACACCCGGCTGGCCGAAGCGGAAAGCGCTCCAGACCATCAGCGGGAAACTCGTGTAGGCCACAGGCAGCACGACGTGCACGGGCCAGGCCTGCTGGCCGAAGACCAGCGTCCCCACCATGACGGCCGACGCCAGCAGCGCCGCAAACTCCACGCGACGCCAGAGGCCGTGGAGGCGGACCCGCGGGCCCGCCCACACCAGCAGCGTCGGCGTGACGGTGAGCATGGCCACGGCGTCCCCGACCCAGAAGGTCAGCCACGTCTCGCCATAGAGGCCCCCGCCGCCTGGCGCGAGGGCGGTCAGATTCCAGGCCCCGACCACCGCGGTGACCGCCGCCGCCAGGGTCACGCTGGCGACGAAGCGCAGCACCGTCCCGACGTTCTGCAGCGTGCGGTCGAAAGGGCCTCCCCAGCGCAGCAGGGCGATCGCCAGCAGCACTTCGCCCGTCGCGTACGCGGAGGCGACCATCGCCGACGGCCAGTGCCAGTCAACGAAGGCCCCCGACACCAGGGCCCCCAGCGCGACGCCCGGCCAGCGGTCCGCTCCGCGCAGCAACAAGGCAGCCAGGGCCACGCCCGAGGGGATCCAGACCCAGCTCGGTCCGACGTCCGTGAAGGGGAAAAACAGGCGCAGCCGCGCGCCGATGATGTACAGCGCGGCGATCAGTGCGACTTCGGCGATCCACGCAGCGCGGGATCGATGGCTGGGTGCATGCGACATGCCGTACTCCTGCATGGTAGCCGTCGAATCGGGCCATCGTGCACCGGTTTGCACGCTACGTGACCAGGCGTATCGTCCGCACAAGCCCGGCATCGAACCGGCAGGCGCCCGACCTGTGCTAGCGTGTCGGGGCATGACGGAAAGGTCGGCGGCCGTGCTCGACGAGCAGGCGCTGCTTCAAGGCCTGCGCGATCGTCGGCCGGAGGCCTTCGAGACCCTGGTTCGGGCGTACACCCCCAGGCTGCTGGCCGTGGCGCGGCGCATGCTGGGTAGCGACGAGGACGCGCGCGACGTCGTCCAGGATGCGTTCTTCAATGCGTTTCGCGCGATCGATCGGTTCCAGGGTCAGGCCAAGCTGTCGACGTGGCTGCACCGCATCGTCGTCAACGCCGCGCTGATGAAGCTGCGGACACGGCGGCGCAAGCCCGAGGAATCGCTCGAGCCGCTGCTGCCGGCCTTTCGCGAGAACGGGCACCACGCCGACAAGTTCAGCGCGTGGGACGAGGCCGCCGACGATCGTGCAGAACGCGAAGAGACCCGGCAGGTGGTGCGCGATGCCATCCTGACGTTGCCGGATACGTACCGTGAAGTCCTGGTGTTGCGCGATATCGAAGAGATGAGCACCGACGAAACCGCCCACACGCTGGGCATCACCCCCAACGCGGTGAAGATCCGGCTGCATCGGGCTCGTCTGGCGCTGCGCACCCTGCTCGATCCGCATCTTCGGCGAGAACCCCGATGACCGAGTCACGCCTGACCTGTCGTGAGTGCGTCGAGTTCCTGATGGAGTACCTGGACGACACCCTGGCGGGCCAGGTTCGCGTCACCTTCGAGCGCCATCTTTCGGCCTGCCCCAACTGCGTGCGGTATCTCGAAAGCTACAAGACCACCACGACCATCTGCAAGAAGGCCTTCGAGGTGCGTGACGGCGAGAGCGTGCCGCCCGTGCCTGAAGAGCTCATCCAGGCCATCCTGGCTGCGCGACTGAAGGCCGAATAGGCCGCCACGACCATGTGCCCCAGTGCAGGCACGTGACGGATCATCAGGCGCGCCTGAACAGGTGCAATTCCGTTACACTGCGCCACATGCGCACACCGCTCCTGGCGACCCTCGTGCTCACGCTGACTGCGCCGAGCGTCATCTCCGCCCAGCGTCTCGGCTTCCCCGCCGAAGAGTTCACCGCGCGGCGTCTGGCGTTGGCCAAGGCGGTCGGGGCGGGTACGGTGCTGCTCGCGGGTCGCACGCTGGCGCTCAGCGGCATCCGGTTCAGGCAGGACAACGACTTTTTCTACCTGACCGGCAACGAAGACCTCAACGCCGTGCTGGTGCTCGATGCATCGAGCGGCGACAGTTGGTTGTTCCTGCCTCCGCAGAACGTCTCCGAGGTGCGCTCGGACGGCAAGAACTGGCTCACCCAGGGCGACCAGGCGAAGCCTCGCGGCTTTGCCGCCATACAGCCGATCACGGAACTGAGCGAGTTCCTGGCACGTCGACGCGCCGGCGGCGGCCCGGTGTACACGCGCCTGTCCGAGCGTGACGAGGTGGACGACAGCCGCGGTGAGCTGGCGGTGGGCCTGGCGCGCCGGATGAGCAACCCGCTGGGCGCGCGCCCCAGCGACGATGCCGCGCGCGTGGAGATGCTGCGGCAGCACCTCCCTGCCGTCGAGCTCAAGGATGTCACGCCGGCTATTGACCAGTTGCGCGTGATCAAGTCGCCGCGTGAGATAGAGATCCTCACACTCAATGGGCGTCTGAGCGCGGAGGCGATTCGCAAGGCGATCGAGATTTCGCGCCCCGGCCGGTTCGAATACGAGCTCGAGGCCGAGGCGACGTATCACCTCTTCAAGCACGGCGTCCAGGGCAACGGTTACCCCGCCATCGTCGGCACCGGGCCCAACGTCAACGTGTGGCACTACCAGGACAACGGACGACAGATGAAGACCGGCGATCTGGTCGTGATGGACTACGGCGGGTCGCTCGACTACCAGGTGATCGACATCACGCGCACGTGGCCGGTCTCGGGCCGATTCGACGAGTTGCAACTGCGGGCGTATCAGTGTGCGCTCGAGACTCAGAAGGCCATCATCGCGGCCATGCGGCCAGGCGCGACACGCGCAGAGACGCGTGAAATCAGCAAACGCATTTACGAGAAGTGGGGATTCGGAGACCAGCGGCCGGCCCAGGCCGGGCACTTCGTGGGCATGAGCGTCCACGACGTCGGCGACTACGCGGCGCCGTTTCGTCCGGGGATGGTGATCGCGGTCGAGCCCATCATCGAGATCGCCGACAAGCAGCTGCACATCCGTATCGAGGACACCGTGCTCATCACCGACGGGGCGCCGCTCGTCCTGAGCGCGGCCGTGCCGAAGGAAGTCGACGAGGTACTGGCGTTGATGAAGGCTACAACGCCTTCCACTCCCACAGCAACGCGGTAAGCGCCACCAGCGGCGCCGCATCGGCTCGCAATGTGCGCCCCCCGAGGCTGAACAGGGTCGCACCGGCGGCCACCAGCGCCTCCACTTCGGCCGGCGACCATCCGCCCTCCGGGCCCACCAGCACGGTCGCCGTGTCCGGCCGCTGTGGCAACGCGCTGGTGCCGGCGGCCAGCGATGGCTCCACCAGCGCGATCAGCGGACGCGGCAGGTGCGTCAACGCATCGGCCAGCGTCTGCGGCTCTTCGATGTCAGGCACGACCGCCCGCCCGCACTGCTTCACCGAGTTGAGCGACACGCGCTTCCACCGCTCGACGCGAGAGACCTTGCCGGCGCGTGCCGCGGGGACCTCCGTGCGGGCCGTCACCAACGGGTGGACGACGTGCACGCCCAACATGGCCGCGTCGCGCACGACGTCGTCGAACTTGTCGCCCTTGAGGAGTGCCGCCGCCAGCGCCAGACGCACGGGCACCTCCGGCGCCGCCGCGGCCTCGGCGCCCACACGCACCTCGGCGCGCTGTCTTGCCGCCACCTCGACGCGTGCCTCGTGCTGGCGGCCCCGCCCGTCGAATACCCGGACCTGGTCGCCGAGTTCAAGCCGCAGCACCTGGGTGAGATGGCGCGCCTCCTGGTCTGACAACGCGACCAGGGCGCCTTCGTGCGGCAGGTCGGGGACGTAGAACCGATGCATCTGCTCTCCAACCTAGTCAACCTGACCAACCCGATCAACCCGATCAACCCGATCAACCCGATCAACCCGGCTGATATACTCCGCTCCGTGTTCTTCCGCGGGCAGACCGTCGGCAAGTACAAAGTACTCTCGCCGCTCGGCAGTGGAGGGTTCGGCACCGTCTACCTCGCCCAGGACACGTGGCTCGACAAGAAGGTCGCCATCAAAGTCCCGCACCGACAGCAGAGCCTCGATTTCGGCGAGCTGCTGCACGAGCCGCGGCTGCTTGGCAGCCTCAGCCATCCCAACATCGTCTCGGTGCTCACCGCCGAGAAGCAGGAGGGCATCTTCTTCATCGTGATGGAGTACGTCGCGGGCGAGACGCTCGAGACGGTCATCATGCGCGAAGGGGCCGTCGAGCTGACGCGTGCGCTGGATTTCTCGGTTCAGATCGCCAACGCGGTGGACTACGCCCACCGCCAGAACGTCATCCATCGCGATCTGCGCCCGGGCAACGTGCTCATCAGCGAACAGGGCCTGGTCAAAGTCGCCGACTTCGGCACCTCGCGCGTGCTCGAGATCGCCGCCCACGGCACCACCGTCATCGGCAGCCCGCCCTACATGGCGCCCGAGCAGTTCCACGGCAAGGCTGTGTTTGCCAGCGATCTCTACTCGCTGGGCATCACGATGTACCAGATGCTCACGGGGGTGTTGCCGTACGACACGCCCTCGCCGGCCGAACTGGCCAAGTTGATGACCGGCGAACTGGTGTCGCCGCCCCGGGTGCGCAACCCCAAGCTGCCCAAGGCGGTCAACGAGATCGTCATGAAGGCGCTGGCTCCCGACATCAGCAACCGCTATCAGCGCGCCGCGGATCTGCTGGCCGACATCATGGCCCTGGGACGAGAGTCCGGCTCGCGCCGCCCTGGTCGCACGCCGGCGACCGATGGGGGCGGCGGCACCGCGACTTCCGCACACATGCAGGAAATCCACAGCCGGCTTCGCGCCCGCGAGACCCCGCCAGCGCGGTTCTGCTGGCACTGCCGGAAGCCGATGCACGCCCGCTCCGACAAGTGCCCGTTCTGCGGCGAGAACCAGTAGGGGGCGGACTTTGGACTTTGGACTTCGGGGCTGTGCGATAATTCCTCGAAGAAGGAGCACGTCATGAGTTTCGGAACCGGCAAGATCTGGATGAACGGCTCGCTGGTGGATTGGGCCGACGCGAAGATTCACATTGCGTCGCATGTCGTTCACTACGGCACGGGTGTGTTCGAAGGCGCGCGCTGCTACAGCACGCCCAGGGGCTCGGCCTGCTTCCGCCTCGACAGCCACGTCATCCGCCTGCTGGATTCCGCGAAGATCTACCGCATGGACTCGCCGCTGGACAAGGCGGGTTGGGAAGATGCGATCCTCGAGACGATTCGCCAGAACGAGGCCAAGGCCTGCTATATCCGGCCGCTGATGTATCGCGGTTACAACCAGCTGGGCGTCAACCCGCTCCCCTGTCCGGTCGACGCCGCGGTGCTCGTGTGGGAGTGGGGCGCGTATCTTGGCCCGGACGCGCTCGAAAAGGGTGTGGACGTCCGTGTGAGCTCGTGGAACCGTACGGCGCCCAACACGTTCCCGGCGGCAGCCAAGGCGACAGCCAACTACGCCAACTCGACGCTGATCAAGATGGAGGCCATGCTCGACGGCTACGCCGAGGGCATCGCGCTCGACGTGAGCGGCTACGTCTCCGAGGGCTCCGGCCAGAACCTGTTCCTCGTGCGCAACAACGTCATCGTCACACCGCCCGTGTCGTCGTCGATCCTGGGCGGCATCACGCGCGACTGCATCATCACGATCGCCCGCGGACTGGGCTACGACGTGCGCGAGGAGGTCGTGCCGCGCGAGCTGCTGTATCTGGCCGACGAAGCGTTCTTCTGCGGCACGGCCGTCGAGGTGACGCCCATCCGGAGCATCGACAAGATCACCATCGGCACCGGCGACCGGCCCGTGACCGAAGCCATCCGCCAGACCTTCTTCGACATCGTCAACGGCGAGCTGCCCGACAGCCACGGCTGGCTGACCTACGTCTACCCGCAGGACGACCACCTCCGCGAAGACAGCCGCTCCGCGGCCGCCCGCCGCTAGCGAGCGTAATCTGCAATCGTCAATCGTCAGTCGTAGTTAACGTAATCCCCCCCTTCTGCCGAAAGTAGAAGGGGAGGATTAACGTTGGGCATCCACGTCAACGACCTGTTGAAGCTGGCGGTCGACGCCAAGGCCTCGGATTTGCACATCAAGGTGGGCAGCTACCCGATGATGCGGGTGCGCGGGTCCCTGGTGCCGGCCACCGAGGAAAGGCGGCTGGACCACGAAGCCACCGTCAGCATGGCGGCGGCGGTGATGTCGACCCAGCAGCGCCAGAAGTTCAAGGACGCCCTCGACATCGACCTGGCGTACAGCGTGCCCGGCCTGGGCCGTTTCCGCTGCAACGTGTTCCAGCAGCGAGGCACCATCGGCCTGGTCCTGCGCGTCATCCCGGTCGGCGTGAAGAGCGTCGAGGGCCTGTTACTCCCTCCCGTGCTCAAGACCATCGCCGAGGAAGAGCGCGGCCTCGTCCTGGTGACCGGGACGACTGGCAGCGGCAAGTCCACGACCCTTGCGGCGCTGGTGGACCACGTCAACTCGACCCGCTGCGCGCACGTCGTGACGATCGAAGACCCTATCGAATTCCTGCATCGTGACAACCGCTCGATCATCAATCAGCGCGAGGTCTCGGTCGACACGCGGTCGTTCGCCCACGCGCTCAGAAGCGCCCTGCGCCAGGACCCCGACGTCATCCTGGTCGGCGAAATGCGCGACTACGAGACCATCGAGACGGCCCTGCTGGCCGCGGAAACCGGCCACCTCGTGTTCTCGACGCTCCACACGCTCGACGCCACCGAGACCATCAACCGCATCATCGCCGTCTTCCCGCCCCACCAGCAGAAGCAGATCCGCATGCAGTTGGCGAGCGTGCTGAAGGCCGTCATCTCGCAGCGCCTGCTGCCGCGGGCCGACGGGCTGGGGCGCGCCGCCGCGGTCGAGGTGATGATCACCACGCCGTTCATCCGCGACTGCATCGTGGACAAGGAAAAGACGCACCAGATCAACGCGGCCATAGCCGCCGGCACGTCCCAGTACGGCATGCAGACGTTCGACCAGGCCATCTTCGGGCTCTACGAGCAGAAGGTCGTGACCTACGACGAGGCGCTGCGCTGGGCGAGCAACAAGGACGAGTTCAAGCTCAAGGTGCAAGGCGTCTCCACCACGGCCGACGACAGTCGCGACCAGATGGCGCGCAGCACCGGCGCCGCGCAGGTGACGCGCTTCGGGGGACGGTAAGAATTGACGATTGACGATTGACGATTGACGATTGACGGAATTACGCAGATGAGCGCAGATTGACGTGTGAGCCGCCTGCCGCCTGACTCTGCCGAACTGACCCCCGCGTCTGCCCGCAACCTCGTGCTGCGTTGGCTTGGCCAGCGCGAGCTTTCCGCGTCGCAGGCTCGGCTCCGGCTGCGCCGTCGCCACTACGCCGACGACACCATCGCGACTGCCGTTGCCGGCCTCGTGGCCGACGGGGTGCTCGATGACGGGCGGGCAGCCAGGGCGCGGGCGCGCCACGACGTCGCCATCAAGCGCCAGGGCCGGGGCCGCGTGCTGCGCCAGGTGCAGTCGCTCGGCGTGGACGACGACACGGCGCGCGCCGCCGTCGCCGCGGCCTTCGAAGATGTGGACGAAGACCGTCTCCTCGCCGACGCCCTCATCCGCCGGCTGCGCGGCCAACCACTTCCCTCCGATCGCAAGGCCCTCGGCCGGCTGTACGGATGGCTGGTGCGCCAGGGCTTCGACGCCGGCAAGGTGTCGGCCCTCTTCCGCCGCGGCGGCCGCGACACCGACGGCACGTAGGCCGGAACTTTCGGTTCCGACGCGGCGCCGGTCCCCGCCTAGTACAATTGTTCGGTTATGACCTCGTCTGAGCTCCGTCGCTCGTTCCTGGAGTACTTCCAGAGTCACGGCCACCGGATCGTCCCCAGTTCGCCCCTGGTTCCGCACGGCGACGCCACGTTGCTCTTCACCAACGCCGGCATGAACCAGTTCAAGGACGTGTTCCTCGGCCGGGAGCAGCGTAGCTACTCGCGCGCGACGACCTCGCAGAAGTGCATGCGCGTGAGCGGCAAACACAACGACCTCGACAACGTCGGCCCCTCCCTGCGACACCACACGTTTTTCGAGATGCTCGGAAATTTCTCGTTCGGCGACTACTTCAAGCACGACGCCATCGCGTTTGCGTGGGAGCTGCTGACGAAAGAGTGGGGACTCGAGGAAGAGAGGCTCTTTGCGACGATCTTCAAGGGCGAGGACGGCATCCCGCGCGATGACGACGCGTATGCGCGGTGGCTGGATTTCGTGCCGGCCGACCGCATCGTCGCGCTCGGCGCAGACGACAACCTCTGGTCCATGGGCGACACCGGTCCGTGCGGGCGGTGTTCCGAGATCCACTACTTCCGCGGCAACGACCTGCCCTGCAGGGCGCAGACCTGCCTGGGACCGGCGTGCGACTGCGACCGGTACGTTGAGATCTGGAACAACGTCTTCATGGAGTTCGACCGGCAGCCCGGCGGCGCGTTGCTGCCGCTGCCCAAGCCGTCGATCGACACGGGCATGGGACTCGAGCGCATCGCGGCCGTCATGAAGGGCACGTTGTCGAACTACGACACAGACGCGTTCACGCCGCTTCTGATCGCCATCGAAGGCGCGCACGGCGGGTCCACATCGCCGTCGGAGTTGGCGACGTCTATGGCGCCGGCCGCCGTGTCCACGCGGGTCGTTGCGGACCATCTCCGGGCGATGACGTTCCTCATCGCCGACGGCGTGTTGCCGAGCAACGAGTGGCGCGGCTACGTGCTTCGAAAGATCATGCGCCGCGCGATGCGCCACGGCAAACGCCTGGGGTTCACCGAGCCGATGCTCCACAGCCTCGCCGACGAGCTGGTGGCACACATGGGCGACGCGTACCCCGAACTGCGCACAGGGCGCGACACCATCGTCTCGGTCATTCGCGCCGAAGAACAGCGCTTCGACGCCGTGCTCACCAACGGGCTGCCCAAGCTCGAAGAGCTGCTGGACCGCTCGGCCCAGAACGCGACGCCCGTGTCTGGAGACGACGTGTTCCGCCTCTATGACACGCTGGGCCTGCCGCTGGATTTCATCGAGGACCTGGCCGGCGGGCGCAAGCTGGCCGTTGACCGACGGGGCTTCGACCGCGCGATGGAAGTGCAGCGCGAGAAGGCGCGCGCCAGTAGCGCCTTCGAGGGCAAACGCGCCGAGGAGCCGACGTTTGGCAGCCCCGAAACAGCCCGGCGCCTGAGGGCGTCCGGAGACCAGTTCGACGGCTACACGACGACCCTGGTCGAGGGCGTGACCATCACCGCGCTTCTCGACGCCAACCGCCACCAGGTTGCCACGCTGCCCGCCGGATCCTCCGGCTACGTGCTGATGGACCGCACGCCGTTCTACCTTGAATCTGGCGGCCAGGTGTCTGACACCGGCGACCTCCGCAACGAGGCCGGCACCGTCGTCGCACGGGTGGACGACGTCGTGCGGCTCGGCGCCGGACTGCCCCGCGGCCACAAAGTGGCGGTGATCGCCGACGCGCTACACGAGGGCCAGACGGTTGCGGCCCACGTCGACTCGCGTACGCGGGATGCGACGCGCCGCAATCACACGGCCACGCACCTAATGCACGCCGCCTTGCGCCAGGTGCTCGGCACCCACGTGAAGCAGGCCGGGTCGCTGGTGGCGCCGGACCGCCTGCGCTTCGACTTCACGCACTTCTCGCCCGTGACGGGCCCTCAACTGCGCGAGATCGAGGCGCTGGTCAACGAGCAGATCCTGCGAAACGCCCCGGTCACCACCGAGGTGAAAGACACCGCCGCTGCCATGGCATCGGGCGCGATGGCGCTGTTTGGCGAGAAGTACGGCGACCGCGTGCGCGTGATCACGATCCCGGGATTCAGCGTCGAGTTGTGCGGCGGCACGCACGCGCGCGCGACGGGCGACATCGGGCTGTTCGCGATCGCGCAGGAAGGCGGTGTCGCCTCCGGTGTGCGCCGCATCGAGGCGCTCACCGGCGATGGCGCCCTGCACGACTACCAGATGCGGCGCGAGACCCTGCACGCGCTGGTCAGCGCACTCGGTGTGAGCGAGCACCAGGCCGCCGACGCGGCGGTCCGCCTGCAGCAGGACGCCAGGCGTCTGGCCCGCGAGGTGCAGGAGCTGAAGGTGAAGCTCGCCATGAGCGGCGGCGCGGCGGCATCAGGTGGAGCCGAGGCAGGCGAGGTGGATCTTGGCGGCGTCAAGGCCGTCTTCCGGTCGGTGCCCGGGCTGGACAAAAACGCGCTCCGCGAGTTCTCCGACTCGCTGAAAGCCGCAATCAGGTCCGGGGTCGTCGTCCTCGCCTCGGCGACCGACGACGGGAAGGTGGCGATCGTGGCCTCGGTGACTCCCGATCTCAAAGGCCGTCTTCACGCCGGCAACATCGTCAAGGCGTTGGCCCCGATCGTGGGAGGCGGCGGCGGAGGACGACCCGACTTCGCCGAGGCCGGCGGCAAGTACCCGTCGAAGATCGACGCCATGCTGGCCGAGGGCCGCGCCGTCATCGAGAAGATGGTCCGGGGGCCAGGCCCCGTTAAGCAGGACAAGAGCGCTTAACAGGGCCTGGCCCCCGTACGGTTCGTAGCTGGGCAGTGGCACTCTTCCTGCCGATAGAGGTACCGGAGCGCGGCGCGGTCACCGGTGACCGCGCCAGAGCAATCCCGGTAACCTCTTGGCCCATCGTCTCTTCCTGGTCGTGGCCGCGTTTGCAGCGGCGTCGGCGGCAGTCCCTGCCCGGGCAGATGTCTACGCCTGGAAAGACAAGGACGGCAGACTCGTGGTGTCTGACCGCCCCAGCGGCCCCGGCGTCCAGCACGCGACGTACTCGGTGCGCGGCATCGAGACCATCCGCACGACCCGCCTGGACGTGGGCCCGCGCCTGGACCGGGCGGACCTGCACGCCATGGCCGATCGCCATGCCGAAACACACGCGATCAACCCAGCGCTGGTCCGCGCGGTGATTCAGGCCGAATCGGCGTGGAACACACGGGCCGTCTCGCCCAAGGGTGCATTGGGCCTGATGCAGCTGATGCCCGAGACCGCGACGGAACTGGGCGTCGTGGACCCGTTCGACCCGGCGCAGAACATCAGGGCCGGCGTCCGGTATCTCAAGTGGCTGCTCGACCGGTACGACGGCAACGCGGAGCTCGCCCTGGCGGCCTACAACGCCGGCCCCGGCGCCGTGGACAAGTACGGGAAGGTCCCGCCCTACCGTGAAACACAGGCGTACGTGCGCAAGATTGTCTCGGTCACGGAAGTACAGTTGGGGCCAAAGAAGGTCATCTACAAGATCGTGGAGTTGGTCGACGGCCGAGAGGTGCCCCGCTATTCGGACGCACGGCCGGCCGCCGCCTACGAGATCGTCACGAAGCGGTAGTCGATCGCCAGCGAGCTCCCCTTTAGCCAGGCAGGATTGAACCCGTGAACCGAGGAACCGGGCTCCTATGGTAAGATTGGGAGTTTTCGCCCCGCAAGACGCGGGCACTGAGGATCACACGAGTGGCTACGAAGAAGAAGGTTTCCTCGGCCGTAAAGGCCTACCGACAGAACGTGAAGCGGCGGGACCACAACCGGCAGCTCCGCAGCCGGCTGCGCTCGGCGCTCAAGAGCATTCGAGCCGCCATCGACACCAACGACCTGGCAGCCGCCAAGGCCGCGCTGGACGCGACGTTCTCGCTGGTGGAC
>JAENWD010000111.1 GCA_016650245.1 Vicinamibacteria bacterium
ATGAGCGCGACGTACGTTCGTTTCTCGCTGAGGCAACGCCTCGAGCACATCGCGATGATTGTGCTCTTCACGACCCTCTCGCTGACCGGTCTGCCGCAGAAGTTCTTCGACGCCACCGCCTCGCAGTGGATCGTGGACGCGTTCGGCGGCGTGGATCGCGCCCGCTGGTTCCACCGTGCGGCCGGCATCGCCTTCGCCATTCTCGCCATCGTGCACGTGTCGGGCGCCATCTGGGAGGTGGTCGTCCACAAGTCGCGCCTCACCATGGTGCCGAGCAAGCGCGATTTCACCGATGCGATCCAGACGCTGCGCTTCTATCTCGGGGTCGAGCCGTCGCCGCCGAAGTCCGATCGGTTCGACTATCGGCAGAAGTTCGAGTACTGGGGCCTCATCTTCGGCGCCATCATCGTCATCGCCACGGGCATCGTCCTGCTGTATCCCGTCATCGCCGCGCGGTGGCTCCCCGGAGAGCTCATCCCGGCGTCGAAGGTGGCGCACAGCAACGAGGGGCTCCTGGCGTTTCTCGTCGTCATCGTCTGGCACATCTACAATGCCCACTTCAGTCCCGACGTCTTCCCGTTCGACACGTCGATCTTCACGGGGCGTATCAGCGAGGAGCGGATGCACCACGAACATCCGCTCGAGCTCGAGCGATTGGTGGCACACTCGTCGGGGCAAGCCGACCGTGCCCCTCATCCCTGACCTCGTCATCGGCCTCACGCTGCACAGCGTGATCGCGTGCGCCAGCGTCGAAGGAGTGATCGGGGCGCTCCGCTTGCGGACGCCCGCGACGCGCATCGCTCTGCGCGACCTGGCGCTGGTCCTGCCACTCACGTTCGTGCCCGTCGCTGTGTGGCTCGCGCCCTGGCGCGCGAGCGACGACTTCCTCGCCCGGGCCCTGTTCGTCAGCCAGCGCTTCGACCGCATCGCGATCGGTGACGTGCCCTTCCGGCAGGCGGTATGGCTGGCCTGCGCGGCGGTCGGTGCGGTCATCCTGCTGCGTGACCTGCGCGTGCGGTTCGGGGTGCCGCACGTGCGCCGCGACGGCACCGACTGTCCCGCAGCGTCCCACCCCGACGTGGTGGCCACACGCAGCACGGTCGCGCGGCTTGCTTCGGCGCTCGGCATCACGCCGCCGCAGGTGCAGGTCGTTTGCAGCGAGCGCCCCCTGATGCACCTGCACGGGCTCTGGCACCGCTCGCTGCAGATCTCGACCGCCACGCTCGCGAACCTGCCCGATGCGCAACGCGAAGCGGCGATCGCCCATGAGCTCGCCCATCTTGTCAATCGCGACCTGAGACGATCGGCCCTGGTGCTGGCCGTGCGCCTGGCGCTGATCGCGTCGCCCCTCGTGCATCTCATGGCGCGCCGGCAGCACCAGGAGGTCGAGTGGCGTGCCGACGATGTTGCCGCGCACGCCACCGGACGCCCCGTCGCGCTGGCACGGGCGCTGGTCGCCAGCGGCAAGGCCGCGAGCGGCGACTACCTCGGGCTGTTGGGGCAAGGCCGCCTCGAGGCACTCGAACGCCGCTGCCAGCGCCTCGCCGACGCCGAGCTCCACGTGCGCGAGCCGCACCGGCTGCCGCTGTGGCTCACCGCCATCGGGCTCCTCGTCACCATGAGCCTCGTGTCATGACCTCTGTCACACCGTCCGCGCCCGCGTCCGCTGGCCACACCGCATTGACGGCCTCGTACGTGGTCCGCCTGGCCATGGTGTTCATCGTGAGCGGGATCCTCCTGCGCGCTGCCGACGCCATCGTGCCTGGATGGCTTGGCGAACCGCGCGCGGCGGTACGGTACGGGTCGGTGCAGGCCGCCGAACGCGACCTCGGCACGCGCCTGCTGGTACCGGCGGTCTTTCCGGATCGCCTCGTCTGGCCCCCGCAGGACGTGCTGCTGACGCCGGGAGCCGATCGGCCCGTGCGCCTGACGTTCACGAGCGCGGCCGGGCCCGATGTCGCCTGCGTGATCGCGCAAACGCTCGACGGCACGGCAGAGCTCCCGGCGGGCCTGCTGCCGGCGGGCACCATCGAGTCGCACGCCAGCATCGCACGCGACCCCGACGATCCGGTGGTCGTGCAACTCGTGCGCACGGCAAACGGCGTGGTCTGGCGCGAAGCGACGGTCATCATCCAGAATCGCCGCGTGGTCATCCGCTTGATCGACACGGACGACGCGCTGCTGATACAAATGGTGCGGTCGCTGCGCCGAGGTCGCGTATGACCCCCGTAAGATCGCTGGAGCATCGGGTCGTCATCCTGATCGCGACCGGCGTCGTGCTGACGTCTGTGACGCTCGGCGCCATCGGCGCAGCCGCGTTCAGGCGGCAGCGGGCGCACATCGCCACCTCGCACCAGGCGATCGTGCACTTGATGGTTGCGCAGATCGACCGCGAGCTGACGCACCTGTTCAGCGTGCTCCAGGACGTGGTCGAGCAGGCGCGGCCGGCGATGGAGAGCGGCGCGCCGATTCCCCGCGACGCGCTGCGGCGGCCGTTCATCGAGACGCGGATCGCCGACGCCGTCTTCATCGTCGATCGCCAGGGGCGCGTGCTGGCACACGAAGGCGCACAGGCCGCGCCCGCCCCCGAGGCGTTGGCGAGTGTGCTGGCCGCCGCCATCACGCACGGGACAGCGACCTCGGAGCGCATCGATGACGCGCCGCCGCAAGTCGTGTCGTGCATCGCGATCAACGACCTGCGCGGCACGATGCTCGGAGCCGCCTGCGGCAGCATCGAACTGGCCGGGCGACGCGCGGCGGAGTTCTTCGTCCTGCTGGGCGAGTACTCCGACGTGCC
>JAENWD010000112.1 GCA_016650245.1 Vicinamibacteria bacterium
GACCGAGGTGCCGGCGCTGAAGAAGAATCCCGTCTTTCTGTACTTCGAGGACGGCTTTCAGAAACCGGCGCCGTTCCGACCCGACATCGCTGTGTCCATCGACGACGTGGTGGACAAGAAGGTCGACGCGCTCGACGCGCACGTGTCGCAAGTCTACGAGTGGCTTGCCTGGCACTCGGGCAACCTCGACCAGGTGCCGAAGGACCCGGCCGCCCGCAAGGCGTGGCTGAAGGAGTCGCGCATGCGTCCGCCTTCTCCTCAGGTGCGCGAGGCACTGGTCAAATGGTACGGCGCTGACGCCGCCGCGAAGGTCCAAGTGGCCGAGGCGTTCGAGATCTGCGAGTACGGCACGCGGCCTGATGAGGCGATGTTGCGGCGGCTGTTTCCCTTCTTTTCGCAACGGTGACCACAACCACGATGGCGCGAAGGCGCGAAGGCGCCATGACAGCCTGAATTCGACTGTCACGCTGCCCGGCATGCGGCGGCCCGGCAACAGCGCCCGGGAATCCCTTGAATCCTGAAATCCGCGGATAAACTCGCCGCCGCACAGGAGCGTTGCCATCGTGTCGTCGTGGCATCGTGTCATCGCGGTTGTGACGGTCACTCCGCCCGATGGAGCGATACGCGGCCGATCCTGGGCGTGCCGCGTGCATCGAGAACGCTGACGCGGACTGCCGAGGCGGTCGTGAGCGGCACAGGCAGGATGCGCTTGTAGCCGACGGTTGACCCGGTCGCAATGCGCCGCCAGGCGCCGTCGGCCTGAACCTCCACCTCGAAGCCCGCGACGTGCTGCCCCGCGCTGATGTCCTCCTGCACGACGACCCGATCGAAGATCGCGACAGCGGGCAGCCGCAGCAGGGTCGTGCGATCGGCGGTCGTCCTCGATGCGCCCGTCGCCAGGTCGCGCCCATACACACGGTCGAGCCGAGTCCGCATGCCGGCCAGCGCCGCCAGATCGGGATCGGCGATCAGCCCGCGGCGGTCTGGCGGCACGTTGAGCAGCAGGGTGCAGTTGCGACCCACCGACTGCTCGTAGAGCGTGAACAGCCGTGACGCCGACTTCACGCGGGCATCCTCGGCGGCGCGATAGAACCAGCCCGGCCGGATCGACACGTCGCACTCAGGCGCCACCCAGTCGGCGCCGTAGGGCGTGCCTTCGCTCAACTCGTGGCTGAGCGGCGTGCCCGGCTCGTATCGGGCACGATCGATGGTCGCCCACACGGTCAGCGGCGCCTCGCCACGTTCGTTGCCCACCCAGCGAATATCCGGACCGCCATCGCTGAAGATCACCGCCTGCGGTTGTAACCTGCGCACGGTCGCGATAAACAGCGGCCAGTCGTACACCTGGCGCCTGCCGTTGGGGCCTTCCCCGTTGGCGCCGTCGAACCACACCTCGAACACCGGGCCGTAGCCGCCGAGCACTTCTTCGAGCATCGCCGCAAAGACACGGTTGTATTCCGCGGTGCCATACGTGGGGTGATTGCGGTCCCACGGCGACAGATAGACGCCGAACTTCAACCCGTCGGCACGCGCGGCATCGGCCACGTCACGCACGACGTCGCCGCTGCCCTGTCTCCATGGACTGCGCGCGACGGTGTGCGTGGACTGTCGCGACGGCCACAGCGCGAACCCGTCGTGATGCTTGACGGTCAGGATGACGCCGCCGAAACCGGCCGCCTTGAAGGCACGCGTCCACTGGCGCGCATCAAGGGCCGTCGGGTTGAACAGCGCGGGATCTTCGCGGCCATCTCCCCACTCTTCGCCCGTGAAGGTGTTCGGGCCGAAATGGACGAACGCGTTCATCTCCATGCGCTGCCAGGCCAACTGCGCCGGAGAGGGCACGGGCGCTCGCCAAGCATGGGGGATCGTCGTGCCCAGGGCCAGCACGAGCGCACGACACATCACGCGGGCTTCCACGTCGGGAGCATACAAGAACCCACGCTCCGACGTGTAATCGCTTACACGCGATCCGCGGTCCTCGCTGCGTGGCGCGCCAACTCAAAAAATCCGGTGGGAGCGATCCAAGGACGATTCAAGGAACTGAATGTCCAGGCCTCGTGGGGCTCGGGGCGATTGAGCCGGCCGGATCCTCACCAAGCCTTGTCCTGTCAGCGTGCAGGCGCACTTGGAGACCATCGCCTCGGGCCGGCTATCGGGGGCATATGGCCCCGGTTGGATCGACTGATTCGGGATGTCGGATCTACTGGGTAGAAAGTGGCCCTTTTTCTACTACTTTTCCCGTTGACTTCACATGAGCACACGCTTAGCCTTCAGGCTCAAACGTAAGATGCACACGACCTTTTTCTGGTCTTTGGGTGGGCGCGAGGGTCGCGCGTACTCGAGGGCAGGTAATCGCGTGCGTAGGAGAAGTCGCGGGGTTCACCCGGCGACATTCCTGGAGGGGGACACGTGAAAGAACGAAGAGGCGTCGACACGCTGGCAGGGCTTCTGCTGGCGGCTGTCGTCGTACTGGCACCGGTCGTAGCCGTCGGACAGGTGCTGTACGGCAGCATCGTCGGGACCGTCACCGACTCGTCGGGAGCTACCATTCCCGGCGCAACGGTCACCATCGTCAACACCGAGACGAACTTGACGCGCACGGCCGTCACCGATGGGACCGGCGCGTACTCCTTCGCCAACGCCATACCGGGTTCGTACACCGTGACCGTGGCCCTGGAGGGTTTTCGAGAATCCGTCCGCACCGGCCTGCCGGTCAGTGTCAACACCATCAGCCGCGCCGACGTGAAGCTCGAGATCGGCGCCCTGACCGAGACGGTGACCGTCGCCTCGTCAACGCAGTTGCTGCAGACGGACAAGGCGGACGTCAGCACGGAGCTGAGGTCCAAGGAAATCGTCGACCTGCCGTTGGCGGCGTACCGCAACTACCAGACGTTGGTCAATCTGGTGCCGGGCGCCACGCCAGCCGTGTTCCAGAACAGCGAAGTGGACACCCCCGGCCGCGCGCTGTCGACGAACGTGAATGGCGTGAACCGCAACAACAACGGCACCAAGACGGATGGCGCGACCAACGTCAACATCTGGTTGCCGCACCACACGATGTACGTCTCGCCGGCCGAGACCGTCGACACCGTGAACATCAGCTCCAGCAGCTTCGACGCCGAACAGGGCATGGCGGGTGGCGCGGCCATCACCGTCGTCACCAAGTCGGGCACCAACGCGCTCAAGGGCGCGGCCTTCGCCTTCTACAACGGCGAAGAGCTGAACGCGCGGAAATACTTCAGCGCGACCAAGACGCAGGACAGCTCGAAGATTTTCGGCGGGACGCTGGGCGGGCCGATCAAGAAGGACAAGCTGTTCTACTTCGGGGCGTGGGAAGGCCAGTACCAGGCGACGGTCAACGAGGGCTTCTTCAACGTGCCGCCCGCGGCGCTGCGCGGAGGCAACTTCAGCCAGGCGTTCAACACCACCGGCACGCTGCAGGTCATCTACGACCCGCGGACGGGCAACCCTGACGGCTCGGGCCGCACGCCGTTTCCGGGCAACGTCATCCCGGCCGACCGGCTCAGCCCCATCGCGCAGCGCATCCAGGCGCTCTACCCCAACTCGAACCTGCCCGGCACGGCGGGCGCCAACGTCGGCGGCGCCAACATCAACCGCAACTTCAACCGCCTGCAGCCGCGCAACTTCGAGCGGAACAACTACGACGGCAAGGTGAACTGGAACCGCACGGCAAGCAACCAGATCTGGGGCAAGTACAGCCGGATGGGCGCCAACGTGCAGAACCTGTGGAAGCTCGGGTACGACGACCCCGGCAGCGGCGACACGACCGTGCAGCAGTACACGTTCGGCAGCACGTTGACCATCAACTCGACGACGGTCGCCGACATCACCTACGGCGTCTCGAAGATGGACCACATCACCGAGCCGGGGGACTTCAGCCTTGGCAACTTCGGACTCGAGACGCTCGGCATCCCAGGCACAAACGGCGGGCGGCTCTACAGCGGCGACCCGCGCTACGCGGGCATGCCAACCTTCTTCACGGGCTTCAGCGACCTGGGCAACACCGACGGCTGGACCCCTGTGGAGCGCGACGAGCGCACCTACGCGCTTGGCGCCAACGTCACCAAACTCCTTGGCAAGCACGAGATCCGCACGGGCTACGCGCTGAACCTGCTGCGCCTCGATCACTGGCAGCCGGAACTGGGCGCCGGCCCACGCGGCACGCTGACCTTCGGCGGCAACGACACGGCGCTGCGCGGCGGCCAGACGGCTAACTTCTACAACCAGTACGCGACGTTCCTGCTGGGCGACGTCACGCGCGGCCAGGCGACGGTGCAGTACGAGCTGCTGACCGCGCGCGAGCAGCAGCACGGCCTCTACATCCGCGACCGCTGGAACATCAACGAGAAGATGACCCTGGACCTCGGCCTGCGCTGGGAGTACTACCCGCTGATGACGCGCGCCGATCGCGGGCTCGAGACGGTGGACCTGCAGACGCTCGAGGTGCTGCTGGGCGGCCGCGGCGGCAACCCGGACGACCTGGGCATCAAGGTGGCGAAAGACCTCTTCGCGCCGCGCCTCGGGTTCATCTACCGCCTCAACGAGAACACGGTATTCCGCACCGGCTTCGGGCGCACGTTCAACCCGCTGCCGTTCGCGCGTCCACTGCGCGGCTTCTACCCCGCGACGATCTCGGGCGACTTCGTGCCCATCGAGACCTTCGGCTCCATTGGCACGCTGGCCACGGGCATCCCGGACATCACCGGACCGGATCTGAACTCGGGCCGGTTCCCGTTGCCCAACACGTACGACATGCGCTTCCCAGAAAACGACGTCTCCCGCGGTCACGTGGACTCGTGGAACGTCGCGGTCGAGCGGCGCCTGCCCTTCGACCTGTCGGTGGACATGGCGTACGTCGGGACCAGGACGAAGGGCGGCTTCGCCGACCTCGACATCAACGCGTCGGACACGCCGGGCGGCGGCGTCGCCAGCCGGCCGTTCTTCAACCAGTTCGGGCGCCGTATCTCGCTCCTGAGCTGGGGGCCGCACACCAAGACGGAGTACCACGCGTTGCAGGTGGCCATCAACCGGCCGTTCAAGAACGGGCTGCTCCTCAAGGGCGCGTACACGCTCTCGAAGGCGGAGAACGAGACCGACGACGACGGCTGGGCCGGCCTGTCCTGGAACGGCGCGAGCCAGTTGGGTCGCAACTTCGCGCTGGCGGGCTACGACCGCACGCACATCTTCCAGATGGCGTTTGTCTACGAAGTGCCCTACAAGACCGGCACGGGCGGCAACCCGGCCCTGAAGGCCGTGTTCGGCGACTGGCAGATCAACGGCATCTACAGCGCGTTTTCCGGCACGCCGTTCACCATCACGGCTGACGGGTCACTCGTCAACGCGCCGGGCAACCTGCAGACCGCCGATCAGGTCGGCGATTACACGATCCTTGGCAATGTCGGCAGCGAAGGTAAGTGGTTTGACACAGACGCCTTCAGACAGCCGACCGGCGTGCGCTATGGCGACACGGGGCGCAACGCGTTCAGGGGCCCCGGCCAGTGGAATCTCGACTTCTCGCTCTTCCGCGCCTTCCGCCTCGGCGGCACGCGGCAGTTCGAGATCCGGTCGGAGTTCTTCAACCTGACCAACACGCCGAAGTGGGGCAACCCGAGCAACAGCGTCACCAGCTCGACCTTCGGTCAGACGTTCTCGGTCGCCGGCGAGCGCACGATCCGCCTGGGCGGACGCTTCTCGTTCTAGAACGCGACGTCATCCGGGCCGCAGCCCGGACGGTAGCGTAGAAACGCCGGCGGGGACTTCGGTTCCCGTCGGCGTTTTTTTGTGGCGGCAGGGCTTCAGCCCTGCAATTTTTGTGGGGCAGGGCTTCAGCCCTGCATGCCGTTACGCAACGCCGTTGAGGACGATGCGGGGGTGAAGCCCCGCCACCACGCCCCCACGATGTATTCTCGATGTGATGACTCTGGCGTGGCAGCGATCATTGGCCGTGGCCACGTGGCTCATGGCCGCGGCAGCCCCTGCGGCATCGCAGGCGCCAGCCGCGTCGGTCGCCACGCGCGCAGCGGAAGGCAGCGCCGCCATGGAGGGAGGCCGCTTCAGCGAGGCCGCGGCGATCTACGGCGAACTGGTGAGCCTGCGGCCCACCGATCCAGGGCTCCTGATGAACCTCGGCATGGCCCGGTACATGGGCGGGAATCCCGCCGAGGCGCTGCCTGCCCTCGAGAAAGCCGTCCGCCTCCAGCCGACTCTGGCCCCTGCGTCGCTCTTTCTCGGCGCGGCGCTGCTCGATCTCGGCCGCACGCAGGACGCCGTGGCGCCGCTGCAGCGGGCCGTGAAGGCCATGCCGCAAAACCCTGATGCGCGCGAGATGCTGGCGCGGGCCACCCTTGCACTGGCCCGGTACGCCGAAGCGGCCTCGCATTACCGCTCCCTGGCGACGGCCGCTGCCACCAGGCCCAAGGCGTGGCATGGCCTGGCCCGAAGCTACGAAGGTATCGCCGAGCATGCCTTCAACGCCCTGCAGCGGCAGGCGCCGGATACACCGCTCCTGCCGCTTCTACTGGCCGACATCCTGGTCGCGCAGGGTCGATACGTCGACGCCCTACCTCTGTATCGCGACGCGATGACGGGCACGCCTCCGGTCGGGGGACTGCACGAGGCGGTCGCGGACCTGTACGAGCGCGCCGGCAAACCGGAATGGGCGGCGGCGGAACTGGCGAAGGCAGCGACGCCAACCGCCGCGCAGTGCGCGACCCGCAAGGCGGAGTGCGAGTTCCTGGCCGGCAGGGTCCGCCAGGCGCTGATTGCGGCGCGTGCCTCCACCACGCCGGCCGGACGCTACTGGGAGATCCGCGCCGCCAACCGGCTGGCCACCGAGGCGCTCGCGACGCTCGAGGCGCTGCCGCCCTCGATCGAGTTGCACCTGATCCGCGCCGAGATCGCGCAGACGCGGGGCCGTCACACCGAGGCGGTGACCGAGTTGCGGGCGGCGCTGGCCCTGGCGCCTGGCGACGCGACTGTCGAGACCGCGCTGGCCCAGTCACTCGTGCTCGCGCGCAACGTCACCGACGCGCTCACACTGCTCGAACGCCTGGTGCGCGACCACCCGGACGCCGCGCCGACCCACTTTCTCTACGGCGAGGCGTTGCTGCAATCGCAGCAGCTCGACCAGGCGATCCCGTTGCTCGAACGTGCCGTCACGCTCGATGGGGCACTGGTTCCCGCTCGCGCCGCACTCGGGCGCGCCTACGTGCTGGCCGGTCGCTACGATGCCGCGCTGCCCCACCTGCAGGCCGCCCTGGCGAGCGACGACGACGGCAGCGTGCACTATCAGCTCGGACAGGCGTATCAGGCGCTGGGCCGCACAGGCGAGGCGCGGCAGGCGATGGCGGAGTACCAAAAGCGGCAGCCGCCACAGCCCGAGGCGCCCGACGCCTCCACGCCCGGACAGCCGCCCGCGCTCACGCCTCCCTGACGCCGCCTCCTCGGGACAGGGGCCGGTCCGTGCCCTACCGCTGGCGGGCCGGCTCCTGCACGGTGGTGGTCGCGTTCAGCGGCATGTCCGCGATGACCTGCCTGATGCCGCTGGGCCACGCGATCTCGACCGTCGGCGCCGTTGTCGCGCCACCCAGACCGACGTGCACACCGTGGAGGCTCGACGAGGCGTAGCCGACACTCGACGTCATCTGGTCGGTCTGGTCGCCGATGCGCACCACCGCGCCGATGCCATCGCGATTGCTGGATTGCCCCACCAGGCGCAACGTCAGCCACGCGCCGCTCTGGCCGACGTTGCGCAGCAACAGCGGGCGATCGCCGAGTACTGACACCACCAGATCCATACGGCCGTCGTTGTCGAAGTCCCCGACGCCCAGCCCCCGGTTCGCACGGGCAACCGCAAAGTCCGGCCCGGCCTGTGCCGAGACGTCGGTGAACTTCCCCGCGACGTTGCGGAACACCGCGTTTGTCTGTCGATAGGTCGCAGACTCGAACTCCTCGATGCGGTCGTTGGCGTGCGAGTTGGCAGTGACCAGATCCTTGAAGCCGTCGTTGTCCAGATCCACCAGCGCGTTTCCCCAGCCGCTGAAGCGCACGGTGGCCACACCGAGACCGCTTGCGTAGGTCGCATCACGGAAGAACGAGCCGTTGTCGTTCTTGAAGAGCGGCAGGGTCTCTCCCGTGAGCGCGGTGACGTGCAGATCGGGCCGTCCGTCGTTGTCGTAGTCCCGAAAATCCACACCCATGCTCGACACGGGCCGGCCGTGGCCCGGCATCGCGACACCCGCCAGCAAGGCGACCTCCTCGAGCGTGCCGTCGCGCTTGTTGTGAAACAGGAAATCGGGCACGCCGTCGTTGGTGACAAACGCGTCCTGGAAGCCGTCGGCGTCGTAGTCTGCAAAGGCGACACTCATGCCCTTGCCGATCTGCGCCGCAATGCCGGATTTGCCGGAGACGTCCTCGAACGTGCCGTCGCCACGATTGCGGAACAGCGCGTTGGCCAGGCCGCGGTAGTGCTTCGGATGGCAGTACACCCGCAGGTTTCTCGCACGATCCCCGCAGAAGCGGTTCTGCGCGGGGGACCAGTCGACGTAGTTGACGACGAACAGGTCCAGCCGCCCGTCGTTGTCGTAGTCGAACCAGCCCGAGGCCACCGACCAGGTGTAGTGCTTGATGCCGGCAGTATTGGTGACGTCCCGGAAGCGCCCGCTGCCCACATTCTGCAGTAACTGGTTGCGTTGCACGCCGGCGACGAACAGGTCGATGTCGCCGTCGTTGTCGTAGTCGGCCGCGGAGGCGCCGGTGGTGTAACCCTCGCCCTGGACGCCCGCCTGCTCGGTGACGTCGACGAACTTCAGGCCGCCGGTATTACGGAACAGCCGGTTCCAGTGCGCCGGCCTCTGCTTCTTCATCGCGGGCAGCGGCGCGCCGTTGGTGAAGAAGATGTCGACCAGGCCGTCGCCGTCGTAGTCGAACACGGCCAGCCCGCCGGCCATCGTCTCGACCATGTGCTTGTCGGCGGACGGGTGCTGGTCGAGCGTAAAGACGAGACCGGCGCTGGCCGAGACGTTGTCGAATTGGATTCTAGCGAGTGCGTCGGACTGCCGCGCCAGAGGTCCGGGTTCAGCCAGGATCCAGCACGCCGCGACGGCGCAGGCGAGCGCTGGAATGGTCGACGATGGCCTCATCACGCTCTACTGTGGCACAGGAACCGCGCGGCGGGGCGCTCCCGTCCCGCGCACGAGGGTCACCCGGCGACTCACGGTGGACACTGCCCACTGCTCCGACGGCCCGCCCAGCCAGTCGACGCGTACCGTCACCGGTCCCCGCCAGTCCCCGAGACCGAAGTGGAGCGTGGGGTCCTGGGCCGACAAGTAGCTGCCGTCGGTGCGCACGCGCCGCACCTGTGGAGGGGCCCCCGGGCGCTCGATCCGCACGAGCGTGCCCAACCCGAGCCGGTTGGCCGAGCCGTCGTCGAGGCGCACCTGCAGCCACGACTGCCTCGTCCCCGTCCGGTTGAGCAGCAACCGCACCGGGCCGTCGTTGTTGGTGACGAGGATGTCGACGTCGCCGTCGTTGTCGATATCCCCAAAGGCGGCCGCGCGACCGACCTCGGCCCGTGCGAAGGCAGCACCTCCCTGGGATGAGGTCTCGACGAACCTGCCCGAGCCGAGGTTGCGGAACAACTGGTTGCGCATCCGGTAGGGCCTGGGCTGTCCGCGCAGGGCCTCGACCGGGTTGACGGCGCCGTTGGCGACGAACAGATCGACCCAGCCGTCGTTGTCGTAATCGATCCAGTCGGTCCCAAACCCGGTGAAGGACGCGGTGGCCCGAGCCAGCCCGGAGGCGACCCGCGTGTCGTCGAATCCGCCGCGGCCGTCGTTGGCATACAGCGCGAACGTCTCGGCGATGATGTTGGTGACGAATAGATCTTCGTCGCCGTCACGGTCGTAGTCGCCCGAGGCGAGCCCCATGCTCCCCTCCGGGTTGCCCGCCGAGTTGAGCGCTGCGCCGGCAAGGGGCCCGTCGTCGGCGAAGGTGCCGTCCTTCTGGTTGATCCACAACTGGTTCGGCGTCGCGTCGTTGGCGACGTACAGGTCCAGCCAGCCATCGCCGTTGTAGTCGCCGGTGGCGACCCCGAGCCCGGCGCCGTCGGCTTTGACGATGCCGGCGGCCTCGGTGACATCCATGAATCGGCCCAGCCCTTCGTTGCGGAACAGGCGATCGGGCACGGGTCGATAGGACTTCGGGCCGCAGTAATCGAGGGCGCCCGCCGGATCGAAGCACTGCTTGTTGGCGGTCACCGCGAAGTCGA
>JAENWD010000113.1 GCA_016650245.1 Vicinamibacteria bacterium
CCGCAGAAGTTCCAGAAGCTTGGCGGCCGCATCCCGAAGGGCGTGCTGCTGATGGGCGCTCCTGGCACGGGCAAGACGCTGCTGGCGCGGGCCGTGGCCGGCGAGGCCAACGTCCCGTTTTTCTCGATCAGCGGCTCTGACTTCGTCGAGATGTTCGTGGGCGTGGGCGCCAGCCGCGTCCGCGACCTGTTCGAGCAGGGCAAGAAGAACGCGCCCTGCATCGTGTTCATCGACGAGATCGACGCGGTCGGGCGTCACCGCGGCGCCGGCCTTGGCGGCGGACACGACGAGCGCGAGCAGACGCTGAACCAGTTGCTGGTCGAGATGGACGGCTTCGAGAGCAACGAAGGCGTCATCCTGGTCGCCGCAACCAACCGCCCGGACGTACTCGACCCGGCGCTGCTGCGCCCTGGCCGCTTCGACCGCCGCATCGTCGTGAACCGTCCCGACGTGAAAGGCCGCGAGGGCATTCTCCTGGTGCACACCAAGAAGATCCCGCTCAGCGACGACGTTGACATCAGCATCCTGGCGCGGGCGACCTCGGGCTTCTCCGGCGCGGATCTGGCCAACCTGGTGAACGAAGCGGCGCTCAACGCCGCGCGCTACAACCAGAAGGTCGTCCGCATGGTGGACTTCGAGTTCGCCAAGGACAAGGTGCTCATGGGCGCCGAGCGGCGCTCGATGATCATCAGCGACGAGGAGAAGCGTGTCACCGCCATTCACGAGGCCGGTCACGCCGTGCTCGCCGTGAAGCTGCCGCACGCCGACCCGATCCACAAGGTCACGATCATCCCGCGCGGGATGGCGCTGGGCCTGACGATGCAGGTGCCGGTGGACGAGAAGCACAACTACTCGCGCGACTACCTGAACGACCGCATTGCGATCCTGCTGGGCGGGCGCATCGCCGAAGAGATCGTGATCGGCCAGATCACCACTGGCGCGGGCAACGACCTCGAGCGCGCCACCGAGATGGCCCACAGCATGGTCTGCGAGTGGGGCATGAGCGACGCGATGGGGCCGCTCACCTTCGGCAAGAAGGAAGAGCAGATCTTCCTCGGTCGCGAGATCGCCCAGCGGTCCGACTACAGCGAGGACACGGCGCTGCGCATCGACCAGGAAGTCAGGCGCATCGTCACCGAGAGCTACCAGCGCGCGTTGCACGTGCTGCAGGAACACCGCAGCGGCCTGCAGGGGCTGGCCACCGCGTTGTTGTCGCGCGAGGTCCTGGACGCCGATCAGGTGCACCGCATCCTGGCCGGCGAGTCGCTCGACGAGCCGCCGCCCTCGACGCCACAGCCGCCCCCGTCGGTCATCGACGACCGGACGCGCAAGGAAGCGCGCCCCGGCTTCGTGCCGCCGCTCGGGAGTCCGCTTCCGCAGGAATAACGGGAACGGGTTCGGGCGGGTTTGGCCGGGTTCGGTCACGTTGGGGCAGGTTGAAGTCGGTTGGTCGAGCTACGTCAGCCCGGCCAAACCCGCCAACCTGACCAACCAACTCCAACCTGCCCCAACCTGCCCCAACCCGCCCGAACCTGCCCGAACCGGTTCCATTGTCCCTGTCCCGCCAGTCCTACATCGTTCCCCTTCCCGGCGGGCGCAGTCTTGTCCTGGGTCATCTTCGGACTCTGGTCATGGGCATTCTGAACGTGACCCCCGATTCTTTCGCCGATGGCGGCCTGTGGACCGATCCGGCGCGCGCCGTCGATGCAGCGCTGCAGATGGAGGCCGATGGCGCAGACCTCATTGACATCGGCGGCGAGTCCACGCGGCCAGGCGCCGAGGCGCTGCCCTTCGAGACGGAACTGGCGCGGGTGATGCCGGTCATCGAGGCGCTGGCGTCGCGCCTGCGAGCGCCGATTTCGGTGGACACCTACAAGGCGGAGGTGGCGAGCCGTGCCCTGGCGGCTGGCGCCGCCATCGTCAATGATGTCAGCGCGCTAAGGTATGATCCGGCGCTGGCGTCTGTCGTCGCCCAGACTGGCGCCGCGCTCGTGTTGATGCACAACCGCGGCCGGTCGCGCCAGATGTACCAGGAGGCGCACTACAGCGCGGTGGTCGACGAGGTCGCCAGCGAGCTGGCCGAGCGGGTCGATGCGGCCGTTGCAGCCGGCGTGGATCGCGACCGCGTGATCGTCGACCCTGGCATCGGGTTCGCCAAGCAGGCCGCGCACAGTCTCGAACTGCTGGCGCGGCTGCCGGAGCTGGCCAGGCTCGATCGGCCGCTGCTGGTTGGCCCGTCGCGCAAGTCGTTTCTCACGGTCGGCCTCGGCGCGCGCGCGCCCGGCGACCGCGAGTGGGGCACAGCGGCTGTTGTGGCCGCCGCCGTGATGGGCGGCGCACATATCGTGCGTGTGCACGCAGTGAAAGAGATGGTGGACGTCGTGCGCACGATCGACGCGATGCGCGATGCCGGACGAGCAACCTGACCAAACGACGCGCAACCCGACCCAACCCGACCCAACCTGACCCAACCTGACCCAACC
>JAENWD010000114.1 GCA_016650245.1 Vicinamibacteria bacterium
CAGCTCCGCCAACACGCGGCGCGACGCGTCCGCCAGGCTGCCAGACAAGTCGATGCCTGCCCACGGATCGACGACCGTCTCGGCGGGAGGGCCGTCGCGGAACGTCAGATTCAGGTGGCGTGGATGGATCGTGTCGCCGTCAGTGAGGATGACGGCGCGCTCAATGCAGTTTTGCAGCTCCCGGACGTTGCCTGGCCAGCGGTAGCTGCGGAGGTCGTCGAGCGCCGCCGGCGACAACATCAACGGGCGCTTCTTCACGTCGCGCGAGAAGCGGTCGATGAAGTGGCGCGCCAGCGTCTCCACGTCGGCGCCTCGCTCCCGGAGTGGCGGGATCTCGATCGGAAAGACCGACAACCGGAAAAACAGATCCTCGCGGAACTGCTTGGCGGCAACCGCGGCCTTCAACTGTCGGTTGGTGGCTGCCACAATGCGGACGTCCACCTTCAACGACTGGGTCCCGCCGACCCGCTCGAAGCGCTTCTCCTCGAGCGCGCGCAGGATCTTGGCCTGCAAGGACAGCGGCAGGTCGCCAATCTCGTCGAGAAACAGCGTTCCGTGGTGCGCCAGCTCGAAGCGACCGGGCTTGCGGGCGCTGGCGCCCGTAAACGCGCCCTTCTCATGGCCGAAGAGTTCTGTTTCGAGCAGCGTCTCGGGGATGGCGGCGCAGTTGATGGCCACAAACGGGCCGTTGGCCCGCGGGCTGAGCGCGTGCAGCGTGCGCGCGTACAGCTCCTTGCCGGTGCCGCTCTCTCCCAGCAGCAGCACCGTGGTATCGGTGGCTGCGGCACGCGCCAGCGCGGCAGAGACCCGCTTGAGTGCGGGATCGTCGCCGATGATGGTCGGGGCCCCGCGTCGCGCGGCGAGCTCTTCTTTGAGCAGACGGTTCTCCGCGGCCAGGCGCCGCTGGGACAGCGCGCGCGCGACCAGGAGTTGCAGGTGGTCCAGATCCACCGGCTTGGCGAGGAAGTCGAGCGCGCCCTCCTTCATCGCCAGCACGGCATCCAGGATGCTGCCATAGGCCGTCATCACGATGACGGGCAGATCCGGATCGAGGTCCTTGGCGGCGCGCAACACGCCGAAGCCATCGCCGACGGTGAGCTTGAGGTCTGACAGGACCAGGTCTGGACGCGAGTCCTGCAGGCGCGCCAGGGCTTCGGTCTGGTCGCGGGCCTCGACCACGGCGTGTCCCTGGTCTTCGAGCGCAGCGCGGAGCATCGCCCGCAGCGAGTCTTTGTCCTCGACCAGCAGTATTGGGAACACTCTTTCGGTGACGAGTTATGAATGACGAGTTACGAGGGGCACGTTACCGGATCCAGCCCGGGGGCACACCGGCCTTGCGTGCCTCCTCTTCGAGGTCGGCAATGGCCTTCTTCTGCGTCTCGATCTCGCCTTTGACCCGCTCCTGCTCGGCCAGGGCGCGCTTGCGCTCCAGTTCCAGCTGCGCGCGCTGCGCCGGGTCGTCGCGGGCGGTGAAGTCGGCCCAGAGCGAGTTGATCTTGCTCTGGAGCGCGTCGGCATACATCTGGCTGCGCTCGAGGGCCACCCGGGCATCAGCCATCTTCTGACGCCAGGCCTGCTCGTCCTGCTCGCGTTGCGCAGACTCGTCGGCAGGCTTGTCTCCGGGCGCGCCGGGTGCCGCCGTGTCTGGCGCCGGTGCCGGTGCGGGGGGGGGTTGGGCGACCGGTGGCCGCGCCCCGTCGACCGGCCTGAGGTCCTTGTTGGTGATGACGCGTGAGGGCTGCGTGACCTGCTTGCGGCGCGCCTCCTCCTTTCGGGCGACGGCGGCAAGCGACTGCCCCGCGGCGGGCGAGGCCCACGCGGCCAGCAACACGATGACGAGGAGATGAACCAGGCGCATGCGACTCTACCCTTCGGTAGTTTCGGCAGGACGGCCGACAAACTTCAGTCGTGCGCCGAGGTCGTCTGAGCCGCGCCCTCGGGCACACCGACCTGCTCGAGCCGGCCAATCCTGGCACGGATGGCCGAGGCCTCCTTCGCTTGAGGCTCACTGTCGAGGAAGGCGCGGTACGCCTGAACGGCCTCGGGCAGACGGCTGAGTTTCTCGTAGCTGACGGCCAGTGTCAGCAGGTACGAGGACTGGCTCGGGTGAAGCGACACGGCCCGTTCCAGCGAGGCGACGGCGTCGGCATGCTGCCCCAGCTTCTGCTGGGCGCACGCCAGATTATAGAGCGTCACGTGGTCGTCAGGGAAGGTCTGAGCCGCAGTCCGGTAGTCTGCCACCGCGCCTTCCCAATCGCCGCTGAGCCCGCGCGCGCGGGCGAGGTTGAACCTGAACGTCCACTTGTCCGGATCGGCGGCGGCAGCCGCCTGCAGGTGCCCCAGCGCCTCGGTCACGCGGCCGGCGCGCACCAGCATCTGGCCCAGATTGTTGCGCGCCTCCGGGTCGGCGGGGAACGCCGCCACAGCCGACTCGAACGCACTCAACGCCACCCCCATCTGGCCTTGCGCGTAGGCGCTCTCGCCGGCCCGCGCGAAGTCTTCTTTCGTCACCGGCGTCAGCACGACCTCCACCGGTTGCGTCGAGACGGTCGGACGCTCGAGCACGGCGTCATCGCTGGCCGCAGGCGGGCGGCTGAGACTGGGGTCCACCGACGCCGCTTCCCGGCTGGATGGCAGCCCCATCGCCAGCGCAGCCACAGCGGTGGTTCCAGCCACGATCAGCCAGGTGGTCGAGGCTCTACGCCCGCGCGCCGGCGGAGCCACCGGCGCCGTCTGCAGCTGGCGGCGGCACCGCTGGCACGTACGCCAGTCGGACCGGTTCATGGCGCCGCATGCGGCGCACACCCGCACGTCGGCGCTCACCGCAGATCCCGCCACGAGAGGATGCGCACGCCGGCACTGCCGACGCCGTTGTTGTAGTCGTTGGCGTCGCCAAACACCTGGATGCTGTTGCCGGCGCCAAAGACCAGATGCTGATCGACGATGAAGGGCGCGGTCGCCCGACCGGCAGCGGCCAGCGTCTTCACCCTCGGGGACTCTCCGCTGGTCACCGTGGTGTTGGCGTCGGCGTCGCTGTCATAGGCGGCGCTGCCGACAAACGTCAGCGCGTAGAGATTCGCGTCGGGCATCGCACACGGATTCTGCGGCTTCAGCGTCGTCGTGGTGAAAAAGACGATGTCGCCGGCCACAGCTGGAAACGAGCTGACGACTTCGTCGTCGCCGCTGCCATCCACCTTGGCCAGCGTGTGCTGGAAGGTGATGCTGCCGCTGCCGCCGTTGTCGAGCACGCCCACCAGCTTGAAGATCGTGTCCTGTCCGTTCAGCGGCAGCAGGTCGCTGCCCGTGCCGAAGAACAGGTACTGCTGCGTTCCCACCGACACGGTGGCCATCGACGCGAAGATGGGCTGA
>JAENWD010000115.1 GCA_016650245.1 Vicinamibacteria bacterium
CGCCGAGCGTAGCGAGGCCCACCCAACGCCCTCCGCCGAGCGTAGCGAGGCCCACCCAACGCCCTCCGCCGAGCGGAGCGAGGCGCCCGAGACGCTCCGCGTCGGCACGCCGCGCGCCGGGGGCCGCTATGCCGTGGAGACGTTTCCGCTCGAGGAGTACGTCGCGCGTGTGCTGGCCGGAGAAGCGGCAGGCGGCAGTCCCCCCGCAGCGCTGCAAGCGCTCGCGGTCGCCGTCCGCACATTTGCCGTCGGCAATCGCGGGCGACACCAGGGCGACGGCTTCGACCTGTGCACGCTTACACACTGTCAGGTGTTGCGCGCGACCTACCCCGCCGTACGCGACGCGGCGTCGGCCACAACGGGCCAGGTTCTCCTTGTCAACGGCGCGCCCGCGTCGGTCTTCTACACGGCGTCGTGCGGCGGGCGCACCGAGCGCCCGTCGGCGGTGTGGCCAGGCGCCGAGGACCCGGCGTACCTGCCCTCGAAGTCGGACCGGGCGTGTGGCGGCGAGCCCCGGTGGGCAGCCGAGATTCCGGTGCAGGACCTCGAGCGCACGCTTGCGGCCGCCGGATATCGAGGAGCGCACCTGCGAGGTCTCGAGGTGGATGGCCGCAGCACATCGGGCCGCGCCGCGCGCGTCCACCTGGACGGGATGACGCCCGACGCGATCTCGGGCCAGGACCTGCGGATGGTGGTTGGCCGCACGTTGGGCTGGCACCTGCTGAAGAGCACGGATTTCACCGTGCGCCGCACGGGCGGCGGGTACCGTTTCGAGGGCAAGGGCTTCGGCCACGGCGTGGGCCTGTGTGTGCTCGGGTCGGTGCGTCGTGCCGAGCAGGGCGACTCGGCGCGCGACATCGTGCGCGCATACTTTCCCGGACTCGAGATTGGCCGCCTTCGGGAAGGACCCGAAGCACCCAAAGCACCCAAAGCACCCGACGCCCCGAGAGTCACCCTCGTCCTTCCCCCAAGTGCCGAGCCCGAACGCGGCGACTTGACCGCCTTTGCGCGTCTTGCCATCGCCGATCTCGCGCGAGCGACCGGGCGGCAGGCGCCCGTCGATCTCCGCCTGGTCTTTCACCCGTCTGCCGATAGCTTCCGGCGGGAAACGGGTGAGCCGTGGTGGACCGCCGCGCGCACCAGCGGCGCACGGATCGACCTGCTGCCGCCGGCCGTGCTTCGCCAACGCGACATCGTCGAGTCCACGGTGCGGCACGAACTGGCGCACGTGTTGACCGGACCCGTGCTCGAGGGGCGGTCCGAGTGGGTGAAGGAGGGCGTCGCGATGCATTTCGCCGGCGAGCCACCGCCGGCCTCACTGTTGGGCGATGGCGGGCCGCGGCGGGTGAGATGCCCGAGCGACGACGATCTGCGGCGCCCGGCGTCGGCCGCCTCGGCCAGGCACGCCTACGGGCTGGCCGCCGCCTGCGTCGCGCGCGCGCTCAGTGAAGGCGCGCGCTGGTACGACATCCGCTAGCCACAGAGGCGCAGTGGCTACGTCTTCTCCGTGGCTCTGTGGCCGAGGCGTAGCACCAGGGCCCAGCCCACGGCCATGGCCACCGCAATCGCGGCCAGCTTCAAGCCGACGAACCACGGCTCTGCGGCCAGACTCAACTTGGCGGGGCGCCAGTCCACCAGGTGCCACGGAATCGCGACCAGCAGCACGAACCAGAACGTGATCGCCAGCCACCTCGCGGGCACGGCCGCAGACCGAAGCCACGTGCCGCTCTTCAACGCCCTGGCTCCGACGGCGACCATCGCGCCCAGCAGCGTGAGGGACAGCGTGAGCCCGGCCGTCCACCGCACGAACATCGTTGCCCAGAAGATCGCGAAGTGAATCCAGCGCGTGTTCGAGCGTCCCGTGCGCGCGATGACCCACGCGTCGATCTGGCCAGCGATGCCGGTGTGCCAGTCGAAGGCCATTCCCGTGAGCCACCAGATCGCGCCAAAGAGCAGGGCAGCAGCCAGGGCCGCCGGCAGGCAGCGGACGCCGCTCAGCAAGGCCGGCGCAGGCGGGCGTCCCAGGTCCCAGGCCGCCGAGGCGCCGGCAAGCAGCGAGCCGGCGACGACGATCAGGGCAAGAGCCAGCCCCGCCGACAGCGCCAGCATCCACACCGAGCTCTCGGGCACCTGCAGCAGGCCCCAGAAGATCGCCAACCACAGCGCGTGGCCGGCCAGCAGCCAGGAGGTGATGATCGCCAGACGCCGAATCACTGCGCACCTTCCGCGACCGGCGATGCGACGGTGACGGTGATCGGCGTCGTCGAGGCCGACACACCCGGCACGTACATCGGCGTGACCTGCGCCGGCATCGCCCGGAATGTGCCTGGCGTGACGATCTTCAGCAAGTACCAGAACTCCACGCGCCCGCCAGGCAGGCCGTCCTGGAAGAAGACCGCACGGTCGTCTCGGAACTCCTGGCGTCCGCCCCACGGACGCGGCCGCTGCCTCTCGAGCGGGTACAGGCTGTCGTCGGCGATCGTCTCTGCGCCAGCCGGCAGTGGATCCTCGATGAGGAGATACCGCCAGTCCTGCGCGCCGGCGACGGTGAGCCGCACGAGGACGACGTCGCCCGGCGCGGCCGTGCCCGCAAACGGCGTCTCTCGGTAGACGATGCGTTTCTGCGTGGCGCGGGACGTGAGCGTGAAGTACTCCCGCGCGATGGCCAGCCGACGGCCGCCGGTGCGCTCAATCGGCGTCCTCGTGTCGAAGTAAATCGCTGCGGCCGACCAGTACAGGGTGCCGCCTCCGCGCGTGGTCAGGGTCACCGTGTTGTCGCCTTCGCGCCCCGGCACCGAGACCAGCACCGGATCCGGCGCCGTAAGCGAGGCCGCGTCAAAGGCCACCGTCTTGACCGCCGAGCCGTTGACCGAGATATCGACGGCAAACGCCGCCGGCGTCTCGCCGCGCGCCTTCATGAATGCCGTGAGCCCGTACAGTGCCATCGCGGTCTGCTTCGTGCTCACCCAGTACGCCCCCGAATGACGGTTGGCCAGCAGGTAGCGGACGGCCCCTTCGAGCACCGGCGTCCTGGCATTGCGCGCTGCCAGCGCCTGCACCGCGGTCGCCGTGGCTTCAACACTGGTATCGGCCCAATCCTCGAGCAAGGGGTCGTGATCGACCTCCCACCACGCGAGATCGCCGGTCTGCCTGGCTTCGGCCAGCAGTGTCGTCGCCAGTTCGTTGCCACGTGCGTCCTTCGCCGCGTCGAGCGTCAACAGCAGCAGCGCACGGCCGTAGGGCGTCAGATCGTCTCGACGCCCCCATACCTGGTTGAGCGCGACTGCGCGGTCAAATGGCGAGCCGTCGCTGGTCTCGGGTTCCAGGCCCACGGCTGCGGCGCGTGAGAGCACGAAGAGCATGTAGGCCTTGAGTGCCGGCACCAAGCGCGGGTACTCGCGATAGAGCGTCACCATCGCGCCAAGACCCTGGCGGATCCTCCCGTCGCTGACCTGGTAGCCGTTGGCCTTCGTCTCGAGCAGCCCGTAGACCGCATAGGCCGTCATGAAGGGCTGGTTCTCGTCCGTCTTCCACCAGCCCCACCCGCCGTCGTCGTGCTGGTAGTCGAGCAGCCGCGTGACGCCAGCGGTCACCTGCCGATCCAGCAGCGACAGCCGCTCGGTCGGCGTGAGCTTCAACTGTGCGAGGGCCCGGGCGACGACCAGATTCGGCAGAAACGACGAGAGGGTTTGCTCAGTGCAGCCGTAGGGATAGCCTGTAAGGAAGTCGAGCGCGCCCAGCATCGAACCGGCCAGCGACGGCGCCAATCCGATCTCGATCGTCCGGGCCGCCGGGTTGCTGTGCGCGGGAATCGCCAATGTTGCCGTGGCAGTGCCGGCCGTGGTGAGTGACCCGGACGTGCCCGCCTCGCGCTTGAGCCCGAATGGCAGCACGGGGAAGCTGAGCTCGACCGCATCGCGATCGCCGCTGGTGGTGGCCGTGCCCGTCACGGTGGCGCGCCCGGCTGCGCCGGCCGTGAAGCGCCAGTCGAGGCGTGCCTCGCCGCCCGAGGCAACAACGACGCGCGGGGACTGGGGCGCACCGGCAGGCCCCAGGCCCGTCGCCGTCAGAGCGAGGTCGATCGCACGCTCGCCCGGCAGGTAGTTGTGGGCGATGACCGGCGTGACGACGTCGTCGCCCTCGGTGAGGAAGCGCGGCGCGATCACCCGCACGATCAGGTCCTTGGTGACGGTCGTGCGCGCCACCGCCTGGCCGACGCGCGTGTCGGCGGTCGCGCCACGCGCGGTGAGTCGCCAGGTCGTGAGCGCATCAGGGTAGGTGACCCGCACCGAGGCCTCGCCGCGCGCATCGGTCACGACGTCGGCCACCCAGTAGATGGCGTCGGGGAACTCCTTTCGGACCTCTGGCTGCGCGGGTTTGTCGGCCTTGAAGTCGGCCAGCGAGTACGGCCGCCTGCGCATGGCCAGCATCAACTGCTGATTGCCCGAGTAGCCGACAAACGCGTACTCGCGCGAGAAGGTCGTGCCTACACGGCTGTAGTTGCGCTGGTAGAAGAACCGCAGTGGGTCGGAGGTCGTGTCGGCCTTCACGCCGTAGACGGCCTCGTCGATGACGCCAAGCGCAAACTGCGCGCGCACGGGCTTGCCATCGGCATCCACGGCCTTGATCGCGAAGCGCCCGGGCGTGCGAGGCTTCGAGACGGGGGAGTCGGCCGTGATGGTGACGGCCAACTGCCGGCTCACAGCGGGTACCTTGACTCGGCGCTCGGCGCGATACAGCCGGTCGTCCTTGAGAAACGCGATGTTCACCCAGGTGTCGCCGATGTCATCAGCCGTGATGGGCACCTCGATCGTCTCGTTGCCCCGGGCGCGGACCACCTGATGCCAGGAGATGCCATCCGCTTCCTTGGTCACCAGAACCTGCGAGTCGAACTCGGCGCCGCGGATCAGCAAGCGCGACGTCTCGCCGGGCAGAACAGTCTTCCTCTCCGCGATGAGCTCGAGATATTTGTCGTAGCCGTAGTCTTCCTCGGTGCGCTCCTGCGCGCCTGGTACCCAGAGATAGCTGTCGTCGGCAATGGTCCGCCCGTTGGACTGGGCGCTCGCGCGCACGCGGTAGTCGCCAGGCGCCGACGGAACTGGCACGGTCCAGGACGCGCGGCCGTCGGCATCGCTGGTCACCGTCGCCGTGGTCACCTCTCGCGTCCCGCCAAGGTCGTCCCACCTCGCGTTGGGTGTCCGCGCCAGCACGGCCACACGGATCCGCGACGCTGACTGCGGCACCCCGGTGTAGCTCACCGCACGTACCGATAGCGTGACGGTGCCGCCTGGACGCGCGACGTAGGTGTCGATCGACGCGGCGATGAGGAACGTGCCGAAGGTGGCATGGGCCAGCGTGTTGCCGGCGACCTCACGGTTGCTGGCGTCGGTCACGCGTGCTTCGATCCGCAGGCTGTAGTCGCGCCCGTTGTCGTCGATCTCGGCCGGCACCTCGATCGTGGCGTTGCCGTTGGCGTCGAGCCGCGCTTCGCCATCGACGACCTGATCGTCACCGTACCAGTAGCCCCTCCCGCCGTCCTCCTCGTCGTCGCTCCATCGCAGGGGCGAGTAGTACGGCTGCTTGTGCGCGACGTAGGCGAGCTTGGCGTTGGCGACGGGCTGACCGAAGTAGTAGCGGGCGTTCACGGTGGCAGCAATGCGCCCGCCCTGCACGACGAACCGCTCGGCCGGGATCACGCGCACCTCGAACTCGGGCTTGCGATACTCCTGCACCTCGAAGGCGCCGCTGGCGGTGTCCTCGCCGTGAAGGACGGCGATGGAGTAGTCGCCAAGCGCCACGCCGGCGCCAAGGGGCACGTCTGCGGAGATGCCGCCAAACGCGTCCACCTTCCTGCGTTGCCTGAAGACCACCTTGTCGGTGGCGTCCGAGACACGCACCTCGACCTCGGCCGCATCAAAGGGCATCAACGCGCCACGCGTCCGCCATCGCAGCAGCGCCTTCAGGTGAACGGTATGGCCGGGGCGATAGATGGGCTTGTCGGTGAACACGTAGCCGACCAGCTCGCGCGGGCTTTCGCGCAGGTACCAACCTCCGGGATCGCTGGCCGTCACTTGTTCGCCGCACCTGGCCACCGACACGATGTCGTCGGCGGCGGTTTGCCTCAGCGTCGCCAGGAAGACGCCATCGGCGCCGGTCGTCCCCCTCACCAGCGGCTGATGGTTCGCGATCACGCGGACGTCGCAGCCGGCCACCGGCGCGCCCGTCATCCGATCGGCGGCGTAGAGCAGCACCTGGCCAGGCGCGGCCTTGCTGACCAGGCCGACGTCGGACACGATGACCACCGTGTAGGCCCGGTGCGGTGCCGAGACCGCCTCGACGACGTACATGCCCGGCGCCTTCAAATCGAGCGGGATACGACGCACGTCAGGATCCCGCATCGGCGGCAGGACTTCGCGCCACGACGTCACCAGTTGCGAGGGATTCAGCAGCGGGACCTGCGCGAAGGTGTTGACCTGTTCGGTGCGGCGGCTCACGACCCGCTGCTGATCGTCCTGATGCCGGCGCGCCTGTCGATAGTCGTGGCTGAACTGGCGCCGGACGAAATTGCGCAGCCGCCACCGCCACGTCGCTTTCCAGGACGCGACCCGCTCGAGCGTAGTCGGCTCCTGATCGACTGGCGGGGTCTGGCTGCCAAGTTGATGCGGATCCTTCAGGCTCGCGACAAACGCCATGGGGTCGCGCACCTTGTAGACTCGGAAGTCCAGCCGCTCCACCTGTTGGAAGGTGAGGTAGATGGCCGGCGATTCGCGGGTCGAGAAAATGGTGCTGCTGGCCAGCGAGAAACCAGGCGAGGCCGCTCGATCGGCCTGCGCGAAGGCAGGCGCGGCGGAGCCGACGAAGCATCCGGCTGTCGCCAATGCAACGACGAGCCGGTGATGAGGGCGACGGCGAGACGTCATGTCAGCGCGACGAGGCGGAACACGCCGATGAAGGCTTTGTTAGACGGCACCGGGCGCCACCGTGGCGCCGGATGCCGCTGCAGGTCGGCCATCCGCACCTTGCGAATCTCTCCGGAGGCCTGATCTACTGGGCCTGTATGGTAGACGATGAAGTCGTTGGCGGACGGATCGAGGCGGGAAGGGCCGACGACGACCATCAGATGGTCGGGTTGGCGTTGCGAGGGCTGGCGATAGTAGAGCAGGTCTCCGGGTCGCGCGTCGGAGGCCTCGCGCGAGATGAACCGCGTGTTCCAGCGCACCAGCGTGCGGGCGTCGGCAAACTCCACCAGCGGCGCGTCGGCGCCAGCGGCGATGCGGAACAGCGGAAGCCTGCCGTCTCTGGCGGCCGGTCGGCTGGCCACCTCGGCAAGTGCGGGCGCCACCGGCAGCCGCGCCAGACGCAGCCATTCGGCCGTGTGCGCCCGCAGGGCTTCGCGCATCGCGTAACGCACCAGCGCTGCGCAATCAGTGATCTCAGCCGGCGGCTGATAGAACGCCGCGTCGGCCAGCAACACGAACCAGCCCCGAAACGCCGCGCGATCGGACTCATCGGCCAAGCGTAGCTGCGCGCCGAGCCCAACCGGCGCGATCAACCCGATCAACCCGATCAACCCGACGAACCTGATCAACCTGATCAACCTGATCAACCTGATCAACCGGTTCAATCCAGTTCCTTCCATCCTCCCAGCGCTGCTTTCATCACGCCGCCGTACGTCCGCATGCCCTCTCCATTTCCGACCAGAGCGCTCGCGGCGACGCGGAGTCCCATGCCGGTGACGATCAGCGAGCGCGTGATCGCGCGGCCCACCAGACCATGATACTTGGCCATGTAGCGTTCGAGGTTCTGATAGTACAGCCGCTTCATCCGCGGCACGCCGAGCGTGGCTACCGA
>JAENWD010000116.1 GCA_016650245.1 Vicinamibacteria bacterium
CAAAGCGCTGTACCCACACGTCGCGCGCGGCGGGTCATGGGACGATGAGCCGGGGCGGCTGAGAAGTGCGGCGCGGAGGTCATCCACCGAGGCCTGGAGCCGGCGCGATCCGCAGAACCCGAAGAGCCTCTGGTGGCACACCGACGCCACCTTTGTGGGCTTCCGCGTCGTCGCGGAACCGTGATAGGTTGTCAGACCACTGTTGTGGCGGCTGGGCTTCAGCCCCGCAACTCGGTTACTCTGCCGCCACGTGAGCACGATGCAGGGCTAAAGCCCTGCCGCCACGACCGAAACATCGAGGACCTTGCCATGATCACGCACGACCAGACGAACCCCGGATCTTCGCGGCGCGACTTCATCAAGACTTCCACGGCCGTCGTCGTCGGCAGCGGCCTGGCGTCGGGGCTCGGCTTTCCGGGCGCGTACGCCGCTGGCACCGACGAGATCAGAGTCGGTGTCATCGGGTGCGGCGGCCGCGGGACCGGAGCCATCGACAACGTGCTCAGCTCGGCGACGGGCGTGCGCCTGGTCGCCGTCGGCGACCTGTTCAAGGATCGGCTGCAGGATTCGATGAAGAATCTCGCCAAGCACGGCGAGAAGGCTGCCGTGCCGGCCGATCGGCAGTTCGTCGGGTGGGATGCCTACCAGAAGGTCATCGCCAGCGACGTCAACTACATCATCCTGGCGACCCCGCCGGCGTTCCGGCCGATGTACCTGAAGGCTGCGATCGAGGCCGGCAAGAACGTCTTCACCGAGAAGCCGGTGGCCGTGGACTCAGCCGGCATCAAGCAGGTCTACGAGCTGGCGGACCTCTCCAAGAGCAAGGGCCTGGCCGTCGTCGCCGGCACACAGCGCCGCCATCACGCCGCGTACCTCGAAACCCTCAAGCGCGTGAAGGACGGAGCGATCGGCGATGTCGTCGCGTTGCGCGTGTTCTGGAACCAGGGCGGACTCTGGACCAAGCCTCGCCAGCCGGAATGGACCGACATGGAGTGGCAGCTCCGCAACTGGCTGTACTTCACCTGGCTCTCTGGCGATCACATCGTCGAACAGCACGTCCACAACCTCGACGTGGGCCGCTGGGCCATGGGCGACAAGCTGCCGGTGCGCGTGTTCGGCGTAGGCGGCCGCCAGGCTCGCACCGCACCTGAGTACGGCCACATCTTCGACCACTTCGGCCTCGACTACGAGTTCGACAACGGCGTGCACATGCTCAGCATGTGCCGGCAGCAGCCAGGGACGCCGGGGCTGGTGGCCGAGGCGCTCCAGGGCACGAAGGGCTCCTGCGACACGCAGGATGGCCGGCGCTACGAGATCAACGGTCCGAGTGCGTGGAAGTGGTCGGGCGAGTACACCAACCCGTACCAGCAGGAGCACACGGACCTGATCGCCAGCATCCGTGCAGGCAAGCCGCTCAACGAGCTGCGGCAGGTCGCCGACAGCACACTGTGCGCCATCGCGGGCCGCGAGGCGGCGTATACCGGCAAGGTCATCTCGCTCGAGCAGTTCATGGCCGCGCCCGAGAGCATCATGCCGGGCAAGCTGGAGTTCGGACCGATCGCCGTGCCTGCGGTGCCGGTGCCGGGCAATGGCCAGACGATGTGATCATGAGTCGAACGATTGTCGCCGCGGCCGTCGCCATTCTGGCGGCGGCTGCGACCGGCGCGCAGACCCCCAACAAGAAAGTCCTCTACCTCACGCACTCGGCCGGCTACAAGCACGAGGTCGTGCCGCTCAGCATGCAGTTGCTGCCAGAGATCGGAAGGAAGAGCGGCTTCGACGTCATCGCGACCAAAGACCTGACATTCCTGTCGCCGCAGTCGTTGAAGGCCTACGACGCGGTGGTGTTCTATACGACCAGCGAGTTGCCCATCAGCGATAACGACAAAGCCGGCCTGTTGGCGTGGGTGAAATCGGGCAAGGGCTTTGCGAGCATCCACAGCGCCACGGACACGTTCTACCAGTGGCCCGAGTACGGCGAGATGATCGGCGGCTACTTCGACAATCACCCGTGGCACGAAGAGGTGACGGTGAAGGTCGAGGACACCAGGTCGCCGGCGACCAGGCACTTTACGGGTCCGACCTGGACGCTGACCGATGAGATCTACCAGTTCAGGAACTGGGACCGCTCGAAGCGACACGTCCTGCTGTCGCTGGACACATCTTCGGTGGATCTGCAGGCCAATGGCGTCAAGCGCACCGACGGCGACTTCGGGCTCGCCTGGACCAGCACGACCGGCAGGGGCCGCGTCTTCTACACCGCGCTGGGCCACCGCGCCGAAGTGTGGCAGTCGCCCGAGTACCAGGCCCACCTGGCCGGCGGCATCCGTTGGATCCTGGGCCTGGAGTAGATTTCGCGGATTGTCGTCAATCACAGAGACCCGGAAACACGGAGACGCACGAAGTCGGCGAGGGCTTCTTTGTAGGAGCTCCGTGCGTCTTTGTGCCTTTGTGTCTCTGTGGTTGACGACGTTTCCGTGGTTGGCGTACGTCATCAGCTC
>JAENWD010000117.1 GCA_016650245.1 Vicinamibacteria bacterium
CGAGGACGGCGACGTCGTCGTGATGCAGGCTGGTAAGGAGCTGAAGATTCTGAGCGAGCTGAACATGGGCAGCTCTGTGTACTCGACACCGGTTCCGGCCAACGGCATGTTGTTCATCAGCAACCGCAACATGCTCTACGCGTTGGCGGAAGGCGCCTCGTCGACGCCCACTGCGCAGTGAGAACTGTTCTCGTCCTGCTGCTCGCAGTGGCGCCGCTCTCCGCCCAGCAGTGGCCGCAATTCCGAGGCGCGGCGACTGCCGGCGTTGCGGCCACGGCGGTTCCCACGACGTGGAACCTTGCGGCGAACACCGGCGTCGTGTGGAAGACGCCGATTGCCGGTCTTGGGCATTCCAGCCCCATCGTCTGGGACGACCGCGTGTTTGTGACCACGGCGACCAGCGCCGCGCCGAACCCGCAACTCGACATACGGCACAGCGGCATCAGCATGGCCGCCGACGATGGGCGGCAGACGTGGACGGTGGTGGCGCTGGATCGCGCGACGGGGAAGGTGGTCTGGGAACAGGCTGCGTTCGAGGGTGTGCCAAGGGTCAAGCGACACCTCAAGGCCAGCCACGCCTCTGCCACGCCTGCCACTGATGGCCAGTACGTCGTGGCGCTGTTCGGATCGGAAGGACTCTACTGCTACGACTTCGCGGGCCGGCTGCTGTGGAAGCAGGACCTGGGCGTGATGAACACCGGCCTGGTGGGCGACGAGGGCGTGCAGTGGGGACCGGCCAGTTCGCCCATCATCCACGGGCCGCTGGTGATCGTGCAGAACGACCGCCAGCGCGAGTCATTTCTGGCTGCCTACGAGCTGAAGTCCGGCGAGCAGGTCTGGAAGGTGGAGCGCGACGAGTTCCCCTCGTGGGCGACGCCCCTGGTCACAACCGTCAACGGCCGGTCGGAGCTGGTGGTCAACGCCTCGAAGTTCATCCGCGCCTACGATCCGATGACGGGCCGCGAACTCTGGCGCTTACCGGACGCCGAGACGCAGGTAAAGGTGGCTTCGCCAGTTGCCGGCCCCGGCATGGTCATCGTCACCGGCGGCTACCCGCGCGGCTCTCACCCGATCTATGCGATCAGGCCGCAGCAACAAGGTGCCATCGACGCGACGGGGACGGCGGGCTTCTCGTGGCGCCTGGACCGCGGGTCCCCGTACGTGCCGACGCCCCTGGTCTACGGCACGGAGATCTATGTGCTGGCGGACAACGGCGTACTTGCGGCGTACGACGTCGCCACCGGCGCGCGGCTGTACCAACAGCGGCTGGACGAGACGCCGCTTGGTTTCAGCGCCTCGCCGATTGGCGCCGGCGGGTACGTGTATCTGGCCAGCGAAGACGGCGACGTCTTCGTCGTGAAAGCCGGCAGGACGTTCGAGCTCGTCGCACGTAACGACATGAACGAAGCCCTGATGGCGACGCCAGCCGTGGCGGGCGGGATGCTGATCATCCGCGGGCGGTCACATCTGTTTGCGATCGGCTGACGACGACGTACGCCAACCACGGAGCCACGGAGGACACGAAGAACGCACGGAGCGTAGACATATCCTTATAGAACCAGGCGTTTGGGTGCATCCCGTTCAGCCAAAAGCGACTCTGTGCGTCCTCTGTGTTCTTTGTGTCTCCGTGGTTGGCGTGCGTGATCAGTCTGACTATGCAGCCATTTGAGTTTCACGCGCGGACGCGCGTTGTGTTCGGGTCCGGAGAGGTCGCCAGGGTCGGCGCGTTGACGGCCGAGTTCGGGCGACGGGCCCTGGTCGTCGCCGATCCGGGCATCGTGGCGGCGGGGTACGCGTTGCAGGTGAGCGCTCTGCTGGAGTCGGCCGGCATCGACGTGGTGACGTTCCACGACTTCGGCGAGAACCCCGACTCGGCAATGATCGCACGCGGTCGCGACCTCGCGGCCCCGCACGGAACCGACGTGATCGTGGCCCTTGGCGGCGGCAGCTCGCTCGACTGCGCGAAGGGCATCAACTTCGTCCTCACCAACGGCGGCACCGTCACCGACTACAAGGGGTACGGCAAGGCGACCAGGCCGATGCTGCCGATGCTGGCGGTGCCGACCACGGCCGGAACGGGCAGCGAGGCGCAGTCCTACGCGGTGTTGTCCGACGCCGAGACGCACGCCAAGATGGCGTGCGGCGCGCCTGGCGCCGCGTTCCGCGTGGCGGTGCTCGATCCCGAGCTCACGGTCACCGCGCCTGCCGACGTCACCGCCGCCGCCGGCATCGACGCGGTGTCGCATGCCGTGGAGACGTGGGTGACCATGCGGCGGTCGCCTTTGTCGGATATGTTCGCGCGCGAGGCGTGGCGGCTGCTGAGCGGCGGGTTCGTGCGCGTCATCACGACGCCGGACGACGTCGAGGCCCGAGGCGCCATGCAACTGGGCGCCTTCTACGCCGGACTGGCGATCGAACAGTCGATGCTGGGCGCGACGCACGCGTGCGCGAACCCGTTGACCAGACGCTACGGCACTGTCCACGGCGTGGCCATCTCGCTGCTGCTGCCGCACGTCATGCGATGGAACAGCCGTGTCGCGGCCGACCGGTACGCCGAGCTGGCTGGCGTTCGTGGCGAGACGCGCCGGCCGGAGCTGCTGGTGTCGCGGGTTGAGGACCTCATCGCCGCGGGCGGGTTCCCCGGCAGGCTGTCCGCCGCCGGTGTCCCTGAGGGCGACCTGCCGGCGCTGGCATCCGAGGCCGCGGACCAGTGGACCGGGACGTTCAATCCGCGCAAATTTGACGTCGCAGGGGCGTTGGAAATCTACGCGGCCGCTTACTGATTGACGATGGCGGATGTGGCGCGGGGCTTCAGCCCCGCAATTCAATAGACTGACGAATGAAGACGCGTACGGTTCTGCTCGCCTTCACTGTCCTTGCCACGTGCGGCGCTCTGTCTGCGCAGGCGCCGGCGACGGCCTGGCCGCAGTTTCGCGGCACCACCGCGCTCACCGGCGTCAGCGCCACGCAGATGCCGTTGTCGCTGAAGGTGCAATGGACCTACGAGGCCGGTGACGCCATCGAGTCGTCGGCGGCCATTGCCGACGGCGCGGTGTTCGTGACCGTCGCCTCTGGCGAGTTGATCGCGCTGGGGCTCGACAAGGGCCAGGTGCGCTGGAAGTACAAGGTCGAACTTGGCTTCGGCGAGTCCTCGCCTGCGGTGGCCGGCGGCAAGGTGCTGGTCGGCGACCTGGGCGGCATCGTGCACGCCGTCAACGTCGCCGATGGCAAGGCCGCCTGGACGTTCAAGACCAGAAGCGAGGTGAAGTCGTCGCCGGTCGTCGTCGGCGACGTCGTGCTCATCGGGTCGTACGACGGCACGCTCTACGGGCTGGGGCTGGCCGACGGCACGCTGCGCTGGGAAGTGAAGACCAACAACTACGTTCACGGGACGCCCGCCGTGCTCGACGGCATCGCGTACTTCGCCGGCTGCGACGAGGTGTTCCGCGCCGTGCGTGCCTCCGACGGCAAGGTGGTGTTCGAGGCGCCCATTGGCGCCTACACGGGCGCGTCGGTGGCGCTTGACGCCGGCATGGCCTACTTCGGCACGTTCGAGAACGAAGTGCTCGCGCTCGACCTGAAGACGCACCGCTTCAAGTGGCGCTACAGGCATTCCGAGCGGGAGTTTCCGTTCTACTCGTCGGCGGCCGTCGCTGCCGGCAAGGTCATCGTCGGCGGGCGCGACAAGATGATTCACGCCATCGACACGACGTCGGGCAAGGCGGTCTGGACCTACATGACCCGCGCGCGTGTGGAGTCGTCGCCGGCGATCGCCGGCTCGCGTGTGTACGTCGGCTCGGGCGACGGGCGCTTCTACGTCTTCGACCTGGCCACCGGCGCCAAGGTGTGGGAGTACGATATGGGCGGGCCGCTGTCTGCGTCGCCGGCGTTGGCGAACGGGCGAATCGTGATCGGCTCGCAGGATGGGCGATTGGTGTGCTTTGGGTAGCCTGGGAACAGGTACGAGTGACGAGTGACGAGTACGAAAGTCACGGGATGGTATGGCAATGATCAAGATGACGACGATGATTCTGGCGGGCGTTGCGCTGGTGGGCGCAGTGGCGACGGAGGCGGTGGCGCCGATGGCTGATTCCTTTTACGACATGAAGACGACGACGCTGGCTGGCAAGCCGGCCGAGTTGAAGGACTACGCCGGCAAGGTCACGCTTGTCGTGAACGTGGCCAGCAAGTGCGGCTACACGCCACAGTACAAAGGCCTGCAGGCGTTGTACACGGAGCTGGCGCCGAAAGGGTTCGTCATCCTCGGCTTTCCGAGCAACGACTTCGGCGGCCAGGAGCCGGGGACAGCCGACGAGATCAAGACGTTCTGCGAGCTCAACTACGGCGTGACGTTCCCGCTGTTCTCGAAGGTCGTCACCAAGGCAGGCGCCGACCAGTCGCCCATTTACACGTGGCTGGGCCAGACGGGCAATCTGCCGAAGTGGAACTTCAGCAAGTACCTGATCGGCAAGGACGGCAAACTGATCGCGTTTTATCCGAGCGGCGTGAAACCGAATGCGCCCGAGCTGCGGACTGCGATCGAGGCAGCGCTGAAGTAGGGTGCGGCGGCCGAACTGGCCGCTATTTCGCACATCACGTCTCGGGCAGGTATTGTCGAGGATGACGGGTGACGCCTGGTGACAAGCTCGCCCGGTTGTCCAGATCGTTTGCGAGCACGACGAAGAGCGGGTCGCCTGCATTCCTGACCCGGTCCAGCATCGTCTTGTATTTCTTCGCTAGGCGCTCCAGCAAGTCCCGGTTCTCGTCCGCTCCTTCGAACTGCAACCGGTACCGCGACGCAAGAAACGCGTAGAGCCACGGGCGGGCAGCCGCGTGACTGGCATCACGGACAACGCTCTCGGCCCAGGAGGCGCCCCCACCCCACGGGTCCCCGGTGGACGTCAAAATGGCAGCCGTCGGGCCCAGACTGGCCGCGAGCGCGCGAGCCGTCTCTTCGATCCCATCGGCGACGATGGTCGACGCGATTTCAAGCGCGACCCGCTGACGCTCGGCATCGCCACGGCCGCCCGTTGGCGTGAAGCGTCGCGACAGCTCCTGCCTTCGATCCAGGTACGTGACGACGACCAGGCGGTCGGCCATGGACATGCCGTTGGGCAGGGCGTCTTCGGTCAATGGCGCCTCACCGAGCAGCACGGCGCCGGCAAAGAGTCCCCCGACCGGCGGCGCTGGCTGTGGCTGGACCGTGCCGGCTGTCAGCGCCCAGCCCAACACAACTGTACCGATCCGTTTCATCGCGATCTGATTGTAGCGGCCTGCGACCGTTGTGGCGGCAGGGCTTCAGCCCTGCATTCAGCGACGCACCGCTACGTTGTCTGCAGGGCTAAAGCCCTGCCGCCACAACAGAGCCGCGAAGCCGGGGAAGAACGCGAA
>JAENWD010000118.1 GCA_016650245.1 Vicinamibacteria bacterium
ATCGGCAGCACGAACGCCTCCCGTAAGGTCCAAAACCCAACCGACGTTCGATCTGGCGTCCAAGCGCGACGAGGTCGGGATTCCGCGGGTGTGCCCCGGTAGATTTCGCGGTGCGAATCAACCATGGGCTGCCAACGCTCGTACCGCGCGGAAATACTAACAGGGTAGCCTGGTGAGTGGGACGTCGATGATTGCGTCCCGAGGGGCGCGGGGGTGTATCTTCAGCACTGGCTTGGTCCCTCATGAGCGTCCCACCTGCCATGCCGCCGCACGTCTTCAAGGTCATCGTCGAGGCCCTTGCCGAGGCGGTTCTCAAGGAGTTGGAGCAACAGTCACGCGAAAGCGGTGCGGCAACCAACCGACGTGAGCCATCACAGACCGCAGCGGGAGTTGGACCGCCTGCCGGCGAGCGAGGTCCACGATGAGCGGGTATCTCCCGGACGATCAGGAGATTCGGCGCGGTCTGCGCGAGAGCCAGCGCGGTTGATCGGGTTGGGTCGGGTTGGTCAGGTTGGGTCGGGTTGGTGCTGTAGTTGCGCCGCTTTGGCCGTCATCCTTTCAAACCAAGCACCTGAATACGTCCGTACTGTCGGAAGTGGTGGTCGAAGGTGAAGGCTCGGCCAACATGACGAGCGTCGAGCACCGCGAACGAGATCGCGTCACAGAGCGTCCAGTCCTTGTCGGTGTGCCGAGCCAGGATCTCCTTGGCCCTTTGCTCTTCGGCGGGCAGAGCCGGCACGACGGTCAACCCGCCCGTCAGCAGCCACTCACGAGCAAGCGCTCGTCCGAGCTTCCGTAAGAGGAGTGCGTGGGTTTCCGCTTCGATGTAGTTGGTGATGAAGCTCGGCCGCCTGTCGGAGGCGAGGTCACGGGCCACGGCGACCGCCCGCGCATGGTCCGCATCGTCTGCGTCGAGCAACGCGAGGATGGCGCTCGAATCCCAGAGAACGCTACGGGTCACCGATCGAGGATGGCGTGCTTGTCGCGGGCGCCTGGCGTCCTGCCGCCGCCGCGGCCAGCGCCGACGAGACGGAATATCGGGTGGTTGTGAGACAACGGAGGAATGCCCTTGGTCCGGCGCTGACGCGTACGGGTCTGAATGGCGCTGGCCGGGACGAGGCGCCGTCCACCTCGGCGAACGCTCGGCAGATCGCCACGCTGAATCAGCCGCCAGACAGTCGAACGCGAGACGCCGAGTGTGCGCCCCGCCTCCTCAACGGTGATCAATTCTACCGACATGGTCGAATCGTATCACAGTCATCTCACTGTCTCAGCAGTCTCACGAAAGCCGCTGCCGGCGCACCGGTGCAGCGGCGCGGTCTGAACCCGTAGTCTGGAGCCTGCAGCCTGAAGATGGTGCCGAGGGGCAGAATTGAACTGCCGACACTACGATTTTCAGTCGTATGCTCTACCAACTGAGCTACCTCGGCACGAGGTGGGACGCGACTGAGGACCCACGAATATACCACGCACGCCCGCCCGTAACCAAGACGCCGAGCAGCACCCCGACGAGTGCGCCGACAACCACGTCGAGGGGGTAGTGCACTCCGATGTAGATCCGAGAAAACGCGACCGTCGTGGCCAGCGCCCAGATGATCGCCGCACGCCGGCGGGTCAGCGCAAACGCCAGCACGGTGGCCGCGGCAAACGAGGACGCCGAGTGGCCTGACGGGAATGAATGAGTGGGCGGCCGATAGCCGACCACACGCGACGTGGTGTCCGCGATGAAGGGGCGCGGCCGCGCGATGAGCGGCTTGATCCCCCAGTCCACGACGCCCTGGGCGAGGATCACAGCGAGCACGACCTGCCACGCCGGCGCGCGCAGTCGCGGCACCCACGATGCCAGCACCGCCGCGATCGCAAGCCAGATCGCGCCGCTCACGCCAAGCACCGACAGCAGCCACAGCACGCCGTCCAGCCACGGGGCATGATGCGTGACAATCCACGCCCGCAGCGCGGCGTCAGCGGTCAGCAGGGAGTCGATCATGCGGACAAGGGTGCGCGCGCAGATGCAGGGCTGAAGCCCTGCCGCCACAACTGGCGATTGTGAGTGCGGCTGCCGTACAGAGGAAGGGCGGCCACCCGGCTGCGACGCGGATAACCGCCCTTCGGCGAAGAAGCTGCGGACAGCTGACTAGACCGCCGCAACCTCAACCTCCCGAAGGAGGCCGAGCTCTTTCCGGACCCGCTCCTCGATGGCTCGCGCGACCTGAGGATTGTCCTTGAGGAACTGCTTCGAGTTTTCGCGGCCCTGGCCGAGACGGTCGCCGCCGTACGCGAACCACGCCCCGCTCTTGTCCACGATCTTGTGTTCGACGGCCAGGTCGAGCAGGTCGCCTTCGCGTGAGATGCCCTCGCCGTACATCACATCGAACTCGGCCTCGCGAAACGGCGGCGCCAGCTTGTTCTTGACGATTTTGACCCGGGTGCGGCCGCCCACGACGGTCTCGCCGTCCTTGATACTGGCGATGCGCCGGATGTCCACGCGCACCGACGAATAGAACTTCAGCGCGCGGCCGCCGGTGGTCGTTTCGGGGCTGCCGAACATCACGCCGATCTTCTCGCGCAACTGGTTGATGAAGATCAGGCACGTCTTGGACTTCGCGACCGCGCCGGTGAGCTTGCGCAGCGCCTGTGACATCAGCCGCGCCTGCAGGCCCATCTGCGAGTCGCCCATCTCGCCTTCGATCTCTGCCCGCGGCACCAGGGCGGCGACCGAGTCCACGACGACGACGTCCACGCTGTTCGAGCGAACCAGCACTTCCACGATCTCGAGCGCCTGCTCGCCGTTGTCGGGCTGCGAAACCAGCAGGTTGTCCAGATCGACGCCCAACTTCTGCGCATACGCCGCGTCGAGTGCGTGCTCGGCGTCCACAAAGGCCGCGAGACCGCCGTTCTTGTGCGCCTGCGCGATCACCTGGAGCGCCAGCGTCGTCTTGCCCGACGACTCCGGGCCGTAGATCTCGACCACCCGGCCGCGAGGCATGCCGCCGACGCCCAGCGCGTAGTCGATGCTGATCGCGCCGGTCGAAATGGTCTCGATCGGCGTGATGCCACCCTTCTGGCCCAGGCGCATGATCGAGCCTTTGCCAAACTGCTTCTCGATCTGGCCGACGGCCAGGTCCAGGGCCTTCAGGCGGTCTTTGATGTCGTCGCGTTCAGGCGGCATGGCGCTCCTACCGAATTCTATGAGAGGGGCTGACCGGCATGGCCAGCGAAATCGACCTATTCTAGAAACGTGCCGGGAGAAAGTCAAGCGAAAGTGTCGATGCCAAAGGCTTGTAAGATATTGACTTGTTTATAGATACGAAATCGTGGATTCTGTGTGTGTCAGTCGAGGTGGCAGGACCTGCCACACTTCCGGCTGCGCAGGATTGCAGAAATTGACACTTCCACAATCACGAAGGCGCGAAGGCGCGAAGGCGCGAGGCCTCGACTCGATCCGAGAGGTCCAATGCCCAGTCCATTAGGGCACGCGCTGGGGGGGATAGCGCTCGGGTGGCTGATCGCACCCCGGCTGGGGCGTGGGGCCGCGGTCGCTGGCGTGACCTACGCCGCCATTGGCATCGCGCCCGACCTCGATCTGCTGGTCGGGTCGCACAGCACCTACACCCACAGCGTCGGCGCGGTGGGGTTGGTCTTCCTGGTCGCCCTGGCGGCATCACGGCGGCCGCGCGTCGCCGTAGCCATCGCGGCCGCATGGGCCAGCCATCTGGCGCTCGATTGGTTGGGCAGCGACACGTCGCCGCCGATCGGCATCATGGCGCTCTGGCCGTTCACCCGCGAGCATTATCAGTCGAGCTTCTACGTCTTTGACGCGGTCTCGCGCCGGTACTGGCTGCCCGACCAGTTCGTGTGGGGCAATCTGAGGGCGGCGGCGAAGGAAGTGCTGATCCTCGGGCCTCTGGCGGCCGTCAGTTATTGGATCATGAAACGCCGGAACTGAAGTTCCGGCCTACGTACGGTCGTACGTATAGACGCCTTGCCCGGACTTCCGGCCGAGGTGCCCAGCGTCCACCATCCGGCGGAGCAGGGGACACGGCCGGTACTTCGGGTCGCCCAGCCCGTGGTGCAGCACCTCGAGGATGGCCAGGCAGACGTCCAGCCCGATGAAATCTGCCAGTGTCAGCGGGCCCATCGGGTGGTTCATGCCCAGCTTCATCACGGTGTCGATCGCCTCGCGCGCGCCGACGCCTTCCATTAAGGCGTAGAACGCCTCGTTGATCATCGGCATCAGTATCCGGTTGGCGATGAACCCCGGATAGTCGTTGGCCTCAACCGGCACCTTGCCCAGCGCCGTCGTCAGATCCGTGGCGACCATCATCGACGCGTCGCTGGTTGACTGCCCGCGGATCAACTCCACCAGCGTCATCAGCGGCACCGGGTTCATGAAGTGCATCCCGAGCACTTTGTCTGGCCGCGACGTGGCCGCGCCGATGAGCGTGATTGAGATCGACGAGGTGTTGCTCGCCAGGATGACATCGGGCCGGGTCATGGCGTCGAGTGTCTGGAACAGCGCGCGCTTGGCGTCCACGGACTCGACGATCGCTTCGACGACGTAGTCGGCGGCGGCCAGGTCGTCGATGTCGGCGCTGACACGGAGACGGCCAAGCGCGGCATCACGGTCGGCGACGCTGAGCGTGCCCTTCTCGACGAACCTGGCCAGCGACTTCTCGATGCCAGCGCGTGCCCGGTCGAGCGCGGCCTGCTGGACATCGTGAAGCAGCACCGCATAGCCGGCCTGCGCGAACACCTGCGCGATGCCGGAGCCCATGGTGCCTGACCCGATGACGGCGATGGTCTTCATAGAATCTCGATGGCCATGGCCACGCCGTTGCCGCCGCCAAGGCAGAGAGTTGCGATGCCACGCCGGCCGCCCGTGCGGCGCAGCGCGTAGAGCAATGTCGTCAGCACGCGGGCGCCGCTGGCGCCGATGGGATGGCCCAGCGCCACCGCGCCGCCCTGGACATTCACGCGCAGCGGATCGAGACCCAGTTCGCGCGTGACCGCAACGGCTTGCGCCGCAAAGGCCTCGTTGAGCTCGACCAGGTCGACATCGGCGGTCGACCAACCCGTCTTGGCCAGCACCTTTCGCACCGCCTCGACCGGCGTCATCAGCACGTACTTGGGTGGCAGGCCGCTGGTGGCATACGCGACGATGCGCGCCAGCGGTGTGATCCCCAGAACCGCGGCGCGCGCGTCGGAGCTCACCACCAGCGCTGCCGCGCCGTCGTTGACCCCCGGTGCGTTGCCGGCGGTGACGGTCCCGTCGGCTCGAAAGGCCGGTTTCAACTTCGCGAGCCCTTCGGCCGTGGTGTCCGGGCGGATCGGCTCGTCGCTCGCGACGATGATTGCCTCGCCCTTTCGCTGGGGCAGGGTGATGGGAACGATCTCCTCGCGAAACCAGCCCGCGTCGGTCGCCGCTGCAGCACGCCGATGACTCTGGGCTGCCCAGGCGTCCTGCTCGGCGCGCGACACGTGGTACTTGTCGGCCACGACCTCGCCCGACAGGCCCATGTGGCAGTTCTCGAACGCGCACCACAGCCCGTCGTGGACCATCAGGTCCTGGATCTCGCCGTTGCCCATACGCAGACCCTCGCGCAGGCGGGGCAGGGCGTACGGCGTGTTGCTCATGGACTCCATGCCGCCGGCCACGACGATCTCCGCGTCGCCCAGGCGCACGGCCTGCGCCGCCAGCATCACGGCCTTCAGACCCGACCCGCACACTTTGTTGATGGTCAGCGCGCCGACGCTGTCCGGCAGTCCTGCCTTGAGGGCGGCCTGGCGCGCGGGCGCCTGACCGAGTCCGGCGGAGACGACGTTGCCCAGGATGCACTCGTCGACTTGCGACGGCTCCAGCCCGGCGCGTACCACCGCTTCGCGGACGGCGATCGCCCCCAGGTCGGGCGCGGTGAGGGACTTGAGCACGCCCAGGAACTTACCCGTGGGCGTGCGCGCAGCGCTCAGGATGACGGCGTCTCGCATAGGAACGCTAACGTCTGCTGTCAGCTGTGGCGGCGGGGCTTCAGCCCCGCATTCAGGTGCTCGACCACGATCGATCGCACAAGCGTGGCCCCCAGCAGTTGCTGCACACGTCCGAGGATCAGGGCACAGGATCGCTCCACCTCGCGCGCCCAGGCGGGATCGGCAGTGCGCACCGTGAGGACGGTTTCAGCCAGTGTCGCCGTCGTCACGCGCGCGATCGCCGATCCGACGGCCAGCCCCCAGACGAAGGTGACTTTCTCGGGTGTCAGTGGCGCACGCGCCAGCAGTGCCGGCAGCACCAGCGCGGGCAGTGTGCCGAGGCCCTGCATGCCTTCAAAGTGTATCATCGGGTGCGATGTCGATCGTGCTCGCCTCGGCCTCGCCTCGCCGGGCCGAATTGCTGCGCGCCGCGGGTTTTTCGTTTGTCGTCGATCCGGTGGACGTCGACGAGTCGGTGCTTCCGGGCGAGGAACCTGAGCCGCACGTGCGACGCCTGGCGCGCGCCAAGGCGCAGGCCGGCGCGGCTCGGCATCCGGGGCGAACCGTTGTTGGCGCCGACACGGTGGTCGTCATCGACGGCCGAATCCTGGGGAAGCCGCGCGACGACGCCGATGCGGCGGCGATGCTTGCCGAGCTGAGCGGGCGCGTCCATCACGTCTTCACGGCGGTCGCCGTGGCCAACGGCGGCGTCGTGCGCGACGACGTGGACGTGTCAGCGGTCGCGTTTGCGCCAATGGCGCCAGAGGAGATCGCCGGCTACGTCGCCTCGGGGGAGCCTCGCGACAAAGCCGGTGCCTACGCCATTCAGGGGTGGGCCTCCCGGTTCATCGAGCGCCTGGAAGGGTCCTATAGTGGGGTGGTTGGTTTGCCGGTGGCGGTGGTGCACCGGCTCTTGATATCCTTGATTGCAGGCCCATGAACAGCAAAGCCCTCAAAATCGGACTGACGACCGTCGCCCTGGTGCTGGCCTTCGGCGGCCTGCTCTGGTCGACCCTGCGCGACGGCACGGAGTACTACAAGCACGTCGAAGAGGTGATGGGGCAGCCCGACGCCTGGTACGGCAAGCGGTTGCAGTTGCACGGCTACGTCGTCCCGGCGTCGATCCTGCGCCGGAAAGACTCGCTCGATTACCGGTTCCAGGTGCACAGCAAAGGCCACGTCGTCCCGGCCACTTACACTGGCATCGTCCCCGACACGTTCAAGGACGAGGCCGAAGTCGTTCTGAAGGGCACCCTGACGAAGGACGGCTTCCACGTGGAGCCCAACGGCGTCATGGCCAAGTGCCCGTCGAAGTACGAGCCCAAACCCGGCGGTGCAAAGCCGCGACCTAGCGTCTGATATCGGCCTTCGGCCTTCGGTCTTCAGCCTTCGGTTTGCACCGACCAGCCTGAGGCCCGAGGCCTGAGGCCTGAGGCCTTTCACTCATGGCACCTCTTGGCGCATTCGTTCTGCTGGCGACCTTTGTCGTCTGTATCTATGCGGCCGCAATCTCGGTTGCCGGCGCGCGGCGCCGCTCGATGCGAATGGTCGAGTCCGGTGTCGGCGCGCTGTATCTGACCACGGCGTTGATGACGGTGGCCTCGGGCATCATCGTCCACGCGTTTGTGGTCGGCGACTACTCGATCAAGTACGTCCAGCGGTATTCCGACCTCGAGCAGCCGCTGTTCTACAAGATCACGTCGTACTGGGGGGGCCTGGACGGCTCGATTTTGTTCTGGGTGTTCCTGCTGTCGATGTTCGGCGCGCTGGCCGTGGCGACCAACCGGGAGCGGCACCGCGAGCTGATTCCGTACGTCGTCGCCATCATCGCAGTGGTCGAGGCGTTCTTCTTGTTCCTGATGATCATTCACAGGAACCCGTTCGACACGTTCCTCACCGCCGCGCCGCCTGAAGGCCGGGGACTCAACCCGCTCCTTCAGAACCCGTACATGGTCATCCACCCGCCGTCGCTCTATATCGGCTTTGTGGGGATGACGATCCCGTACGCCTTCGGCATGGCGGCGCTCATCACCGGCTACCTCGACGACGCCTGGCTGCGCGCCGTGCGGCGCTGGACGATGGTCAGTTGGCTGTTCCTCACCTTCGGCCTAGTGCTCGGGATGATCTGGGCGTACGAAGAGCTGGGCTGGGGCGGCTACTGGGGCTGGGATCCGGTGGAGAACGCGGGCCTGCTGCCGTGGTTCACCGCCACGGCGTTTCTGCACTCGGTGATCGTGCAGGAACGACGCAGCATGCTGCGCGTGTGGAACGTCACGCTGGTCATCGTGACGTTCCTGCTCACGATTTTCGGCACCTTCATGACGCGCTCGGGCATCGTGCAGTCGGTGCACGCCTTTGGCGAGGACCGCCAGCTGGCGTGGATGTTCACGGCGTTCATGGCGGCGATTCTCACCTTCAGTTTCGGCTGGGTGATCTATCGCCTGCCGCTGCTGCGCTCGCGCCACGAGCTGGACTCGTGGCTGTCGCGGGAAGCGGCCTTCCTCGCCAATAACTGGATCCTGCTCTTCTGCGCGCTGTTCGTGTTGTTTGCGACGATGTTCCCGACGCTGAGCGAAGCCGTCACCGGAGAGCGGCTTACGGTGGGCCCGCCGTTTTTCAACAAGTGGATGGCGCCGATCGGCCTGACGTTGTTGTTTCTCACGGGCACGGCGCCGCTGCTGGCGTGGCGTAAGTCCACATTGGGCAACCTGCGCGAGCAGTTCATGTGGCCGGTGTTCACTGCCATCGTCGTGTCCGGCGCCCTGGTGGCGTTTGGCGTGCGCGTCTGGTCGTCGGGCATTTGCTTTGCGCTGTGCGGGTTCGTGACGGCGACGCTCCTGCAAGAGTTCTGGCGCGGCGCGCGCATCCGCCAGGAGGGCACGGGCACCGATGTCTTCACGGCCGCCATTGGGCTGGTCGGCCGCAACAGGCGTCGCTATGGCGGCTACATCGTGCACCTGGGCATCGTGTTGATCTTCTTCGGCTTTGCGGGCGACGGGTTCAAGCAGGAGGAACAGGTGCTGCTCAAGCCGGGGCAGCAGGCCACCGTCGGGCACTACACCGTGCGGCACGACTCGGTCCAGGTGACCGACGACGGGCAGAAGCAGATGATCACGGCGCACCTCACCGTGTTCGAGGACGGCGCGGAGATCGGCAAGATGTACCCGGCCAAGTGGTTCTTCCGGAAACGCGAGGAAGAGCCGACGACCGAAGTGGCCATCCGTCGCGGGATTGCCGAGGACGTGTACATCGTGCTGCCCGCCTTCGATCTGAAGGACCAATCGGCCAGCCTGCACGTCGTTGTGAACCCGCTGGTGAACTGGATCTGGATGGGGTTTGGCATCATCGCGCTCGGGACCGGCATCGCGCTTCTGCCCGAGCGTGCCTACAGCTTTGCGGTGGCTCGCGCGCCGGAAGGCACGGCGACCTCCACTGTTGCGTTACTGCTGGTGGCGCTTGTCAGCCTGCCGTTTGCGGTGCCGCTCTCGGCGCAGCACGCCGACAGCGCCCAGGGATCGCTGGTCACACGGCCGCCGAAGGAGCGGGCGATCGCCGGCAAACTGGCCTGCTGGTGTGGCGGGTGTGCACGGTTACCGGTCGGCACGTGCCTGTGCGGTCACTGCGACCGCGTGAAAGACGACATCGCCAAGCTGGTCGCCGCGGGTAAGACCGAGGACGAAGTCTTGCAGCACTTCGTCAAAGAGGTCGGCGGCATCCACGTCCTGAGCGAGCCGCCCGACACGGGTTTCAATCGGCTCGCCTGGGCGGTCCCATATGCCGTGGGGTTCGGCAGCTTCGCGGCCATCGGGCTGGTAGCCCTGCGCTGGTCGCGACGCCGCACGCCGGACGAGCCTGCGGCTGCGCCGGATGAAGGCCGCTCCGCGCTTGAATCGCGTCTCGACGAGGAACTGCGTGACCTCGACTAGCACACGTCGCCCGCCACAGGCCACCAGCCTCCCAACGGGCCCTGGCGTGCACGCCGGCCCGTTCTTCCTCATCACTGCCCTGTCGGTGTCCATCGTCGCGTTTCTCCTGCTGCGGGGGCAGCCACTGGCGGCGTTGGCGCTGATTGCCATCACGCTGGTGGGCGCCGGCCTGACCGCCGCGGCGATGTATCGCACGGTCGCGCCGCTTGGCAGCGAGTTGGCTGACGACACATCACTGGTGGGTGGACGGACGCGTGCCGCCCTGGAACGCGACAAGGCGCTGACACTGCGCGCGATCAAGGAACTGGAATTCGATCGCGCGATGGGAAAGGTGTCAGACGCCGACTTCGCGGAGATGCGCGATCGGCTGCGAGCGCGCGCGGTGCGGTTGATGACACAGCTCGACGGTGCGGCGATGTATCGGGCGCAGATTGAGCGCGACGTCGCGGCGGCGGGCGGGGCGGGGATGGTGAGTGGGGCGTGTGTCGCGTGCGGCACGGGCAACGACGGGGATGCCCGATTCTGCAAACGCTGTGGGCACGCATTCGCGGTGACGGCGTGAGCACAGCCGGAAGGGTGCTGGGTGCGGTGCTGGGTGCCGGGTGCTGGGTGCTGTGTGCGACCGTGCCCGCCGCTGCGCAGATGCCCGACCCGAGGTCGATGCACGGGCAGGCGATCCCATCGGGCGAGTTGCCGCCGGGCAGCGTCACGGTTCGGGTAGTGCGTCAGGCACTGGGCAACAATCTCGCGGGCGTCGCGGTGGAACTCCATGGCGCGGGCGACGTGCGGCGTGCGACGACGGCGGCAGACGGCCGCGCGCAGTTTAGTTCGGTGCCCGCCGGGGCGCGCGTCCATGCGACGGCGGCCGTCGAGGGCGAACGACTCGAGTCCACGATCTTCGATGTGCCGGCAGCCGGTGGGGTGCGAACGATTCTGGTGGCGGGTCTCGGACTGGGAACTGCCGGCAGCGCGCCAACGGCGTCTCCCCAACAGCCAGCCCCAACGGGCGGCGCCAGCGGCGGAGTGTCTTTCGGCAACAACACCCGATTTGCTATCGAGTTCCAGGACGACACCATCGCGGTGTTCTACCTGCTCGAGATCGTCAACAACACGGGCGCGCCGGCCAGCCCGGCCGCACCCCTTGTCATCACGCTGCCTGCTGAGGCCGTCGGCGCGTCGCTGCTGGAGGGCGCCTCGCCCTTGGCCGCGGTGAGCGGGCTTCGCGTGTCGATTGCCGGGCCGCTTCCATTTGGCGCGACCGCGGTGCCCATCGCGTTCCGCGTGGAATCGTGGGGGCCGCGTCACGAGTTCGCGCAGGTCTTCCCGCTGGCATTGGATCAGGTCGCCGTGGGCGTACAGCGGCTCAACGGCCTCACCATCGAGAGCCTGCAGGCGTCCAGCATGCGCGAGGCGTCGCTGAGCGGTCAGGCGTTCTTGATTGCCAGCGGGCCCAGTCTTCCGGCCGGCACGGCGCTGCGGGTGACGCTGGCGGGATTGCCGCACAAGAGCCCGCTGCCGCTCTACACCGCGCTGGCGCTGGCCGTGGCCGTTGGCGGCGTCGGCGTGTGGCTGGCGATGACGCCCGGCAAGGAGGGCGACGACGGCCGACGGCGGCTCGAGGCACGGCGTGCGCGAGGTCTGGCAACCCTGGCGGCGCTGGACGCCGACCACCGCGCCGGACGCGTGCCGGCGTTGGCCTACCAGGAGCGCCGTGCTCGACTACTCGCCGACCTCGAACGCGTCTACGGCGCGCTCGATCTGGGCGGAGTGCCGCCCGGCGGCGGCCATGGGCTGGCCGCGTGAGCGTCGACTTCGATGAGGTGCGAGCGTCAGGCCTGGGCCGGCACTTCGGGCGTCGTCGAGCGCTCAGCAATGTCTCTTTCTCCTGCCGTGCCGGCGAGGTCCTTGGCCTGCTCGGGCCCAACGGCGCCGGCAAGTCCACACTGCTGGCCATCGCATCGACGTTGCTACGGCCCAGCACGGGCCACCTGCAGTACGGCGCGCACGAGGCGTCGCGCGCCGGCGCGCCGCTGCGCCAGCGCCTGGGCTGGCTGGGCCACGACCTTCAACTCTATCCAGAGCTCACCGCGCGAGAGAACCTGATCTTCTTCGCCCGGCTGCAAGGTGTGACAGCGGTGGACGCGCGGGTCGCCCGGGCGCTGACTGATGCGCGGCTCGAGTCGCGCGCCGACGATCTGGTCTCGGGCTTCTCGCGCGGCATGCGGCAGCGGCTGGCCCTCGAGCGCGCGTTGCTCCACGATCCGCGCCTGCTGCTGCTCGACGAGCCGTTCACCGGTCTGGACGGCCCGTCCACCATCGCGTTGGCCTCGCGTCTCACGCGCCTGGCCGGAGAGGGCCGGCTGGTGATGCTGGCGACCCACGACGTCGACCTGGCCGACGACGTGCTGACGCGCGCGCTCGTCCTGCGCGACGGGCGCCTGGTGGACGACATCAGCGGGCGCGGCTGGCGGCAGGCCTATCGCGCCGCGCTGTCGCGCGAGTCGTAGGCGCCATGTTCGCGCGCACGGCCTGGACGGTGTTTCGCAAGGATCTGACGGTGGAAGTCCGTACCCGCGAGACGCTGGCGACGACGCTCTTCTTCGCGCTGTCGGCCGTCATCGTCTTTGCGGTCGCGCTCGTCAGGGACGGGCGTGTCGTGGCCGATGCGGCGGCGGGCATCTTGTGGGTCGCCATCGCCTTTGCCGGCACCCTGACGCTGGGCCGCACCTTCGAGCGCGAGCGCTACACCGACACCCTGCGGGCGCTGCTGCTGGCGCCGGCGCCGCGCGCCGCCATCTACGTTGGCAAGCTCCTGGCGGTGGTCGCCGTGCTGTTGCTGACCGAACTGATGCTGGTGCCGCTGGTGGCGCTGCTCTTTGACGCAGCGCTGCTGCAGCGCCCGGGGCTGCTGGTAGCGCTGCTGGTGACTGGCACCATCGGGTTTGCCTCGGTCGGAACGCTGTTTGCCGCGATGCTGGTGCGCGCCCGCAGCCGCGACGTGCTGCTGCCGGTGCTGTTGTATCCGATCACGATTCCCGTCATCATTGCGGGAGTCCGCGGCACGGCCGCTCTGGCCCAGTTGGTGCCCGACGAGCCGATGGCGACCTTCTGGGTGATGCTGCTGGCCGCCTTCGACACGGTGTTTGTGACGCTGGCGCTCTGGACGTTTGACCCCCTGATGACGGACTGACGACTACTGCCGTGCTGCAACGAAGCGTGCCCCTGCTGCTCGTGACGACGATCGCCGCCTTCTCGGTGGCGCCGTTCCTGATCCACAACGCGCCCTACGAATCGACGATGGGGCTCGTGCAGAAGATCTTCTATTTCCATGCGCCAGCGGGCATCGTGATGTTCCTGTCCGCGTTCGTGTGTGGCATCAGCAGCGCGATCTTTCTCTTCCGCGGCCGTCAGGGCGCCGACCGTGTGGCGGTGGCGGCGGCCGAGCTGACGGTGCTGCTGGGCACCATTGTGCTGGCCACCGGCCCGCTCTGGGCGCGCAAGGCGTGGGGCGTCTGGTGGCAGTGGGACGCGCGCCTCACCTCGTCGCTGCTGCTCTGGATGATGTTCACCGCCTGCCTGCTCGTGCGTCGCTACGGCGGGCCCGGCTCGGACAAGCTGGCCGCGGCGGTCGCCATCTTCGGCATGTTCAACGTGCCGTTTGTGTACGTGTCGGTCAACGTGTGGCGGACGTTGCATCCCAAGACGACGGTCGTGCCCATGCTGGGTCCCGGGATGCGCGAGCCGTTCTGGTTCTGCATCCTGGCGTTCCTCTCGTTGTACGTGCTGTTGCTGGCACTGCGCGTGCGGCTGGCCGAGCAGCAGGCCACCCTTGACGCCCGCTATCTCGAGCTCGACGACCGCGCGTCGGCCTGAGCCTTTGGGAGATTGTGTCTTGCTGAAACGTGTGTTGCGTGTGCTTGGCCTCGTGCTCGCGCTGACGGCGACCTCCGGGATCGGTGCGGCGGCCGCCCAGCCATCCTCGCCACCGTCTGCCGCGCCGCCGGCCGCCACCGACGGCTTCGTGCCGGTGACCGATCTGCCGCCTGTCGAGCAACTGCCGGCCGCGCCGCTGGTGCTGGGGGCCTACGCCTTCATCTGGGTCGCGGTGCTCGTCTACGTCGCGCTGCTGTGGCGCCGCCTGGCCGCGGTCCAGAAAGATCTCGATGCGCTCACGCACACCCCGCCCAGGTGACGAGCATGACCGCCGGACACTTCATTTTCATCCCCGCCGTCCTGCTGGTGGGCGTGGTGATCGGCTGGATCCTCGGCAGCCGCGCCGCACGCGATGCGTACGCGTCGGAGTTGAGGCGGAGGGAGCGACCGAGGTCCTGACAGTTACGAGTTACGAATGACGAGTTACGAGTACGAAATTGCGCGGATTGTGACCTGATGGGCGCGGAGCGCGGCTGAATCAGCTCATTTCGTGCACTCGTAGTTCGTCACTCGTAACTCGTCATTGGATTACCGTCCCAGCGCCAACCGCTTCGCGAGGACCTCAGGCAGACCCGCCAGCCGAATCTTCCGCTGCGCTTCTTCGATCGGATAGGGAATCCGAAACAGCTCGATCTGCCGCGCGGTCACGTCCACGATGGCCGCGCCCGCGCGCGGGTCGCCGTCGCGCGGCTGGCCCACCGATCCGGCGTTGATCAGGTACTTCGCCTCGGGCGCGAACTCCAGCACCAGTCCCGCCGTGTCACCCGGCCCGGCCACGATCTCCAAGGCGCTGTCGGCATAGCGGAACCCGACAGCGACGTGCGTGTGCCCGAACAGGCACACCGGACGGCTCGCCGCCTCGAACGCGCGCAACGCATCGAGGTCGTCGAACAGGTACGCGTCCTCGTCAAACGGCGTGCCGTGACAGATCTCCACCAGGTCATCGACGGCCTGTGGTCCTGCGGGCAGCTTCGTGAGGTACTCGCGGTTGGCGGGCGTGAGCGCTTCGTAGGTCCACAGCACGGCGCTTCGCGCCACCGAGTTGAAGCTCTCCCCGTCGTCGAGACCCGCGGCGACCTTGTCATGATTGCCCCTGATCACTCTGTACGGCTCGAGGCCCCGTACGCGATCGATGACGGCGTTGGGATCGGCCCCGTAGCCGACCAGATCGCCAAGCACCAGCACCTTGTCGTACCGCCCTTCGACGACGGCGAGGACGGTGTCGAGCGCTTCAAGGTTGCCGTGAATGTCGCTGATGACCAGGTAGCGCATGGTCATGCCTCCAGACGGTCGAGCAGTTGCTCGACCAACGCGTCGACGGCGCGGTCGCCGGCGTCGAGGTGTACGTGGGCTTGCTCATAGGCAGTGCGTCGCGCGTCGTAGAGACGCTCGAATTGCGCGCGGTCGGTCGCCAGTGGCCGCCGGCCGTCGGCCGGAAGGCGTTCGACGATGCCGGCCAGCGGCACGTCGAGCCACACAGACAGGCCATCGCGATTGATCAGCACGCGGTTGTCGGGGTCGGCAAAGGTGCCGCCGCCGGTGGCGACGACCACGTGGCGCAGGGGCAGCAGATCCAGGAGCACGCGCCGCTCCAATTGGCGGAAGTAGGGCTCGCCCTGACTCGCGAAGATCGCGGCGACGCTGCGGCCCTCGCGGGCCTCGATGCGCTCGTCGACGTCTTCGACGCGCCAGTCGAGCCGCGCCCCGAGGCGGCGGGCGAGGGTCGACTTACCGGCGCCCATGAAGCCGACCAGATAGACCTTGTCAGTCGGCACGCGTGAGCGTCGCCAGGATGTCGAAGAAGCCTGGATACGAGACGTCGACCACATCAGCGCCGCTCACCGTTGTCGAGCCGCTGGCAGACAGGCCGGCGATCGCAAAGGCCATCGCGAGGCGGTGGTCGTGCGCCGCGTCGGCGTGCCCGCCGGTCAGGCGCCGGTCTCCACGGATGTGGAAGCCGTCCGGGAACTCGTCGACGTCGGCTCCCAGAGCCCGAAGGCCCGTGGCCAGCGCCGTGATGCGGTCGCTCTCCTTGACGCGCAGTTCGCCTGCGCCGGTGACATGCAACTCGCCGCCGGAGGCGGCCAGGGCGGCCAGGGCCGGCAGCTCGTCGATGAGCGCAGGGATGTCCGCGGGCGTGAGGACCAGCGGCCGCAGGCCCGCGTGGCGGATTCGGACGCTGCCGCGCGGCTCGCCCTGGGTGCTCACGTCGATGATCCGATCCACCTGCGCTCCGGCGCGGGCCAGGACGTCAAACAGCGCCGTCCGCGACGGATTCAGCCCAAGATCCTCGATGGTGACGTCCGATCCGGGGAGGGCCGCGGCCGCCACGGCCCAGAAGGTGGCCGAGGAGACGTCGCCCGGGACCTGCGCGTCCACGGCGCGGAGGGGCCGGCCGCCGTGCACATGAATCGTCGTCCCTGCACATTCGACATGCCCGCCAAACGCGACGACCGCCAACTCCGTATGATCCCGTGTCGGCGCAGGTTCGTGGACCGTGGTGCGTCCGTCCAGGTGCAGGCCCGCCAGCAACACGGCGCTCTTGATCTGGGCGCTGGGCACCGGCGTGGTGTACTCGATCGGGTGGAGGCCGCCGCCGGTAATCGTGAGCGGCGCGCAGCCGTTGTCGGCTTCGATGCGGGCGCCCATGCGGGTCAGCGGGTCGATGACCCGTTTCATTGGCCGTCGGCACAGCGAGGCGTCGCCCGTGATCGTGGTGGTGAAGGGATGGGCTGCCAGGATGCCCGCCAGCAGCCGTGTCGTCGTGCCCGAGTTCTGCGCGTTGAGCGTCGCCGAGGGCGCCGCCAGGCGGCCCAGGCCGCGGCCGTGCACCACGATCGTGGACAGGCGGCCGGTGACCGGGTCGCTCTCGCGAAGGATTGTCACGCCGAGGGCGCGCAGGCACTCGAGCGTGGCGGCGCAATCGGCGCCCGGCGAGTAATTCGTGATCCGGCTGGTGCCCTCGGCCAGCGCCGACAGCAACGCGTACCGATGCGAGATCGACTTGTCGCCGGGAACACGAAGACGGCCCGACAGGCGCCGCGCAGGGACAATATGCGCTTCCAGTGCAGAAGGCATCCGGCGACTATACCACGCGGACCCAGGCGTGGCGGTCGCGCCCGCGACGAGAACCACCGAAGCGGTGCTAGTGGCTTGACCAGCGTGAGGGCCTGTGTTATCCGTTGCAGTCACTTGACCGAGCAGCCGCCTCCGGTGCCCGCCGCATGAGCAGCCCGCAGCCCGACATCGTCCGTCTCGAGTTCTGCAGCGCGTTCGACATGCTGGATTTCGTGCAGGTCGTTGGCGACCACCTGTGCAGGCGTGTAGGCTTCGACGAAGACTCGATGCACTGGGTGGGTGTCGCCATCCGCGAGTGCGTCATCAACGCGATCAAGCACGGCAACCAGAACGACCAGCGCAAGCTGGTACACGTCGAATTCATCTCGTCGTCGGATCCTGAGACCGGCGGGCTCACCGTCGCCGTGCGGGATGAGGGGGAAGGCTTCGAGCCCGAGGAGATCGCCGACCCGCTCGCACCCGAGAACATGCTCAAGAGCAGCGGTCGCGGCATCTTCCTGATCCGCAACTTCATGGACGACATCCAACTGCGCCGCGTCCCGGAAGGCGGGATGGAAGTGCGCATGGTCAAGAAGCTCGCCAAGGCCGCGTTGTGAGCGGCGATTCCACACTATCTGCTTTCCTCACCACCGCCATCGATGCCGTCAAGCGCGCGGGTGAGATCCAGCGCGCCGCGATGGGTGGCGTGTTCCAGATTCACAAGAAGGGCACGATCGACCTGGTCACGGACGTGGACCTGGCCGTCGAGCACATGATTCGCGCGCTCATCGCCGAGCGGCATCCCGGCCACGACGTCCTGGCTGAGGAGATGGGCGGGCCCGCCGGAGAGGCGAGGTCGCGGTTCTGCTGGATCGTGGACCCGCTGGACGGCACCACGAACTTCGCGCACGGGCTGCCGCTGTTCTGCTGCACGGTGGCGCTTGAAATAGACGGACGGCTCGAAGTCGGTGCCGTGTACGACCCCACGCGCGACGAGCTCTTCACCGCCGAACGGGGCAAGGGCGCATTTCTCAACGGCACGCGGTTCCATGTGTCGAAGACCCAGGCGCTCATCGACGCGCTGCTGGTGACCGGCTTTCCGTACGCCGTCCAGGAAAAGATGACCGAGCTGATCGGCCTGTTCGCCGCGTTTCTCGGTGAGGCGCGCGCCGTGCGGCGCCTCGGATCGGCGGCGCTCGACATCTGCTACGTCGCCTGCGGGCGGATGGACGGCTTCTGGGAGCAAGGTCTGAACGCGTGGGACATCGCCGCGGGCGTGTTGCTGGTCGAGGAAGCCGGCGGACGCGTGACCGCGCTCGATGGCGGTCCGTTCAACCTGCGCGCCGGCCGCATCGTCGCCAGCAACGGGCCCATCCACGACGAGATGCTGCGCGTGGTAAATCAGTTCTACACGTCGCACACCAAGCGCTGACCATCGCCCGAGGTGCCCGGACTAAAGTCCGGGCCTACGTACGAACGTGCGGGCCACCCACGTACCCAGGCCGGAACTTCAGTTTCGGCGTCCGTTCAGTCGTCATCCCTGCGGCCTGTCGAAGGCCTGTGCACAAAAGGGGACGATATGGCCAGTGCGAGGACCCTCGCTTCGTACACAAATCCAGCAAATCACGATGGAATCACAGCCATCCCACGTTGGCATCGCTCATGCTACCCAGACACCCAAAGCGCCCGGCGACGCAACGGCGCGCCGGCTTTGGAGGACCTCATATGTTGCGAGCCATCTCGACCGGAATGGTGCTGCTGGGATTGCTGGCGGCTTCGGCGCCGGCGCAGGCACAGGACCAGGGTTTCAGCGTCTCGCTGGGCTACTTCACCCCTCGTGCCGAGGACGGCCGCGCGAGCGGCGACGTCCTCATCGCGAACCGGTGCATCGACACGTCGTTTCTCTGCGAGCCGCTCCTGTTCGACGTGGGCGACTTCGGGGGCGCGACGATCGGCGGCGAGTACTTGATCGGGATCGGCAAGTACGTCGAGGCCGGAGTGGGCGCGGGCTTCTATCAGCGGACCGTGCCCAGCATCTACGAGTTTGTCACCCGCCCCGATGGCAGCGAGATCGAGCAGGACCTCAAGCTGCGGGTCGTGCCGTTGACAGCGACGTTGAAGTTCGTGCCGACGGGCCGCGACGCAAAGTTTCAGCCTTACATCGGCGCTGGAATCGCCGCTCTCTTGTGGAGCTACAGCGAGACCGGCGAGTTCGTCGACCCGGTGGACGGCTCGATCTTCCGCGATTCGTTCACCGCCGACGGCACCGAGGTCGCGCCCATCATCTTTGGCGGGCTGCGCGCGCCGGTCGGCGCCAGCATGATGCTCGGCGGGGAAGTGCGCTACCAGCAGGCCGATGCCGAGCTGCCGGTGGACGAGTTCCTCGGCGACCACATCGACCTGGGCGGGTGGACGTTCCAGGCGAACCTGACCTGGAGATTCTGAAGTGGAAAGTGGAAAGTGCGAAGTGCAAAATGCAAAGTCGCGAAACAGGGAATGCACCCTCCGTACTTCGCATTCAACATTTTGCATTTCGCACTACTGAGCTCTGTACAGCACCACTCCTCCGCCTTCACACACGCGCGTGAAGCCGGCGAGAAACGCCGGCTCGCGCCGTGCGCGTTCCGCCAGCATGTCGCCGCCTTCGGCGACCTCCTCCATCAACATCCAGCGCACGTGATCGCGCGGACGCTCGAGCGCGGCGAGCCAGAGGTCGCCGTTGCCCTCGTGCAGGAAGTCGCGCAGCGCGAAGCCGGTGTGCGACAGCTCCTGCATGTAGTGCGCCAGCGAGCCCATGCTGGCCATCACGACCTCGTCGCCGCCCGGTGTTGGCAGGCAAGTGGTCACGGCTCGGCGTGCCAGGCTCTTGGGCCGGTCCCACTGCGCTTCGAGCACCATGGCAGCCTTGGGATCGAAGGGTCGCG
>JAENWD010000119.1 GCA_016650245.1 Vicinamibacteria bacterium
ACTGGCAATGCCAGTGATTACGAGGCCAGAGGCGTTCAGGTTCGCTCGGCCGTAGTTACTCCGATCCGTCGGCCCGTGACACCTCAACGCTGCGCTCGCCGCCGGCTCGGGTGACGCGCACGCGCCAGGGATTGCAGCACACCTCGCAGTCCTGCACGAACGAGCCCCGGACGTCGGGCTCGACGTAGATCTCGACCTGCTCACCGCAATAGGGGCAGGTGACGGGGAAGGAGTCCATGGAATTGCAGATTGACGATTGACGATTGCAGATTATTGCAGAGTGCGAACTTCGTCCGCTGGGGGTAGTCCGCAGTCTAATATAACCCCTCGTCCCTCATTGCCCATGGAGCGCCCCCGGTGATCGTCCCTCGCACCTCTCGAACCGCCATCATGTCGAAGCTGCGCGCCAAGGTCGATCGGCGCCTGCCGGTGTTCATTGCCAGCGCAGGCAGCGGCCTGGTGGCGCAGCTGCTCGAACGCGCCGGCGTGGATTGCGTGAACACCTTCTCGGGCGCCCGGCTGCGCGCCAACGGCATGGGCACGATGTCGATGCTCTGGCCGATCCTCGATTCCAACAAGCAGACGCTGGACTACACGCAGCAGGACATCCTGCCGGCGATCAACGGCGACGCGTTCGTCTGCGCCTGCATCAACGCCAACGACCCGCTCAAGGACATGCGCAGCGTCCTCGAGCAGTTGAAGGCCATGGGCGTCTACTCGGCCTCCAATATCGGGCCGTCGATCTCCTACGTGGACAAGGACAGCAACCTGTTCCGGGTGCTGTCGAGCGCGGGCATCACGCTGCAGCACGAGATCGACATGCTGACGCTGGCGCGAGAGCTGGACATGGTGTCGGTCGCGCTGGCGTTTGACGAGGAAGACAGCCTGCGGCTGGTGGGCGAGGCGCAGCCAGACATCTTCTGCTTCCACGCCGGGACGACCAAGGGCGGCCTGAAGGGGTACGACTCGGGCGAGACCATCGAGCAGACCGCCGAGCGCACCGAGGCCGCGAACCGGAAGCTTCGCGCTCTGAAGAAGGACATCATCCTGGTCGCGCACGGCGCGGCCATGGAGACGCCCGAGGACGCGCAGTTCATGCTGGACCACACCAGCTGCGACGGCTTCTGGACCGGCTCGTCCACCGAGCGCATCCCGATCGAGCGCGCCGTCTCCGAACAGGCCCGGACCTTCGCCGCCCTGCGCTTCTCGAACCGGTAGCGCCAAATGCCCAAGGTCATCGCCGTTCTCGCGACGCTCGACACGAAGGGCCAGGAGGCCGGGTTCCTGCGTCAACAGCTGAAGACGCTGGGCAGCCGCGCGCTCCTGATCGATATGGGCGTCCTGGGCACGCCGGCCGCACGGGCCGACATCACCCGCGCCGAGGTCGCGCGCGCTGGCGGCACGACACTCACGGCGCTCAAGAAGAACCCCACCCGGGACGCCACCCAGCCCGTGATGGCCGCCGGGGCCACCACGCTGCTGCTGCAGCGCATCAAGGCCAGGAAGGTACACGGCGTGATCGGCCTGGGCGGCCTGCAAGGCACGGCGACCGGGACGATGGTGATGCGGGCGTTGCCGTATGGGCTGCCGAAGGTGATGGTGTCCACTGTGGCGTCGGGCGACACCTCGCCCTACGTCGGCATCTCGGACATCACGATGATGTTCTCGGTGGGCGACATCCTGGGCCTCAACGCCTTCATGCGCAAGGTGCTGGCCAGTGCCGCCGGCGCGGCCCACGGCATGGCGCAAGTCAAGGTGGAACTCGCGAAGAAGCGCAAGAAAGGCGACAAGCCGCTCATCGGCATCTCGAACCTGGGCGTGCTGACGCAGGGGACGCTGCACGCGCAGGAGCTGTTCGAGAAACGCGGCTACGAGTCGATCGTATTTCACGCCGTCGGTACCGGCGGGCGTGCGATGGAGCTGATGATGCGGCAGGGCATCATCGGCGCGGTCTTCGACTACGCGATGGGCGAGATCAGCGACGAGCTGTTTCACGGCCTGCGGGCAGGAGGCCCCGAACGCCTGACCGTGGCCGGCTCGCTGGGGCTGCCGCAGGTGATCGTCCCCGGCGGCGCCGAGCACGTCGGCATCCTCGTCTCGACGCCGCACGTGCTGCCGGATCGATGGAAGACGCACAAGCACGTCTGGCACAACGAAGTCGTGCTCGCCCCCCGCCTGAATGCGCGTGAGCTGCGCCAGGTGGCGCGCGAGGCGGGCAGGCGTCTGCAGACCACCCGCGGCAACGCCGTGCTGATGATCCCGACGCTGGGCACCGGTCGGTACGCGATGCCGGGCGGACCCCTCAACGACCCGAAAGACGACGCGATCTTCTTTGCGGAGCTGAAGGCGCACGTGCCGGCGAGCATCGAGATCGTTGAACGCGCGGCCCACGCCGAGGACCCGGCGTTTGTCGAAGAGGCGGTCGATCGCCTGATCGCGCTCGTCGAAGGCCGATGAGCGCGGCGCTGGGCATCATCCGCAACGCGCAAGGAGAGCGGCTGGACGTCACCTGTCAGGCCGCCGGGGGAACCCACATCCACTCAGGCGTGCCCCGCGCCGTCGTCGTCATCGCGCACGGCGTGACGGCGCACAAAGACCGCCCGTTGCTGACCGCGCTCGCCGATGCGTTGTCCGAGGCCGGGCTGGCGTCCCTGCGCGTGTCGTTTGCGGGCAACGGCAGCTCGGAAGGCCGCTTCGAGGATTCGGTCCCCACCAAAGAAGTAGGCGACCTGGGCAGCGTCATCGATGCTCTCGTGGCAGGGGGTGTCGAAAAGATCGCGTTCGCCGGCCACAGCATGGGCGGCGCGGTCGGCGTGATGCGTGCGGCCGACGATCCGCGCATCACCTGCCTGGTGTCGCTGGCCGGCATGGTGCACGTCGACGCGTTCATGCGCGCGCAGTTCGGCCACCTGACTCCAGGCATGCCGATGCTGGACAAGCCCGAGTGCCCGTGGTCGTCGAATCTGGCCGACGATGCCGCTCGCATCGGATCCGTCACGGCGCAGGCGGCACGGATCAGCGTGCCGTGGCTGCTGGTCCACGGAGGCGCCGACGAACTGGTGCC
>JAENWD010000120.1 GCA_016650245.1 Vicinamibacteria bacterium
CCGGCAGGGGGTCAGATCCCGCCGGGCCGCAGCAGCGGTCCGTTGAGGAGTGTCTTCATTGTTTCGCCGGTGGCGGCAGATTGGATGCCGGCGCGGATGACGCAGCTGGAGCGGTTGAGGTGACCGTCGGCGGCGACTGCGAGCAGCCAGCCAGAATCCTCGTGGGACGGCCCCGAAATGTCGGGGGCGTGACGTCCTGGATACTGGTCCGGTCGCGCACCCGGGCTTCACCTCGTCGCGGAGCAGGGCGCACGTCCAGTTTCGGTAGAATGACGTCGTGAAGGAATTGGCCCAGTTGCTCAATGAGTTGCAACGGGTCGGCGTGATCCGGAACTACGCGCTGTTTGGCGCCACCGCGCAGATGCGGTACACCGAAGCCGTGGCGACGCTTGATGCCGACGTGCTCGTGTCAGTGAACGCCGAGGACAGGCTCGACGTCCTCGGCGGCATCTACGAGTTCTGCGCCGCGAAAGGATATCGGCCTGAAGGCGAAGCCATTCGTGTCGGTGCGTGGCCCACGCAGTTTGTGCCCGCCTTCAGTTCCCTCACCGAGGAGGCGATGGAGCAGGCGGTGACCGCCGACTTCGAGGGCGTGGCATTCCGCGTGGTCCGCGCGGACCACCTCGCCGTCATTGCGCTGAGCGTGGGGCGCGCCAAGGACCTGACCCGTATCTTAGCGTTGCTCGAATCCGGCAGTGTCACCCGGGACGCCATCAGGGAACTGGCGGCCCGGCACGGCTTGGCCCAGAGCTGGCGGCGATTTGAACGGAAGTTTCTGAATGACTGATGTCGACGACCTGTTGAAGCGGCAGGCCGAATGGCAGAAGAGCCGCCAGTCCCTGACGTGGCCGGAAAAAATCCGCATGGCGGAGCGCGTTCGCGAGAGCATCTCGTTGTTGCGCGAACGACCCCGTCCGACCCCGCCGGCGCTGCCGAAGGGATGAGGCGTCGAGGTAAGAGGCGCGCTGCCCGCGGACCTGCTCACGTCACGAGCGTCGCGCCCGCCGTACGGACTCCGCAACCGAAATCCCCAACGCCTTGGCCTCGCGCTTGACGATCTCGTACTCCAGCGGATCGAGGCTCAGTACCGAGGCACTCCTCCCCACACCGCGAAGGACTCGATGGCGCGAACGGGATCGCGCAGCGAGAGTCCCTGCCGGATGTAGCCCGCGGGAAGAGGGCCGATCCGGAGGATCTCGCGGGCTCGACCGAAGAGGGGCGCGGCGCGGTCCAAAACGAGACCGTGCATCAGCCGCTGAGAGGAACCGCTGAGGACGAGGTAGACGCGCTGGCCCGAGGCCTGGTCGACGCCCTTCTGCAGAAGGCTCGGCAGCTCGGCTGCCGAGGCCACGAGCGAGGGGAACTCATCGATGGCAAGGACGGTCCCCCGGGGCGCCTCCGACCAGAAGCGTCGAAGCAGCGCCTCCCAATCGGGGTACACGACGTCCGCGAAGCCAGGCAGGAGACGACCGATCTCCCCGGCGAGCGCCCGCCTCTGCAGCGAGGCCTCGCGGTCGTCGGCGATGTAGTAGATCCCGCGGCGCTTCGGGAGGACCTCCAGCAGCAAACGCGATTTTCCGAGGCGCCGCCGCCCGTAGACCACTGCGAGGCCGCCGTCCCTGCGTTTGAACAGGGCCGTGAGCCGCCCCGCTTCGTCGCGCCGGTCGAGAAAGGGCAGGCGCATGGGTGGGATGACGTGGTGCGTGTCGTCATCCGCCACATGTCCGGCGGCCGCTCGCATGCGAATCAAGGGCGAGACGCAGGCGACTCCAAGTAGCGTGAGAGGACGAGGGAGGCTTCAGATGCAGCGACGTCCAGCGCGGGATCATGTCGGGCACGGTGGTGATGGGCGTCGGCCGGCGTCGGTGGTCGGTGATCGACGACGTGTGGCCAGGAGTCCGTGGGGGCGTCGATCGGTAGGACGGGTCCGCTACCTCGACCCTTCGCCGGATCAGCTCGAAGCCGGTGAGCAGGTCGCCCTGGCTCAGGGCCTCCTCGAGCAGCTGCAACGTGTGCCGGATCCGGCTGGCGTCCAGGCTTGGCCCCCGAAGGCGCCAGATGCCGTGTGCGTCCTCGATGTCTTTGGGTCGCCCCGCGAGGATCTTGGCGATAATCAGGTCTTCGGGATCGATCAGCGGGACGATGGTGCCGCCCATGTCGACATCTCGCGCGCGATCGAGGAATTCGTCTTCGAGACCGGAGCCCGCCAGCACCACGTCGAGTGGCATGGCCGTCGCGACGTGGACGAACGGGAGGACGCGGGTGCGTCGCACGAAGTCTGGATCGTCGGCCCTGAGAGAAAAACCGGACGCTTCCATGTCGCGGACGAAGCGCTCCGGTTCATCGGAGGACCAGCTGCACCGTCACGTCGACGTCGGCGCTGAGTCGTGGCACGCCGTACGCGATGACCGCCTGGGCGCCGAACACGTACCACCGCCCCCAGCGCGCCATGACCCTCGACAGGGCCGTCAGGAGGTCAACGGCGGCGGGCTGAATCGGCACGATGCAATCGCTCGGCGAGGCGCACGTGATCGAGCACATCCCGACGGCGGTCTTCGGCGTGAGGCCAGCCGGGGTGCTGCAGGAGCGCCTGGCGCCTCAGCTCGTCGGCGATGCGCCAGCCCTCCAGCGGTCCGAGGCGGGCGACGCGCTCGCCCCAGTACGCGTCTTTGGCCTCGCGCGCCGCGCCCCAGTCACGTGAGACGAACTCGCGAATACCGCGCGTGATCACGAACATCATTGTAGCGCGGCGGGGCGCACGCACGCCATTTCGCGCTCGAAGCGATCAGGCACTCGGCGGATCCGCCGCGTGGGCCAGCGCCTGGATGACGCGCCAGCGGGCGGCGATGTCGGCGTCCACTGCGCCGGTGAGGGCCGTATGGTCCGCCATGGCCAGTCCCGGTGACACCCAGCCGTCGCGCGACTGCGCTGAAGCAAGGGGCAGGCCTCTACGACAGCACCTCGAAACGCACCCCGACGGCCTCGTACACCGGCGTCGCGCGCCGGTCGCGTGTCAGCAACGTGGCTCCGGCATGCTTTGCCGTGGCTGCGACCAGCGCATCGTAGATCGCGCCTCCGCCCAGACCCCGGCGAACGGCCAGGCGCAGCATCTCGCGCTGGGCGGGCCCTGGTAGCGTCAGCAGCGCTGCCGTGAAATGCTCGCCGAGAAACGCCTCGACCACGTCGGCGGGTGCCCGATGCGGTGGAGGCAGGCGCGTCAGCACCGCGTAGGTCTCGACCAGCACATGTGCCGGCAGACGCGGGCCGTCCGACAGGGCGGCAATGGCCGACGCGTGACCCTCATGCCAGGTCGCGAACGCGGCGACCACGACGCTGGTGTCCAGCGCGATCACCGGCGAGTCCTCTCCATGGTGTCTCTGACGAGGTCATCGGTCAGCGCGGGCAACGCGCGAGCCGGGACCGCGACGACGCCACGCTTGCGCCTGACCAGCGACATCGTGGTCGGCGCGGGCTGGATCTCGAGGTGACCGTCCCGCTCCCGGAGCTCGAGGGCCGCGCCGGGACGAAAGCCCAGGCGATCGCGCAGCGCCTTGGGAATGACGATGCGGCCGGCGGCGTCGATGGTAGAAGTCATGGCAGAATTCTACCATCGAAACCGCCACCCGGAACGCCGTGACCGTGCCGTCAGATCACCGCACGCGCCTCACCCGGAGGCCGTGCGGATCCCCGCGCTCCACGCCGTCGGCGCCGACGTTGGTAATCCGTACGATGGCCCGTAGCCGCCCGGATCGGCCGGCGTCGGTGACCTCGATGATGCCCAGGCCGGGCGTGGCCCCTGTCGCGTTGTGGGGATCTCCGCTCAACGGCGTCGGCCCCCGAAGCGCGACGAACACCAGATCGCCCGCCGGCGACGTGTCGGTGAGATCGGGCGCAGCGTTGCTGGTGAGCGTGCCGTTGAGCGTGATGGTGCCCGCGTGCGCGTCGTCTTTGGTCGCCAGCACCTCGACGACGTCCTGGTGCCGGTCCATGACCCAGGCGTACGCGCCGTTGCCCGTGAGCGCGATTCCGTGGCTGTCGCGCTCGCCCTCGGCCGTGAAGGCCAGCGTCGGCGAAGGCGAGTTGACCGGGAATGGTTCCGACTTGCCCCTGAATGCGTCGAGCGAGAACCGATAGACATCGAAGCCATACTGATGCAGATGCTGCATCGGTCCGGGTCGGCCCCCGGAATTGACGTACATCTGACCCGTCACCTCCGCACCGCCGCATCCGTTCCCCTTCACCGCTGTCATGTCGTACTCGGCGACGATACGCATCGGCGTCGCGCGCGGATCGACGACCAACAGGCCGCCGCCGCGCAGCGTCACAAATGCCAGGTCGCTCGCCTCCGTGACGACCGGGCAAATCGGCGCGTTGTCGGGCCGGATCCCGGGCGCCTGACATGGCCCCCCGCTCGGCGTCGTGCAGGTGGCCAGATCGAGCGTCGCGCGCGGGTTATGGGTGAACGTGTTCGATGCGAAATTGGCGTCGATGCGCTCGAGCCGCTTGCCGTTCTGGTTGGCGACTATCACGTAGGACCCGTCGGCTGACGGAAACGCCGCGTGCGCCTGCTGGCCGGTCGCCGACTTGGTCGTGCGGATGCAATCGAGAGGCGTGCGCGAGGCGGCGTCCAGCAGCACGACGTGGCCGCTGGCGACGAAGGCAAGCGAGGCATGCGTGTGCTCGCGGTTGAAGAGCACCATGTGGGGGCGCACCGGATTGGCGCCAGTGCGCTCACGGCACAGCGCGGAGGTCTCGGCTCCGAGGTCCACGGCAGCGGCCGGGGTGGCTGCCGAGGCGCCGTCACCGGTCAGCGCACTGCCCGAGAAGATGTAGAGCGTTCCGCCGTGGTCCTTGCCGCGGCTGTCGGACTGGTCCACGACCCACACCTCGTAGGCCTGTCCGGGCGCCGGACTCTGGCGCGCGTCGGTCCGCGCCGCAGCCAGCCACACGCAGGACACCAGCACGATCGCGAACACATGCATCGTCATGGCCGTTGCTCCTGGGCAAATTGTTCTTTGAACATCGCCCGCACTTCGTGCTTCTTGAGCTTGCCGGTGCCTGTCTTCGGCAGGTGATCGACGAGCACGACCGCGTCGGGAAGCCACCACTTCGCAAAGCGCGGTGCCAGGAACGTACGCAGTTCCTCGATCGTCGGCTGGCATCCTGCCACCGGCACGATCACGGCCAGCGGACGCTCGCCCCACTGCGGATGCGGCACCGCCACCACGGCCACCTCGCTGACCCAGGGGTGCCCCACCAGCGCCGATTCCAGCGCCACGGTGCTGATCCACTCGCCGCCAGACTTCACCAGGTCCTTGGCGCGGTCCTGGATCGTCACGCAACCGCTGGGCGCGATCGTCACGATGTCGCCGGTGCGGAACCAGCCGTCGTCTGTCCACCGGTCCATCGCCACGTCGCCCGGGTAGTACGCCGCGGCGACCCACGGCCCACGGACTTCCAGTTCGCCCATCGTCATGCCGTCCCACGCGACGAGCCCCTGCTCGCTGCGCGCGCGGATTTCCACCATCGGCGCCGGGCGGCCTTGCGTGGCCCTCCACGCGTACTGGTAGTCTGGCGGCGCCGACGCCAGCTCGGATGGGACGCGGCTGATCGTCCCGATCGGGCTGGTCTCGGTCATGCCCCACGCGTGCACGATGTGCAGGCCGTGCCGCGTGTCGAAGGCGCGAATCGTCGACTCGGGAATGGCGGCGCCGCCGACGACCATCGCCCGCAGCGACGACAGGTCGTGACCCGGATGCTCGTCGAGGTACTTGAGCACCCCGTGCCAGATCGTCGGCACGCCTGCAGTCACCGTGACGCGCTCGGACTCGAACAACTCGACCAGGCTGGCCGCGTCCAGGCAGGGCCCCGGCAGCACCTGTGCGCTGCCGAGCATCGCGCACGCGAAGGGCAGACCCCAGGCATTCACGTGGAACATCGGAACGACGGCCAGGACGACGTCGGACTCGCGCAGGTTGAGGCAGTCGGGCAGGCTCAGCGTGAGCGCGTGCAACACCATCGAGCGGTGCGAGTACAGCACGCCCTTGGAGCGGCCCGTCGTGCCCGACGTGTAGCACATCAACGCGCCCGCGCCCTCGTCGATGTCGGCCAGCGAATCAGACGGCGCCGTGGCGGCGACCACCTGCTCGTAGTCGATTGTCCCCGGCGGCAGATCCCCATCGTCGCTGATCACGATGATCGGGATATTGCCCAGGCGCTCACGCACGGGGGCAAACGCGGGCCAGAGCACCTTGTCGACGATGATCGCTGCATCGCCGGCGTGCGTGATGATGTAGGCCAGTTCGTCGGCGTGCAGGCGGATGTTGAGTGTGTGGAGCACGGCGCCTGACGCCGGCACGCCGTAGTACGCCTCGAGATGGCGCGAGTGGTTCCAGCAAAACGTGCCCACGCGGTCGCCCGGCGTGACGCCAAGGCTCGCCAGCCCCGCGGCCAGTCCGCGTGCACGGCGCAGGCACTCGCCGTAGGTGCAGCGTTGGAGGCTGCGATCGGCCCGTCGCGTCACCAGGGGCTTGTGGCCGAACAGCGCCTCGGTCCTTCGCAGGAGCAGGGGAATCGACAGCGGCACGTCCATCATCAGCCCGTCCATGGGTCCCCCTGACATCTGATCGTCGCCCGTCGCTGGCAGCCTACCCGATCCAGTTCCACCATTGCTGTGCCGCGACTGCACCGGCGCCGGCAACCAGCGCCGCGCCGGCCGCGCGCCACACCATGTGTGCGCGCCACGCCCAGGCACCCCCGACGGCGGCCACGACGATCACCGCCGGCCAGGTCGCGTAGTACACGCGGCCAATGAACTCGACGTTGTACCGGTAGAACCTGTCCTCGACCGGCATCAGCACGGCGGCTGCGAGAAACGCAGCGCCCGCGGCGGCCCATGCCAGCGCCGCGAGCGTCAGGCGGCTGCGCGATCGGGTCGCGATGAGTCGCACGGCGCCGACCAGCGCCAGCAGCACGAGCGGCCAGCCTACGGCTTCCACGCCCACGTCGAGGCAGGTGGCGATACGAATGGCGGTTGACGGCGTGGGGCCGCCCCGAGGCAGGACGCCCGGCACTGGTGCCACCCCCCCGGTGGCTCCGCTGCTGGCGGCACCGGCCACCGTCGTCTGGTGGCCGCTCACGCGGTAGAGCGACCTGTAGACGTCGACGAACTGGCCGTAGTACGCCACGACCGAGAAGATCGCCGCGGCCACGGCAGTAACGGCAATCCATCGGGCAGGCGCGCGCTCGGTGTCGCCGCCAAGCCACCAGCACGAGAGCGCCAGCAGCCCTAGCGTCACCAGGAGCAGCGGGAACGTGCCGACGTGCGACAGAAACGCCACCGATGCCAGCAGGAACAGCGCCACGGCGTGGAGGACGTCGCGAGAGCCGAGGGCGAGGATCGCCGCGGTGAGCAGCGTCGCGGTCGCGGCCGATTGCGCGAACGCGGCGGTGAGGTTCGCGTTGCCTACGACGAGGAACCACTGAGGCACGAGGCTCCAGAGGACCACGGCGAGGGCGCCAGCCAGGCGGTCCTGCCAGCGACGCACGATCGCGACGTAGAGCAGCAGGCCGGCCAGGATGTGCGTCGTGCAGACCACGACGCGAAGCAGCGCGACGTGGTCGCGGGTCAGTGCCATCCACGGCATCGACACGACGTAGAGCGCGATCGCGTACGGAAACGCCACGCCATCCGGCATCGGCTGCGTGAAGAAGTAGCGGCCCGAGTGCACCCATTCGAGGCGGTGGGCGTGGAACTGCGCGTCGATCAGTGCCTTTGACGGGTGCAGCACCGCCAGCAGCAGCAGGTACAGCGCCACGCTCGAATACGCGAGGACGAAGCGCACTTCCGGGCGTGCGTTCCGGCCAGTGCGCCATGCAATCGCCCCGGCCATCGTCACTGCCGCCACCGTCGGCAGGCTCGCCAGCCACGGCACGCGATCGAGATAGGGCGTGTAGGGCGCCGGACCGGCCGCGATCGCCAGCGCCTGCGCGCCAGCGACGGCGGTTGCCGCCCCCAGCGCCAGCCACAGCGGCGCGCCCAGCACGACCAGCGCGACGGCGAACGTCGCGGCTGCGGTCGCGGCGACCACCACCGCCCGACGCGGCGGCCACGCGATGCCGTCAGTCGGTGTGCATGCGATGTGACCCACCTGGACACCCAACTCGCGTCGATCGCCTGGACCGGGCACGAAGGTCGGCGTGCTGGCGATGGTCAGGGCAAGGCCGTCCTGCCCCGGGCGGGGCGGCACGTCGACCCCGACGTCTTCGAAGAGGTTGGTGGCCGTGGCCCGTGCGCCTGGCACGCCGTCGACGTCGATCGCGACGGTGGGTTGCGTCACGCCCGCGGCGCGTCCGCCGCGCAGGCGCACGGCGCAACGCCAGGTCGCGTGCCGGTCAAGGCCCGGCAGGCTCACCGAGGCCCGCGGCCCGGTCCACACGAAGGTCAGCTCGCCGCTGCGCTCGACACCGTAGACACCTGCCAGGACGTGCGGCATCGGCCGATCCAGCGGCAGCGACACCCCGGGCGCGCTTCGGTAGACCAGCGCCAGGCCAGCTGCGCCGGCCAGCGCGCCGAGCACTGCCGCCACCGCGGCGCGGACGAAAGACCGGGCCATTCGCCCAACATTCTAAGGGTCCCAGGGGTGCCAGGTACTGTTAAGTCGCGCGCTACGGTACCCTTAACAGTACCTGGCACGTCGGGCTATAGTAGAGGCTCGCCTCGAGCCCTCGGTGAACGCGGCGGACCCCAAGAGAGCCTATGCAAAAATCCAGACCGACACAGAACAAGCGGGCGCGCGAGCGCGCGCGCCAGGAAAAGGCGCAGCAGAAGGCGGCACGCCGGATCGAGTCCAAGGAACGCAAGTCGCTCGTGCCTGAAGCCAGCGGCGGGGAAGACCCCGATATCGCCGGCATCGTGCCTGGCCCCCAGCCCCACCCCTGGGGCGACGAGTTCCCTGCTGAGGTCGAAGTCGAGGAGAAGGAAGAAGTCTAGTCGGTCCTCAGGTTTCCCAGGTTTCACACGCGTCCCAGGAGCAGTCGCGCGATGGTCACGCCATCTGTGAGGTCGATCGTCGCGCTGGTGCGCGAGGTCAGCCCACGGCTGGCCGACTGCGTGCTGACGCATCTGGGTCGCGTCGCCATCGACGCTGAACGCGCCGTGGCCCAGCACCGCGCCTACTGCGAGATCCTGCAGAGCCTTGGCGCGCGGGTCGAGGCCATCGCGCCGCTGCCAGATGCGCCCGACGGCGTCTTTGTCGAAGACACGGCTGTCGTCGTCGATGAGGTGGCCGTGATCACCCGGCCCGGCGTCGCCTCGCGAGCCAGTGAGACCGGGACGATCGCCTTGGCGCTCTCGGCCTATCGACGCCTGCTCCGCCTGTCAGACGAGGCCACGCTTGAAGGCGGCGACGTCATGCGTGTCGGCCGCACGCTGTACGTCGGCCGCTCGGGCCGCACGAACCAGGCCGGCGTGAACGATCTTGGCGCCCTGCTCGCCCCGTGGGGCTATCAGGTCCAGGGCGTGGATCTGGACGGCTGCCTGCATCTCAAGACCGCGTGCACGTTCGTGCCGCCGCACTACGTCCTCGCCAATCCAGCGTGGGTCGACCCACGCGTCTTCGCCGGGGTGACGGTGGTTGCGGTAGACCCGGACGAGCCATGTGCCGGCAACACGCTGACGCTTGGCGGCGTGACGCTGGTGGCCGGCAATTGCCCGCGGACCGCCGCCATCCTGCGCGCGCGAGGCGTGGTCACACGCGACGTGGACCTGTCGGAGCTGGCCAAGGCCGAAGGCGCGCTGACGTGTTCGAGTGTGATCGTGGAAGTGTGACCCCTCGAGATCAGGGAAGGACTGCTCCTTAACAGGAGACCAGGAGATCAGGAGGGTCGGGGGATGCTCCTGTCCTTCACGTGCAGGTCGGGGTGATCGAGGCGTCTGAGGCCGGACCGCAGGCTTGTGGTGTTGAAGTTCATGAGAAGCCCCGCGGGACATCTCGCTCTGGAAACAGAGCTGCGCAGCTGTCAGCTCGACGATGAGGCATTCCCGGTACACGCGCTCCAACAGTCCTGGTCCCAGCGCGCGGTGCACTTCGATCGCGGCGCCGATGACTTTCTCGGTGAGCGCGTTGACGTCAGCGTGACTCCAGGCCATAGGCCCAGCGAGAGCAAGCGCCACGCCAGCAGTTTTCCCGCACACTTTTCAATGAAAGACGCCGAACGGCGCAGTTCCTGCAACGAGGCCCACCAAGGGGCGTAGCCAATTCTGCGATCCGTTCCGCGGGTGCGGCACAACGATTACGGCGGCGCACAAACTCAATCGTCGCTGGATCGGCATCGACATCACGCATCTAGCGATCACGCTGATTCGGAGCCGGCTCACCGACACATTCGTGGGCAAGGCCGAGTACGAAGTGATGTGAACCTCATGGCCTCCTTGGTCTCCTGTGAGCTGTCCGGCTTGAGGGACACCCTGTCCACGCCGAGCGACGTAAACCGGCGACGAGCCACGAAAGCCCTCGGGCGCCTCGACTCGTCCAGCCCGAAAAACACTGGCTCTTTCTCATCAGGCCCTTCGGGCACTCGGCTTGCTACACCGCTGCCCGGGGAGACTGTTGACGATGAGCGACTCGACCGAACTGATCTGTACGAAATCCCGGCGTGAGTTCTGCGTGTCGGCCTGCCATGCCGCGACTGCGGTCGCGCTGGGGTCGGTGCTGCAGAGCTGCGGCGGTGGCGGCAGTCCCGCGGGGCCAGGAGGCGGCAACACCGCGCCGCCGCTCACGGTGGTCAACGGCACAGTCGCGGGAGGCACGGTCACGGTGGCCGTCGATGGGGCATCGCCTCTGGCCACCGTCGGTGGCGCCGCGCTGGTGCGCTCGTCGAGCGGGGACATGCTGGTGGCTCGCACCGCTCAGGACGCCTTTGCGGCGCTCACGGCCATCTGCACGCACGAGAACTGCACCATCACCGGCTTCCGCACCCCGACCTATGTGTGCCCGTGCCATGGCTCGCAGTTCAACACTGCCGGTCAGGTCCAGAGTGGCCCGGCCACCCGGTCCCTGCGGACGTTCCCCACGCAGTTTGCCGGCACGACGTTGACTATCACGCTCTGATGCGCGGCTTCCTCGTTCCAGGCCGACACCTGGCGCTCACCGGCGCCATCGCTCTTGCCGTGGCGGCCCAGTCGGCAGCGCCGGCGGCCGCAGGCGCGCAATCAGCGGCCTGGCGCGTCGCCTCTGGCGAGCTCGTCGTGGTGTGTCCGCTCACCGTGGGCGGCAGCTTCGAGGCCAGGACACGCGGCCTGTCGGGCCACCTGGCGGTGGACCCCGCGCAGCCATCGCGGCTCACCGGCGAGGTCGTCGTCGACCTCAAGACGCTCGACACCGGGATCGGCCTTCGCAACACGCACATGCGCGACAGCTATCTCGAGGTCGGCAAGGGCGACCTCTTCGAGCGTGCCGTGCTGTCCGAGATCGTGCTGAAAGGCGAGGCCGCCACGGCGAGCGGCGCGACGACGTTCACAGCGACCTTGCTCGTGCACGGGACACGCAAGCCGGTGAGCGGACAGGTACGCATCGCGCGCGCGGGCGCCGACGTCCGGGTCGACGCGAGCTTCCCGGTCAACCTGCCCGACTTCGGCATCCCCGAGCCGCGCTATCTCGGCGTCGGGGTCAAGGACCAGGTGCAGGTGAAGGTCAAATTCGGGAGTGCTCGATGACGGGTGTGTCGGTGCGCGTCTGGTTGGCTGTGTGGGTGGTCGGGGCGCTGGCGTCTGGCGCGTCGGCCGAGCCCAGGTTCCTCTCGAAACAGTACACGCGCTGCACGACCTGCCATGTGTCGCCCACCGGCGGCGGGCTGTTGAGCGCCTACGGCCGGTCGCTGTCACATCACGAGCTGTCCACGACCGGTGCGCCCATGCCGTCCCATGGCGACATGGATCCCAAGCCAGGCGAGGAGTCCTTTCTCTGGGGCGCGCTCGGCGAGTCGCTCGGGCCCGTGCAGCTTGGCGTCGAACTGCGGCCGTCTTTCCTGCACTACTCGTTCCTCGGCACGAGCGTAGACCGCAACCTGCTGATGAACGCCGACGTGCATGCGTCGTTTCGGGCGAAGGACTGGCTGTTCTACGGTCAGGTCGGCCGCGAGCTCGAGCAGGACGGCTTCACGCTGGATTCGTCCGAGTACTGGGCGGGCTATCAGCCCGCCGAAGGGCTTGGCTTTCGCGCCGGGCGGTACCTGCCCGCCTACGGCGTGCGCTTCGCCGACCACACGTCGTACAACCGCAGCTATCTGGGGCTGGCGCAGTACGACCAGATCTACGGCCTCGAGCTCAGCCACACGCGCGGCCGTTATCTGACGCAGGTATCGGTCGGCCCGGGACGCGCAGAGTCGGTGATCGACGACGACGGGCGCTCGGCGTTCACGGCGACCGGGCGCGTTCAGATCGATCTGGGATCGCGGACGTCGCTGGCGGCCTCCGGCCTGTACCGCGCCGAATCCGACCTCGAGCCGCGCCTGGGATCGGCCGGGGTGGCCTTGGGCTACGCGCCGACCTCGCGGCTGACCACGTGGACGCAGGTGGATGGACAGTTCCGCGAGGGCGCAACAGCGACGTCGTACGTCGTGGTCAACGAGACCTCGCTCGAGGTGTACCGCGGCATCTGGCTGACGGTGACGCCGCAGGCGCGTGTCGGCGGCGGCGCCGCAGTGCCCGACCTGCTCCGCTTCGGCGTCGGGACGGTGCTTCTTCCGCGCACCCACTTCAACGTCAACCTCAACTACTATCGCGACCGCAACCGCACCTCCGACATCACCACGCAGATCTTTCTGGCGCAGCTGCACTTGTACTTATGAATGCGAAGTGCGAAGTGCGAAGTATGAAATTCGGCTGATTCAGGAGATCCGCCTTGAATCTGCGCCATTTCGTACTTTGCACTTCGCATTTGGCACTTCGCACTTCTACAATTCTCCCGTGCGTCTGTTCCTGACGACCCTGGCGCTGGCCCTCGGCGTCACCGCCTCCACCGCCCCTTCCTACCACGTCATCGTCGCCTCCGAGGCGGCCGATGCGATCAGTCATCTCGCCTTCGACGGCGTGACGCTCTCGGTCGATCGCACCATTCCCGTCGGCCTCATGCCCAACGACATCGACGGCCCGCATGGCCTGGCCGTTGCGCCCGACGGCAAGTCGTACTTCGTGACCTTCGCGCATGGCCAGCCCAACGGCACGTTGTGGCGGCTGGCGACCGCCGACGACCGGCCGCTGGGCCACGTCACGCTCGGCATGTTCCCGGCCACCGCGCAGGTGACCCCCGACGGCGAGTTCGCCTTCGTCGTCAACTTCAACCTCCACGGCGATCGCGTGCCCTCGTCGGTATCGGTGGTGGCCACCGGCGGGATGCTCGAGATCGCGCGCATTCCGACGTGCCTGATGCCGCACGGCTCTCGCCTCAACACGCAGGGCACAAAGCACTACTCGGCGTGCATGATGGACGACGCGCTGGTCGAGATCGACACGCGGACACTGAAGGTCGCGCGGCACTTCACGGTCACCAGGGGCGGGGAAAGCGGCGCCTCCGGCGCGCCCGCGGCACGATCGAGCGCTACCCCTGCCGGCCACGGCGGGCACGGCGCCGAGCCGCCGCCACCGGGCAGCACGGCATGCTCGCCCACCTGGGCGCAGCCGTCCACTGACGGCCGGCGCGTGTTCGTGGCGTGCAACGGGTCCAGCGAGATCGTCGAGATCGACGTGGAGGCGTGGACGCTGGTGCGACGCCTGCCGGCCGGGCCCGGGGTCTACAACCTCGCCGTCACGTACGACGGCCGGCGGCTGCTGGCCACCAACCGCCGCGGGCAGTCGGTCTCGCTGATCGACATCGCATCGGGAGCGGAGCTGGCGCGCGTGCCCACGAAGCGCCGCGTCGTGCACGGTGTGGTCGTCAGCCCGGACGACCGCTACGGGTTTGTCTCGGTGGAAGGCGTCGCCGCCGAACCTGGCACCGTCGAGGTGCTCGACCTGACGACGATGACGATCGTCGCCACCGCCGATGTGTCGCCGCAGGCCGGCGGGATCGACGTGCTGCCAGAATCACACTGACGCATTGCGAACTACGAACTACGAGTGATGGGTTACGAGTCCGAAATCCCGCGGATGCTGCGCGCCTCAACCCAAATCTGTGAAATCTCGTACTCGTAACTCGTAGTTCGTAGCTCGTCATTCTTCAGCGTGCCGCCGTGGTCGTTGCTGGCGCGGCCGGCGCCGGCGCGAGCCTGGTAATCCACACGCCGCTGTTGATGTCGTTGAAGTAGATCAGCCCCTTGTGCGGCTGTGCGCCCCACGTGAACGGTGCGTTGGGCCGGAAGCCCTTCGGATCGCCCGTCCACAACTTCGCGATCTCGCGCCCCTGTCGGTACAAGTCCCCGCGTAGCTCGCCTGACACGTCCACCACGCGCGCCCCGGCGCTGTAGTAGCCCATGTACATCACGTCGTCTTCCACCCACATGTTGTGCGCGCCGCCTTCGGGCACCTCGTAGACGCCGACCTTCTTCGGATGCTCGATGTCGGACACGTCCACGATGTGGACGATGCCCTTGACGGGGATGACGTCGCGTGCGGCCAGGTTGAACTGCGCGGGAAATACCTCGTCGCCGATGAACACGTAGTTCTTGTAGCGAAACACCGCGTGCGCGCCGGCCAGCCAGCCCGGGCCGTACAGCTCGTGGTAGTTGAACCGGATCTGGCTCACCAACGTCGGCGATGTGGGACTGCCGCCCTTGATCCCGTTGCCGACGTCGAGGATCACCAGCCCGTCGCGCCAGTAGCCGGCATACAGCAGGCCGTCTTTCACCTGTACGTCGTGCAGGTAGCGCCCGCCGGTCATCTGGCCGAGCTCAGCGCTGCCGAACACCTTCGCGTCGGGCCTGGGCAACTCCCAGCGGCCGATCTCCTTTGGCGCCTTCGGGTTCTCGAAGTCGATCGCCCGCATCGATCCCGTCGCATCGTCGGTGAGGTATACGTAGTGGCCGTCGATGTACGCGCTGTGCACGCCGCCCGACACGGTCTCGGTGTACTCCGACAGCACCTTCGGATGCGCCGGGTCGGAGGTGTCGAGAAAGACGATGCCGTTCTTGCGGTTCGACGCGCCCTCGCGGCTCAATACGCCGATCGTGCCGTCGGAGCTCACGCTGATGTCGTTCAAGATGCGCGCGTCGAAGCTGAGCGCGTCCACCTTCGTCGGGGCCGACGGGTGACTGATGTCGTACACCCACAACTTGCCCGAGAGCGCCGAGGTCGCATACAGGTAGTCGCCGAAGGTCCACTGTTCCAGGGTCTGGAAGTCTTCGGCGGGCGTGCGGCCGACCAGCTCGAGCGCACGTTGCACGTTGCGGGGTTCGACCACCACCGACGAAGTCGCCACGCGCGTGCCGTACGTCGCGGTGACCAGGAAGGTGCCCGGACGTTCGGCGACAAAGCCGCCATCCGGGTCGATCGTGGCCCCGGCGCCGTTGACGGACCACTGCACGGACGGCAGCGCGCGTCCGCCGCCTCTCGCCGAAAATCGCACGACGTCGCCGGTCCGCGCTCGCGTCAGCCGCGGTTCGATCGCCAGCGTCGGCACCGTGTTGGCGGCGACTGTGACGACGCTGGTCGTCGAGCCCTGGCCGCTGGTCGCGCGGATGGCCGCGCGTCCAGCCGCGACGGCCGTGACCACGCCAGCCGCGTCCACTGTCGCGACCGACGGCGACTCGGACTTCCAGGTCACCAGGACGCCCTCGCGCGGCACGCCGTCTTTGGTGAACGTGGCTGCCTCGAGCCGCGCAGCCGCGCCCGGCACCAGCGGGGCCCCGAGCGGCGTGATGACCACCGCGGTCACCTCCTGCGGCTTGATACGAACCATCGCCCAGCCCGGCTTGCCGTTGACGATCGCGCCGACTTTCAACTCGCCTGGAGCAAAGAAGGTGACGAGGCCTTCCTCATCGGCGGCGCCGACGTCAAAGGGCGCGGCAAACCACGCCGTCGGCCTGGCGGCGATCACGCCGCCGTTGGCGTCATACGCCGTGGCCGTGAAGCGAAGGGTCTGCCCAACCTCTGCGTCCACGACGCCTGGGCTGATCTGCACGCGGTCGGGGCGCGGACCCTCCGGCTGGGCTTCCTGGGCAGCGGCAAGCGGCGAGCAGACGAGCAACAGCGCAAGGGACAGACGCATAGGTGGACTCCTGACGCGTCGTCACGCTATGCCAGACCGCAGCGGGCGTCAAGATCGTTAAGATCGGCGTTGACGATATGATCGAGTCGTGCGCGACCACCTTGGTCCGCGCATCAGGCGCCCCACGTCAGAAGGAGGGTTTCATGTCGGTAGCCAAGGTCTCCGAGATCAGCGCGACCTCGTCGAAAAGCTTTGAGGATGCGATTGTGCAGGGCCTTGCCAGAGCGTCAAAGACGCTGCGGCACATCAAAGGCGCCTGGGTGAAGGAACATCAGGTGCGGTGCGACGACGGCAAGATCGTCGAATACCAGGTGAACATGATGGTCACCTTCGTGATCGACGACTAGACCGCACGCTACGCCAGGCTTCGTCGTCGATATGGCGGCTTTGCGGTAGTGGCGGCAGGGCTTCAGCCCTGCAGGTGTGCGTCGGCATATAATCCGCCACAGGAGCGCCTTCCATGATTCGACTGCGTGTCAACGGTACGGATCGCACCTTCGACGGCGATCCGGCGACGCCGTTGTTGTGGTACCTGCGTGATGAACTCGGCCTGACCGGCACGAAGTTCGGGTGCGGCATGGCCCTGTGTGGCACCTGCACCGTGCATCTGGACGGGCAGCCGGTGCGGGCGTGCATCCTTGGTGTCGGCAACGCCGAGGGAAAAAGCGTCGTCACCATCGAGGGGCTGAGCCCCGACGGGATGCACCCGGTCCAACAGGCCTGGCGCGCGCTCGACGTCGCGCAGTGCGGCTACTGCCAGAGCGGCCAGATCATGCAGGCCGCCGCGCTGCTGCAGGCGACGCCGAAGCCGACCGACGAGCAGATCGACCTTGCGATGGCCGGCAATCTCTGTCGGTGTGGCACCTACCTTCGCATCCGCGCGGCCATCCGCACCGCGTCCCAGGGAGGCACGAAATGAGCCCACGGGTCTCGGTCTCGCGTCGCGCCTTTCTGGAAACGATGGCGGCTACCGGCGCCTTCGGTCTGGCCGCAAGCCTCACCGACGGCTGGATCGTCCACGCGCAGACGGCTGGTTCCGCCCCGTTTGTGCCCAACGTGTTTTGTGCGATTGATACCAGCGGGCTGGTCAGCATCACGGTGCATCGATCCGAGATGGGGCAGGGCATCCGCTCGACGCTGGCCATGGCACTGGCCGATGAACTTGGCGCCGACTGGGCGCGCGTGCGCATCGTCCAGGCCGATGGCGACGAGCCGGCGTACGGATCGCAGAACACCGACGGGTCGCACAGCGTCACCGACTTCCTCACGCCGCTGCGCGAGATGGGCGCCGCCGCGCGTCTGATGCTCGAAGCGGCCGCCGCGACGAAATGGGGTGCTGCCGCCAGGGACGTCCGCACCGAGAAGCACGAGGTCATCCATCCGGCCAGCGGCCGGCGGCTTGGCTTCGGCGCGCTCGTGGAGGCGGCGCGCACGGTTCCCGTGCCGGCCAAGGAGCGGTTGACGCTCAAGCCGCTGTCGTCGCTGCCCCATCTGGGCAAGGCGATTCCGTTTGCCGACGGCGTGGCCATGACGACGGGCACGGCAATCTACGGCACCGACGCGTCGCTGCCGGGGATGCGCATCGCCGTGGTCGCGCGGCCGCCGGTGTACGGCGGCAAGGTCGCCACCGTGCAGTCGGCCGACGCCGAGAAGGTGCCCGGTGTCGAGCGCGTGATCCGGCTGCCCGAGCCCCCGCTGCCGACAGGGTTTCGTCAGCTCGGCGGCGTGGCCGTCGTCGCCCGCAACACCCATGCGGCCCTTCTGGGCCGCAGCGCGCTGAAGATCACGTGGGAGGACGGCGTCAACGCGACGTACGACTCGACCGCGTATCGCGCCGCGCTCGAGACCTCGTCCAAGGCAAAGGGCACGGCCATCCGCAGCCAGGGCGATGCCGCCGCGGCGCTTGGATCGGCCGCCACGCGCGTGAGCGCGGACTACTACGTGCCACACCTGGCGCACGCGACAATGGAGCCGCCGGCGGCGCTGGCCAGCGTGAGCGACGGCGCGTGCGAAGTCTGGGCGCCATCGCAGGATCCGCAGACGGCGCGGAAAGAAGTGGCGGGCGCGCTGGGCATCGACGTGTCGAAGGTCACTCTCCACGTGACCTTCATCGGCGGTGGGTTTGGGCGCAAGTCGAAGCCGGACTTCATCGTCGAAGCGGCGCTGCTGTCCAAGGAGGTCGGAGCGCCGGTCAAGGTCATCTGGACGCGCGACGACGAGATCCACCACGGCTACTACCACACCGTCACCGCGCAGCACCTGGAGGGCGGGCTCGACGCCAAAGGCAAGGTGACGGCGTGGCTGCACCGGTCGGCCTTCCCGTCGATCATGGCGCTTTTCGGTCCCGACCCTGGCGGGGGCACGGGCTTCGAGATGCAGCTGGGCGCATCAGACGTCGCGTGGGACGTGCCCAACGTGCAGGTCGAAGCCACGCCGGCCGCCGCGCATGTGCGCGTCGGGTGGTACCGTTCGGTCTCGAACATCCCGCACGCGTTTGCGGTGTGTTCGTTTGCCGACGAGCTGGCGCGGGCGGCGAAGAAGGACCCGAAGGTATTCCTCGAGGAGCTGATCGGCCCCTCGCGGCACGTGGACCTCACCGCGCTGGGTGTGAAGGACTGGAACTACGGCAAGGACAAGGCGCTCTATCCGCTCGACACGGCGCGGATGCGGCACGTGCTCGATCTGGTGACTGCCAGGGCCGGCTGGGGCAGCGCGTTGCCGAAGGGCCACGCGCTGGGCGTGGCCGTGCATCGAAGCTTCCTCACCTACGTCGCGGCGGTTGTCGAAGTGGCGATTGGAGCGGACCGGCGCTTGTCGGTGCCGCGGGTGTGGATGGCGGTGGATTGCGGGTTTGCCGCCAATCCCGATCGCGTGCGGGCGCAGATGGAAGGCTCGGCGATCATGGGCATTGGCAATGCCATCTACGGACAGGTGACCTTCAAGAACGGCCGCGCCGAGCAGAGCAACTTCAGCGACTACCGCATCCTGCCCATCGGTCTGGCGCCGCGCGAGATCGACGTGCAGATCGTCGCGACCGAGGCGCTGTCCACCGGCGTGGGAGAACCTGGCGTGCCGCCCATCGCACCGGCGTTGTGCAACGCCATCTTCACCGCTACCGGCAAGCGCCTGCGCGTGCTGCCGATCGGGGAGACGGTGTAGCGCCTCAGGGGGTCAACCGGATCAGGCCCGCCGCCGCGTTGAAGCGAACCGTTGGTTGCTCGTCATCGAGCAGCGGCGCGATCGCAGCGGCCTGCCGGCGGTCATCGCGCTTGGCCAGCGCGTTGACCGCAGCCGCGCGGACCATCCACTTGTCGTCTTTCAACGCGTTGACCAGCGCCTGCGCCGTCTTCGGGTCGGGATCGTGCACGAGCTTCTGCGCCGCCGCCGCGCGTACCGGCGAGGTCTTGTCGCTGGTGACGGCCTTGAACGTCTTGTAGCCGATCCCGCCAAACGGGATGAAGCCGATGCCGGTTTCAAATCCGATCTTCGCCAGCGCCTGCGGGTCCTTCAGCAGGTCGACCTGTGATTGCACCAGCCCCTCGCCCGTCTTGCGCTCGCCGGTCAGGACGGCGAAGTAGACCTCGTAGGCCGCAGGGTCCTTCAACTCGAACAGCGCTCTGGCCGCCGAGAACACGACCTCGGCGGATTGATCTCTCAACACCTTCTTCAGCGCAGGCACCGAGGCGGGCAGGCCGATTTGCCCCAGCGCCTCGGCCCCCGCAGCCCGCACTGCCTCTTTCTCATCGGTCAGCACCCATTCGGACAGTACCCGGGCGCGATCGTTGCCGGCGGCCAGGCCGAGCGCCTGCGCAGCTGCCGTCCGCACGTCCTCTTTGGGATCTTTCAGGCCGTCCTCGAGTAACTTCCATGCTCGCGCCGTGGGCGTTTGCGTGGACGCCGTGGCCGGCCCCAGGCAAAGGGCCGCCGCCAGAGCGGTCGCCATCAGGCTCATCGTCGTTGGTTCATGCATGGCTGATTGTTGTGGGTGGCCGCCGAGGCAGGTCAATAGGACCTTCAGCCTGCAGGGTCGTGAATTGTCAGCGGGATCTCAGTTCTGACGGTTGGCGCCGCTCGCGTTGCTGCGTACGCCGAGGGTTACGCTGGGCACGGTCGTTGCGTCAGGCCATCGCGGAGACGAGTGCATGACCCCGGATCCCACACCCGACGCACACCCCGAGACCACGGCTGAACTACCGGCGGCTCCGGCTGGGCCGTCTCTGGGCCACATCCTGGCGATTGCGGCCGCGGTGGCGGGAGGCGGCCTGGTGACGTTGCTCGTGATGACCGGCCGCCCCGCGGCGCGCGAGGAGTCGCGCGCGGCTCGCTCTGCGCCGGCCGTCGCTGTCGCACGTGCCACGGCCAACCCGCCTGCGGCGCCCAGGCCGGTCTGGTCGAGCCGGAACCAGACGCGGTGGATCAGCAACCACCGAAAGAGCGCCGCGTTCGAGCTGGAAGCCAATCAGGCCGCGGCCGTGTGGATGAAGCAGGTGCGTCCCACCCTGGTTGTGCGCTGCATGGACAACCGCACCGACGTGTTCGTCTACACCGAGTCGGCGGCGCGCATCGAGCCGCAGGACGAGAACCACACGGTGCGCGTCGCCCTCGACGACGAGGCAGGTTCGCACCAGCGCTGGCCCGACTCGGTCGAGCACGACGCGCTGTTTGCGCCCGACGGTGAGGCCCTGGTGCGGCGCCTGCTGACCGCACGCCAGATGCACTTCACCTTCTCGCCGCACAACGCCGCGCCGGTGACGGCCACGTTTGAAGTGGCGGGGCTTCGCGAACTGCTCGCGCCCGTCGCCAAGCGCTGCGGCCGCTGAATCCGCGCAATTTCGTCATCGTCACTCTGCAATCGTCAATCTGCAATACTCAAGGCGGCTTCCTCATCGAGCGCATTGATCGCGCGCTCGTACAGAGCCGCCGCCTCGTCGTGGGTGTTGCCGACGGCGGTCAGGCCGAGCAGGCCGTTTTCGCCGATGGCGTTCATCATGTGGAAGACGACGCCTTTGTGGCGCGTCTGGTCGAAGTGCAGGCCGTGGCGCGCGACGATGTCGAACAGGTCGTGGTGGGTGAAGACGCGATACCGCGGCGACTCGAGGTGGTCGCTGGCGATGAAGCACTTGGGCTCGCCCAGCGGCGTCAGGAACACCCCGGTCTCTGCGTTGTAGGACCCGTCGGTCAGGAACTGCAGCGTCAGGAACGGATGCGTGGTTCCGCCCTTTCGCAGGTTGATCTCGATGGCATAGATCTCCCACTGTCCCTGCTGGTTTCTCACGGCCACGAAATCCAGCGCGAACCGGCCGAGCACGCCTTCCCGCATCAGGCGCCGGCCCACCTTCATCGCCTCGTGCATGATCGCCGGGCCGTACTCGACGCTGGCCGGAAAGCGGCAGCCCATGTAGCTTTGCCCGCTCGGCCCGCCCAGCACCTGGTCGTGCGTGGACAAGGCCTCGACCCTTCCGAGCGGCGTCACACGCAGCTGCGCGCTCGGGCTTCTGAAGTCGCTGCCGACGATACGTTCCTCGACGATGCCGCCGCGCTCGGCCAGCGTGGCGAAGTACGTGTCCGATGACATCTCGCTCGACTCGAACCGCAGCGCCTGCAGGCGGTCGGCGACGGCATCGACGCTCATGTCGGTCGCCGGCAGGCCGTCCAGATCGAGATGCGCGTTGCCTTCCCCGGACACGCCTTCGTTGAGCTTGACGACGACCTTCGCGATGGAGGGCTTGCGCGCGCGCATCTGGACGATTGCCGCGGCCAGGTCGCCCGCCGAGTGGAGGTCCTCGATGCCCAGCGGATGCGACACGCCCTCTTCCGCGAAGATGCGCCGCGCACCGCTCTTGCCGCCCAGGTGGGTGAGCCTGGGGTCGGCGCCGTACATCGGGATGCCGAGGGCGAGGGCGAGGTCGCGTTCGAGCGGCGTCGTGTTGAACGGCACCATGTGCGCGCGGTCCAGGTCGGGAATCAGCGCGCGGATCTGCTGAATCAGGCGGGGCCGCTCCAGCAGCTTCTGCGACAGCGGCCGCGACGACCCGTCAAGCGGCGACACCAGGAACAGGCGCGTCCTGGCGTGGCTGGCAAGAACACCCGGCAACAGGTCCAGGTAGTAGTCGACGACGTCGGCGTGAATGGCCTGCGACGTCACGTAGATCAGCCGCGCGCGCGGCTGGCGCAGCAGCAGCAGGAGAAACAGGAACCGCTCTTCGTAGGCCTGCTGCCGGGCGCCGCGGATCGTGGAGTCGATCGTGATGGACGGCACGACCACGATGGTCTGCGGGTCCTGGGTGAGCGTCTGGATGGACCTCCAGAGCGGCACGAGCTTGCGTTGCAGCGCATCGAAGCGGGCGGCGACCTCGGCGTCGGACACGGCCCGGGGCTAGTCCTTCTTCAGATGCTTGATGAGCAGCACTTCGTTGCCGCGTTCGTTGTAGACCATCTCGTCCACCACCTGCCGCACGATGAGCATGCCAAGGCCGCCAGCGCGCAAGCCCGCCGCTTCACGATTCTCCATGGTGGCCATCACGCTGTCGGGGTCGTTGGCCCTGGCGGCGTTCGACACCGCGTTGCGGTCGAAGCCGTTGCCGGGGTCGCGGATGTGAAAGATGATCGCGCGGTCCGTGCGCGCGGCGGTGACCTCGATGACCTGCCCCGGATCGAAGCCGGCGCCGTGCTCCATCGCGTTGAGCAGCATCTCGCGGAACGCCGTCATCAACAGGTCGCGTTGGTCCTCGGGCAGCGCCGATTCCCACTCGGTGAGGAACCGCGTGATGCGGTCGGCGCTGATCAGGCCGCAGGCCACGCGCAGCGTCATCCACGTCGGCAGGCCGGAGACCACCTCGATGCCGCGGCGCCAGTCCTCGGTCTTGAGTGCGGTGGCCGCCATGTCGGCGATCTCGAGCGGGTTGACGGGCGCCGTAAAGCACGCAAACACCTGCGCGCGCAGCGCCGTGACGACGTCGCTGTCGGTGAGCGCCGGAGCCAGCAGGATCGTGCGGACACCTGGGCGTAGCCGGTCGAGCTCGGCGACCATCGCCATGTCCTCTTGCACCTGGGTTCCGGCGTCGGTGACGACCAGGTCCAGCGGCCCCAGGCGCGCCTCCTTCAGGGCCTCGAGCGTGCTCGTACAGGCGTCTACCGTGTGGCCCCGAAGCGCCGCGCTCTCGCGCAACGTCGTCGCCAGCCCTTCATCCGAGCCGATGACCAGAACTCTGCCCATCAGTTCGTCCACCCGCCATCGACAACCGCCACGGTCCCGGTCGTGAACGCTGATTCATCCGACGCCAGATACACGGCCAGCATCGCGATCTCGTCGGGCCGGCCGAGCCGGCCCATCGGCTGGCGCCCCTGGAACTCGGCGAGCACGTCGGCGTCGCGCCGGCCCGTCGCCTCGGCCTGGGCCCGCACTCGGTCCCGCAACGACGGCGACTCGACGGTGCCCGGACAGATCGCGTTGCAGCGGATGCCTTTGCCGACAAAGTCGCCCGCGATCGATTTTGTGATCCCGATGACTGCCGCCTTGCTGGCGCCGTAGGCGAAGCGATTGGGGACGCCGGTGACGCTCGAGGCCACCGACGACATGTTGATGATCGAGCCGCCGCCCTTCGCGAGCATCCCGGGCAAAAACGCGCGGATAGTGTGGAACATCGCCGTGGCGTTGATCGCAAAGGCGCGATCCCAGTCCGCGTCGGTGCACTCGAGCACGGTGCCGGCAGGGACGCTGCCGGCGCAGTTGAAGAGGACGTCGAGCGGACCGACGTCAGCGGCGAGCGCCGCGATGGCGGCAAGGTCGGTGACGTCGAGCCGGCGGGTCGTGCACCCGCCCAGCGTGGCCAACAGATCCTGGTTGACGTCGGTGGCGATGACCTCCGCGCCTTCGCGCACAAACGCCTCGGCGCTTGCGCGGCCGATGCCTTGCCCCGCCGCTGTCACCAGCGCTTTCTTGCCTGCCAGCCGTCCCGCCACCAGCACTCCTTCGAAAGTCGAAAGTCGTCCGCCGGCCCGATGCCGCAGACGACTCAACGATTCTGGCCGGGCTGGTATATGTAACGCAAGGACTGCGGACTACGGACTGCGGAGGCTCGAGGCTAACTCCCCGGCCTCCAGAGGCCTGAGGCTACTCTCCAGTTGCGAACTACGAGTTACGAGTTACGAGTGAGGATCACGCTGCGCTTCGCGTGTCGGCAGCCTGCGCTACCGGCGGAATCCGCGACATTTCGTACTCGTAACTCGTAGTTCGTAACTGTCAGTGTGGCTCAATAGCGCGCTTGCTGAACTGCTGGAAGTACGTGAGGCACTTGTCGCGCCAGGCAGCGGCGTCGGCAGACTGCTGTTCGAGCTTCGCGAGCACGGCCGCGTACCGCGCCTGGTCGACTTTCCCTTTCAGTGTCTGCCATCGGGCGACGAAGCCGCGCGCCCGCTCGGCGCCGCGCGTGTAATGGTCGACCAGTCCCTGCCACAGTGTGCGGCCGTTGGACAGCCGGTAGTCCCACGGCACCCGGTGAAACCACAGCAGCAGGTTCTCCGGCGTCGTCGACGGCGCCGCCCAGCGCTCGCGCAGGGGCGAGCGATACTGCCCGACGTAGTTGCTGCCCGACGGAGTGCGGTCAAATCCGATCCCGGACGCGTCGGCGCGGTGGTAGTAGATCGCCGACCAGTCGGCGCGCCGCGGATCCGGGTTCTCCGGCATCGGCGCGTAGTGGTCGCCGCCGATCAGGTGGTGCAGGCCCATCGGCATCGTGTAGTCGACGTAGGTCTCGTACGAGTCGAGCAGCAGCGAGCGCAGCGTCTCCACGACCGCCGGTTCGCGGCTCCACGTCATCCGGATCCAGTCCTCGGCGATCCCGGCGGCTCCGGCATCCGGGTTCCAAGCCAGCCGGCCGAAGGCATACCAGTTGGCCTGCGCCAGGTGGTGACCCGTCCAGTTGCGGTCGCCGCCGGTGTTGGCGACCCCGGCAATCCCAGTGCGGCGCTCGCCCGTGAGCGATCCGTCGACGAAGGTCGACACCGGTGAGCCGGGCCCTCTGGTGAACGTGTCGGCGTCGAAGAACTCGCGCCACATCGGCGCGAGGTACACCATGTGGGTCGAGTGGCCGAAGTACTCCTGCGTGATCTGCAGCTCCGTCATCACCGGCGTCTTCAGCGCGCCAAACAGCGGATGGAATGGCTCGCGAGGCTGGAAATCAAGCGGGCCATTCTTGACCTGCACGAACACGTTGTCCGAGAACGTGTCGTCGAGCGGCACGAACTCCGCGTAGGCGCGCTTGGTGCGGTCGGCGTCGACGTCGGCGTTGTAGACAAACGCCCGCCACATCACGATGCCGCCGTGCGGCCGCAGCGCCTCGGCCAGCACGTTGGCGCCGTCGGCGTGCGACCGCTTGTAGTCCTGCGGCCCCGGCTGGCCCTCGCTGTTGGCCTTGACGACGAAACCGCCGAAGTCGGGGATGATCGCGTAGATCTCGTCGGCCTTCGCGCGCCACCAACGGGCAACGGCCGGGTCGAGCGGATCGGTGGTCTGCAGATCGCCCAGCATCTTCGGCGCGGCGAAGTTGGCGGCGAGATACAGGCGGATGCCGTACGGCCGGAACGTGTCGGCCAGCGCCGCTGCCTTCTTCAGGTAGTCGCGGCGCAACGACTTCGGGTTGGCGTTGACGCTGTTGACGACCGTGCCGTTGAGGCCCAGCGACGCGTTGGCGCGCGCATAGTCCGCCACGCGCGGGTCCACGTGATCCGGCAGCTCGTCCCACATCCAGAACGAGCGGCCCGCGTAGCCGCGCTCGATGCTGCCGTCGAGGTTGTCCCAATGATTCAGCAGCCGGCGATCCAGGCGAGGTCGCTCGGCTATGTCGAGCGCCGAGACGGGCCGTCCGGTCTGCAGCAGACGTAAGAAATGGAACGCGCCGTGGAGCGTCCCGATCTCGCCGGCCGAGGCGATGACCGTCACGGGACGGTCGCCGATCTGCGCAGACGCGATCACGTAGCCTTCCGGACCCAGGGCGGCGAGTCGGGCGTCCCACCCAAGTCCGCGCACCATGGGAGAGCGTGCCGGCGTGCCGACAACCAGCGTGCCGGACGAAGCGATGGAGTCGGCGCGGACCAGGTTCCTGCCGAGCAGGCCTGTCATGGCGCGCGAGAGCTCGGCGACGACGAGACGCTCGGTGGGCGAGTCGTCGCGGGCGAGCAGCGTGGTCAGCGATCGATCGTAGGCCGCGCGCATCGCCGGATCCTCGACCCGCACGTACCGCAGCCACACGTCGTACCCGTCCTCGGCCCGCGCCACCGATGCCGCGCCGGCCATCAGCCAGAGCACCCCGAGCACAGTCACAGGTCGCCGAGTGATCCGCATGAGGCAAATCCTATCGCGGGCGGCCCGTAGTCCGTAGCCCGTAGTCCGTGATAGCGTTGCGCGGCCATGACGCCCACGCCGGAATCGCTCGAGCAAACGACGATGCGGCGCGTCACCGCCCGCCTGATTCCGTTCATCTTCCTCTGCTACGTCATCGCGTACATCGACCGGGTGAACATCGGGTTTGCCGCCACCGAACTCCAGCGCGACCTCGGGCTCTCCGATGCGGCGTTCGGCCTTGGCGCGGGCCTGTTCTTCCTCGGCTATTGCCTGTTCGAGGTGCCGAGCAACCTGATCCTCGAACGCGTGGGCGCGCGCCTGTGGATCGCCCGGATCATGGTGGGCTGGGGGCTGGTCTCCATGGCGATGATGTTCGCCAGCGGCGTGGGGAGTTTCTACCTGCTCCGCGTGCTGCTGGGCATCGCCGAGGCGGGTTTCTTCCCAGGCGTGATCCTCTACCTCACCTACTGGGTGCCTGCGGCGCATCGCGCCAGGACCAACGCGCTCTTCATGACGGCGATTCCCGTGTCGGTGATCGTCGGCGCGCCGATCTCGGAGGCGCTGCTGAAGCTCGACGGCACCCTGGGCTTGCGCGGATGGCAGTGGCTGTTTCTCGTCGAGGGGTTGCCGGCCGTGGTCGTCGGCATCGTCACGCTCTTCTACCTGACCGACCGGCCGGACAACGCGCACTGGCTCACACCGGATCAGCGCACGTGGCTCACCGCGACGATGGCCCGCGAGCGGGCCGAGCGGGTGACCAGGGGGCACGGCTCGGTCCTTGAGAGCCTTCGAAGTGGCAAGCTGTGGCTGCTGTGCGCGATCTACTTCATGAACACGACGGTGACCTACGGCGTGTTCCTGTGGCTGCCCCGCATCCTGCGCGACGCCAGCAACGAGGGTGGCGTGTCGGTCGGCTGGCTCACGGCGCTGCCGTTTGTGGTGGCCCTGGCGGGCATGATCCTTGTCGGACGCCACTCCGATCGCACCGGCGAGCGGAAGTGGCACGTCGCCATTTGTGCCCTGGTCGCGGCGTCGGGTTTACTGCTGGCCGTGGCGTTCCAGGACAACGTGTGGATGCTGGTCGTCAGCTTCACGCTGTGTCAACTGGGGCAGCGATCGCTGCTCAGCGTTTTCTGGGCCATCCCGCCGATTTTCCTCGGCGGGACCGCCGCCGCCGCCGGCATCGCGCTCATCAACTCGCTGGGTAACCTTGGCGGCGCCGTCGGCCCCACCGTCGTCGGGTCGCTGCGCGGGTCGTCGGGCAACTACTCGTCCGGCCTGCTCGTGCTGACCGCGGCGCTGGTCATCGAGGCGATCCTGGTCGCGTCGATGCGGTTGCCGCGACAGCTGGTGGCCGGCGCGCCCGCCGGAACCGCCACACGTCCTTGATGAGGTCGACGACGGTGATGATGGTCACCACGACCAGCGACACGGTCACGGTCCGCTCGATCCAGATCATCGCCTTCGCCAGATCAGCGGGCGGATTGGCCATGGCCGGGACGATGTAGGGACCGCCGATCCACCAGACGACGGCGACTCCCACGACACCCAGGACGCGGCAGACCAGGCCGAGCACGGCGCGTCGCGGCGGCCACAGCGCGATGACGCGCGCGACTACGGCCACTGCGGCCAGCATCGCAACCGGGAGGTACGAGGCGAGCAAGCCGGGACCAGGCGACAGGAAGGCCGCGCCCGGACCAAACAGCAGGAACGGGTGCGACGGAACCGCCAGCCACCAGGCCAGCAGGAGCACGGCGCCGACCAGATCGAGCACGACCTGCCAGAGAGGCACCGAAGATTGGTGCCGAGGGGCCGGCGGAAGATCGCGCGGATCCCAGTCCTCTCCCAGCAGCGTCTTCAGACTGGATCGGGCGTCCTTGAGCACGGCGGGACCGACCTTGGCGTCGATGATCGCAAACACGATCGTCACCCAGCCGAACACCAGGATCGCCGTCAGGAACGGAAAGGCGATGAGCCCCCGCAGGCTCTCGCCCACGGAGTGGCCTGTCGCGAACAAGACGGCGGCCACCACGACGTTCACCAGCAGCGCCAGGCCGAGCGCGATCTTCAGGATGTGGATGTACATCGGGAACAGCGCCCGCCCAATCAACTGCTGCCACGGCCCATAGCCGGCGGCCAGTCGCCCTGGATGTCCAACGGCCTTCAGGACGGCCACCACTTCGGACTCGTCCAGCGGCCGGCCCAGTTCCGACTCCCTCGCCTCGATGCGCGAGCGCAGGTCCTCGCCCAGCTCGGCGACGACGTCGCCTTGTTGTTCGAGCGGCAGATGAGTCTTGACGGCGTGAAGATAGCGTTCGATGAGATCCATGATTGGTTCCTACAGGATGCGGTCGATCGACTGGTTCAGGTGCTGCCACTCGACCAGTAGTTGCTTGAGAGTCTGGCGGCCGGTGGGGGAGAGGCGGTAGAAGCGCTTGTTGCGCTTGTCTTCCTCGCGCCACTCGCTCACCAGCAGGCCCTGCGTTTCAAGGCGTCGCAGCAGCGGGTACAGGGTGCCTTCGTCGATGGCCAGGCCCAGATCCGCCAGGGCCTTGCGCAGCGTGTAGCCGTAGTGTTCGACCTTGAGCTGCGCGAGCACGGCCAGGGTCAGGCAGCCGCGGCGCAGTTCCAGGCGGAGGTTCTCGAAGATCTCGTCCGGGGGCGGTGCCGTGTGAGACATAGGATGTGACACATACTATGTGACACACAGTAACTGTGTCAAGTGGGGTCGCGCGCGGCCGTCGAGGTCGGATATCGTGGGCCGATGATCGCGGCGCCCACGCACGCCCCGTTTCCCACTCCGCTTGACGCCTATCCCGTGGTCGACGGCGGTCTGCTCGACACGCTCATCGCACGGGCCCAGGCCCATCCGTTCAACGCTGTGGTCACCGGCATCTTCGTGCTGGCCATCGTCCACACGTTCCTGGCGGCGCGCTTCTCATCGCTCGCCCACGCCGTGCAGCACCGGCACGACGACAGGCGCCGCGCGCGGGGACTGGGGCCGCAGCCGAGCCTGCCGGCCGAACTGCTCCACTTCGTCGGCGAAGTCGAGGTGATCTTCGGCCTGTGGGCGGTCGTGCTCCTGGCGGTCATCACGGCGCACCTCGGGTGGGACACGGCCACGCACTACTTCAACGACACCGTCAACTACACCGAGCCGATGTTCGTGGTGGTGATCATGGCGCTGGCGTCCACGCGGCCCATCGTCGGGTTCGCCGAGGCGGCGTTGCGCCGCGTGGCCAGCCTCGGGCAGGGCTCGCCGGGCGCGTGGTGGCTGTCGATTCTGACCATCGGACCAGTCCTGGGGTCCTTCATCACCGAGCCGGCGGCGATGACGATCTGCGCGCTGCTGCTGGCGCGGCAGTTCTACGACCTGAATCCGTCCACGCGCCTCAAGTACGCGACGCTGGGCCTGCTCTTCGTCAACGTGTCCATCGGCGGCACGCTCACGCACTTTGCGGCGCCCCCCATCCTGATGGTCGCGCGCCCCTGGGGCTGGGACACGGCCTTTGTGATGGGCCACTTCGGCTGGCGATCGGTACTGGCGATACTCACGTCGAACGCCGTCTACTACGTCGCCTTCAGACGAGAGCTCGCTGCGCTGGCCAGCCGGCGGGCGGCGCCCGACGTGGATCGGCCGGAAGACGAAGGCCGTGATGCGCCACCAGGCGGCCTCCTGCCGGTCCCGGCCTGGCTCACGGCGGTCCACATGCTCTTCATGGCCTGGACCGTGTTCAACTCGCATTACCCGGCGCTCTTCCTCAGCGGGTTCCTGATCTTCCTCGGCTTTGCCAAGGCGACCGCGGTCTATCAAAGCCGCATCGAACTGAAAGCACCGCTCCTGGTCGGCTTCTTCCTCGCCGGGTTGGTGGTGCACGGGGGCCTGCAGGCCTGGTGGATCGCGCCGGTGCTGGCAAGCCTTACGCGGGAGCCGCTGTTCTACTCCTCGACCCTGCTCACGGCGTTCAACGACAACGCCCTCATCACCTACCTGGCCACGCTGGTCCCCAATCTCGACGAGCCGCTGCGCATCGCGATCGTCGAAGGCGCGGTGACCGGCGGCGGCCTGACCGTGATCGCCAACGCGCCGAACCCGGCAGGACAGGCACTGCTTGGCCGTTTCTTCGACGGCGCGATTCACCCCCTGGGATTGTTTTTGGGCGCGCTGCTGCCGACGATTGTGGCTATCATCGCGTTCCGTGTGTTGTAGCGCCCGGAGTCCAAGAGCGCCTTTCACAGGAGACCAGGAGACCAGGAGATTCAAAGAAGTTGTCTTCTCAAGAACGTCCTCCTGATCTCCTGATCTCCTGTTCATGAATCCACGTCCAGCTCGTTTCTCGGAGTCTTCATGCGTTTGCCGTCTATTCTGCTCGCCTTGTGCCTGCTCGTCCCGGTGGTGTCCGCGCAAGGCCCTGCGCCCCAAAGCTGGGACGCGCAGTTCCGCGCGCTCCCGGAGGCGGCCAGGATCGGCGAGTACATGCGGCGCCTGTCCGCGAGGCCGCACCACCTTGGTTCGCCCTACGACAAAGACAACGCCGAGTGGATCGCCGGCCTGCTGACG
>JAENWD010000121.1 GCA_016650245.1 Vicinamibacteria bacterium
CCGGCTGGTCGCGCACGGTGTCGACCGGCGTGACCAGTTCGCGGATGGGTACCAGCTTGCCGGAAGCGGAGCGCACGCCCAACTGCAGCAAAAGATCGAGGTCGCCATGCTGGTCTGCGGGCAATTGCAGAGTCGCCGCGGCCGGGTACTTGCTTTGGTCGTGCAGATAGCTGGTCGCCTCGCCGGCCAGTCCCGCGCGCAGCGTGCTCACGATGGCTTCCTGCGGCACGCCGAGCATCGCTGCTTTGCGGCGGTCGACCTGCAACAGGGTTTTCGGCGCAACCGCAATGCTGCTGTCGTCGACGTCGACGATGCCCGCGGTCTTCTCGAATACGGCGCGGACCGCCTTGGCGACCTGGCGCCGGCCGTCGGCCTCGGGGCCGTAAATTTCCGCGACGATCGGCGATAGGACCGGCGGTCCGGGCGGCACTTCCACGACCTTCACGTTGGCGCCGAAGCGCAGTCCGACCTGCTGCAGCGCAGGCCGGACGCGCATCGCGATGGCGTGGCTCTGCTCGCTGCGCCGGTGCTTGTCGACAAGGTTGACCTGGATGTCGCCGACTTCGCCGCCGGCGCGCAGGTAGTATTGCCGCACCAGCCCGTTGAAGTTGATCGGCGAGGCCGTGCCGGCGTACGCCTGGTAGTCGGTCACCTCGGGCACGGTTGCGAGGTAGCCACCGAGTTCATGCAGCACAGCGGCGGTCTGCTCGACCGGCGTGCCGGCCGGCATGTCGACGACGACCTGGAATTCCGACTTGTTGTCGAACGGCAGCATCTTCAACTGCACCAGGCCGGCGGCCGGCAGAATCAGCGATACGACGATCAGCAGCGCGATACCGAGGCCGAGCAGGCGGCGGTTGCGTTGGCCCCGGGTGTCGTCGAGCAACGGTCGAAAGATGCGGGTGAACAGCGGCCCGAGTTTGCCCGCCAGCCACGTCGGCTGCGCGTACCCGGCGTCCGCGTGCTCGGCCTTCAGCCACAACCGTGACAACCACGGGGTTACGACAAAGGCGATGGCCAGCGAGATCAGCATGCCCATGCTGGCGTTGATCGGGATCGGGCTCATGTACGGCCCCATCAGGCCGGTCACAAACGCCATCGGCAGCAGTGCGGCGATCACCGTTAGGGTAGCCAGGATCGTGGGGCCGCCGACTTCGTCGACTGCGCCCGGAATGATGTCGACCAGTGGCTTGCCCGGGAACAGCTGCTGGTGCCGGTGGATGTTCTCGACCACGACGATCGCGTCGTCGACCAGGATGCCGATCGAAAAGATCAGCGCGAACAGCGAGACCCGGTTGAGCGTGAAGCCCCACGCCCAGGAGGCGAACAGCGTGGCGGCGAGGGTCAGGATGACCGCGGCGCCGACGATCGCGGCTTCGCGGCGCCCCAGCGCCAGCAACACCAACACGACAACCGAGGCAGTGGCGAACAGCAGCTTCTGGATGAGCTTTTTCGCCTTGTCGTTGGCGGTCGCGCCGTAGTTGCGCGTTTCGGCGACCCGGACTTCAGCCGGTATCACCGTGTTGCGCAGCACCTCTACGCGCCGCATCACCGCCTCGGCGACGTCGATGGCGTTTTCGCCCGGCTTCTTGGTCACCGCGATGGTCACCGCCGGATACTCGCCGCCGCCCTTGCCCGCCACGCCGTGCCAGACATACCGCTGCGGCGGCAGCGGCCCGTCGCGGACCGTCGCCACGTCGCGCAGGAAGACCGGCTTGCCGTCGCGCACGCCGACGACGAGTTCGGAGACGTCCCGCGCATCGCGGAGGAACGGACCCGACTCGACGGCCACGGAACGGTTACCCGCGAGCAGTTCGCCGACCGGCAGGCCCAGGTTGGCCGATTTCAGCGCGCCGCGCAGGTCAGCCACCGTCACGCCGCTGCCGGCCATCCGCGACGGATCGAGTTCGATCAGCGCCGCGCGCCCGGGTCCGCCCTCGGTAGTGACCTCGCGCGTGCCCCCGACGCGCTTCAGGTCCGCCTCGATGCTGTGCGCCACTCGCTCCAGGTCGTACGGTCCGGTCGCCGCGTTGGGGCTGTACAGGGTCAGGGTGACGATCGGCACATCATCGATTCCCTTGGGCTTGATCAGTGGATCGAGAACGCCCAGCCCTTTCGGGAGCCAGTCGGCGTTGGAGTTGACGGTGTCGTACAGCCGGACCAGCGCCTCGATGCGCGGAACGCCGACCTTGAACTGCACCGTGATGACCGCCAGGCCCGGGCGGGAAACCGACATCACGTGCTCGATGCCGACTATCTGAGAGAGCACCTGCTCGGCCGGCGCCGCAACCATCTGCTCGACGTCCTTGGCCGACGCCCCGGGGAACGGGATCAACACGTTGGCCATGGTCACGTTGATCTGCGGCTCTTCCTCGCGCGGGGTGACGAGCACCGCAAAGAGTCCGAGCAGCAGCGCAACGATGGCCAGCAGCGGCGTGATCTGCGCCGTCTGGAAGAAGGCCGCGATCCGGCCCGAGACGCCGAGTTGTTTGGTCATCGGGAGTCCCTTAGCGCACGCGGGCTGCGGCCTGGGGCTCGACGGCCACGCGCTCACCAGCGCTCACGCCGGCGAGGATCTCCATCGTATCGCCAACGGCGCGCCCAAGTCGCACCTGGCGCAGCACCGGTTTGCCATTCGGATCGATCACGTAAAGACCGGTCAACTCGGCACGACGAATGATTGCCTTGGCTGGCACATAGAGCCGGGGACTCGTCCCGCCTTGCGTGGGCAGCCAAACCCGCGCAAACGTGCCCGGGGTCAGCCGCGCGGAGGTTGCTGGAAGATCGAGGCGGATTTGCGAGGTGTGCGTGCCGGGGTCGGCGGTGGGCAGGACGTTCACGCGCGCTGGTGTCACCCACTCGCGCGCGGCGGGCAACCCGGGGAACTGAATCCGGATCGGCTGCCCAGCGATCATCCGGCCGACGTCGGTCTGCGGTACCGCCGCGCTCACGCGCAGCGCGGCCGGGTCGTAAATCGTCAGCAGCGCGCGGCCGGGCAACGCCATGTCGCCCAGTGCGACCGGGACTTCGGCGACCACGCCGCCGTAGGGCGCCTTGACGACATAGAAAGTCGATTGGGTTCGCGTCGCCCCCGCCTGGGCGATCTGCGCGGCTACCTGCGCCTGTGTGGTCTTGAATTGTGCCTCGGCGCGCTCGAGCGCCGCGCGGCTGGTGAAGCTCTTTTCAAACAAAAGTTTCTGCCGGGCAAATTCGGCAGTCGCAGCCTCCAGCAGCGCGCGCGCGGCCAGGACGTCGGCGTCGCTCGCGGCCGCGCTCTGCTCGGCGGCGCGGGCATCGATCCGCGCCAGCACCTGCCCCGCCTTGACGACGTCGCCAACCCTGACGCCGAGGGCGATGACCGCGCCCGACACCTGCGCGGCGACCACCGTCTGGCGCACGGCTTCGACGACGCCGTCAAATCCGGCCGACTCGCCACCGCCGCCCGACTCAACTGTCGCAGTGATCAATTCCGGCGGTGTCACGGCGCCGGCGGGCGCGATCCACAGACCCGCCGCC
>JAENWD010000122.1 GCA_016650245.1 Vicinamibacteria bacterium
CGCCTGCAAGGCGAGCACGAGACCGTGTTCTTCGACCTGTGACGAGGATGACTCCCATCAGCACGCATCTGCTCGACTGCCTCGCGACCACCGACGCGCTGGCCTCCGCCTTCTCCGACGCGGCCCTTCTGCAGGCCATGCTCGACTTCGAGGTGGCACTCGCCCGGGCCCAGGCGCGTGTCGGCGTCATCCCCGCCCGCGCGGCCGAGTCCATTGCCAACGCCGCCAGGCTCGATCGATTCGACGTGCATCAGATCGCGCTCGACGCCAGAGCCTCCGCCACCATCGCGATCCCCGTCGTCGATGCGCTCCGGGCGCGCGTCGAAGAGATCGACGCCGGCAGCGCGTGTTACGTGCACTGGGGCGCCACCAGCCAGGACGTGTTCGACACCGCGCTGGTGCAGTGTGTTGGGCAGGCCGGGCGGATCCTCGACGCGGACCACGCCAGGCTGACCAGCGCGCTCACGCGGATCTCCCAGGCGCACGCGAACACGGTGATGCTCGGTCGCACGCTGCTGCAGCCCGCTCTCCCGATCACGTTCGGTTTGAAAGCGGCGGGGTGGCTGGGCGCGTCGACGCGAAGCTGGGCACGGCTGTCCGCGGCGTTGCTCGACGCGCGCGTGCTGCAGTTTGGCGGCGCGGCCGGGACCCTCGCTGCTCTTGGCGCAAACGGACTTGCGGTTGAACAGGCGCTCGCCGAAGATCTCGGGCTTGCCGTGCCCGATGCGCCGTGGCACGCGCACCGCGACAGGCTGGCGACGCTGGTGACCTCCTGCGGCGTCTACGCCGGAACGCTCGGCAAGATCGCGCGTGACGTGTCGTTGCTGATGCAGGACGAGGTGGGCGAGGCCGCCGAGCCTGGCGGCGGTTCCTCTACGCTGCCGCACAAGCGCAACCCCGCCGGCTGCGCCGTGGCCATCGCCGCCGCGATACGCGTGCCGGGCCTGGTGTCCGCGTTTCTGTCCGGCATGCTGCACGAGCACGAGCGGTCGGTTGGCGGCTGGCACGCCGAGGGACCGACCATCGCCGCGACGCTGCAGGCGACCGGTTCGGCCCTGTCGTCGGTGGCCGATGTCATCGACGGCCTGGACGTGGATGCCGATCGCATGCGCGCCAACATCGCCGCGACCCACGGCGTCGTCTTTGCCGAGAAATTGACGATGCTGATCGTCCCGCAGCTCGGGCGTGAGAAAGCCGGGGCGCTGGTGACGCAGGCGGTCCGGCAATCACGTGACTCGGGCCGGGCGTTTCGCGAGGTCGTCGCCTCGATCCCCGAGATCGCCCGTCTGCTCACGCCGGACCAGATCGCGAGCCTCGACGCACCCGAGGCGTATCTGGGATCGGCCGAGACGTTTCGCACGCGCCTGGTCGCGGCGGCGGGTCGTCGCACGCCTCTCTGATCACTGACGCCATGCCCTTCATCCAGTCGTCTGGCGGACGCTGCTACTACCGGCTCGACGGCGAGGACGCCGCGCCGGTCATCGTGTTGTCGCACGCGCTGGGGCTGGACCACGGCATGTGGGACGTCCAGGCCGCCGATCTCGCACCGCGCTTTCGCGTGCTGCGTTACGACACCCGCGGTCACGGCGCAACGGCGGTTCCCGCCGGCGACTACACCCTCGCCGATCTCGGCGGCGACGTGCTGGCCCTTGCCGACGCGCTCGATATCAGGCAGTTCGCCTTCTGCGGGCTGTCGCTGGGCGGCATGGTGGGGCAGTGGCTTGCGCTGCATGCGCCCGACCGGCTGACCCGGCTGGTCCTGGCCAACACGACACCGCGGGTGGCCGATCCCGCGGCGATGGAGACGCGTCGGAAGAACGTGCTCGCCAAGGGCATGGGCGCGGTCGTGGATGTCGTCATGGGTCGCTTCTTCTCGCCGGCCGTCCTGGCCACTAACTCGCCGGCCGTCGCGGCCGCGCGCCGGACGCTGCTGGCGACTGGTCCCGCGGGCTACGCTGGCTGCTGCGCGGCCATTCGTGACATGGACCACCGATTGGCGATCGGCGGCATCACGACCCCGACGCTGGTCATTGGCGGCGACCGCGACCAGTCGATGCCGTGGCCGGACCACGGCCACTTGCTCGCCGAGTCCATTGCTGGCGCGGTCGACGTCCAGCTGTCCGCCGCGCACCTCTCGAACGTCGAACGTCCGCGTGCGTTCTCAGCGGCGCTGTTCTCGTTCCTGCTGCCGGCTGCGGCGAATCCCCTCGAGGCGGGGATGCTGGCGCGTCGGGCCGTGCTCGGCGACGCCTACGTGGACGCGGCGATCCAGGCGACGACCGAGCTCAACCGGGATTTCCAGGAGATGCTGACGCGGTATGCGTGGGGCACCATCTGGACGCGCCCCGGTCTCGATCATCGCACCAGGCGGCTGCTCGTGCTCACCACCACGGCCGCGCTGGGCCGCTGGGAGGAGTTCCGCCTGCACCTGCGTGCCGGCCTTGCGCACGAGTTGGAATGGAGCGACGTCACCGAAGTCCTGATGCAGGCCGCGGTGTATGCGGGCGTGCCGGCGGCCAACACCGGGTTTCAGATTGCGGCCGAGGAAATGCGGCAGCTTCCGGTCACGGCAGCAGCCGAAGACCGCCGGGCCGGACGAAGTGACGGAAGTCACGATCCAGCGTGATGAGACCGACTTCGTGGTCGACGCAGCTTTGGGCAATCAGGGTGTCGGCCAGCCGCGCCTTATGCCCTCGCGCCAGCAGCCGGGCACGCAGTTCGCCGGCGCGGGACCAGTAGCCGTCGAGCACGTCCAGCAGTGGCAAAGATCTGAACAGGGCCGCGACATCGCTCGACAGGCGCGGATCGCTGGTCAACTCGGTGAGCACCACCGGAGGCAGGCACGCCTGTCGTTCAACAAGGGCCACGTCCACGGCGTCGGTCATCCCGTCGCGCGTGCCCGACAGGTAGGCAATGAGCACGCTCGAGTCCAGCGCGATCACGGGCGATCCTGACGCAGCGCGGCCAGGTCGATGGAGAACTTCACGCGGCCACGGAGGCCGCGCAGCTGTTCCTGCGCGCGCGTCGACGCCACCAGCTCCAGGCCACGGCGGATCGTGGCGGTGATCCCTTCGCCCGTCGTCTTCCTGGCCCGGGCCAGCAAGTCGGCCGGCAGTTCCACGGTGACCTTCGTCGTGCCCATGGGCCGACGATACCAGCTTGAAGGCCATAGTTCAAGCTGGTCCGCGTATACTCCGCCGCATGCACCAGCGCGCCCGTGTCGTTGCGGCGCTCATCGTGGCGCTGGCGCCGGCCGCGTTCACCGCCGTCGCCCCTCAACCGCCGCAACGCTTCTCCGCCACCGCCGTTGCCGTCATCGTCGACGCCACGGTCCGCGATCGCGCCGGCCGGCCCATGCCGTGCCTGGACGCGTCGCAGTTCGAGGTGCTCGAGGACGGCGTGCCGCAGCAGATCAGCTCCTTCGAGGCCGTGGATGTGCCCGACTGCGAGCCGCCGCCCGAGGCGGGTGCGCCCGCGGCTGCACGGCCGCAGCCGCTGGTGCGCGTGCTGTCCACGCCGCCGCTGGTGACGGCGCTGGTCTTCGAGGAGCTGGGCGAGCACGCGCGCGTGGCGGCATGGCAGGCGGCCAGGGCGTTTGTGGAGGAGGGGCGCCGGCCGGGCGAGTTCGTCGGTGTGTTCGTCGTCGAGCGCGCCGTGATCACGATGGTGCCGTACACGCGGGACACCGACGCGCTACTGGCGGGTCTGCGCCGTGCGGCGATGCGGCCGGGCTGTCCCATCTACCTGCCGCCGGACGTGGCCTCGGCGGCGACCCCAAGCGGGTGCTCGAACGGCCTGCCAGGCAACCTGCGGACGAGCTCGACACTCAAAGGGCTGCAGACGGTGGCAGGCACCCTTGCGCACCTGCCGGGCCGCAAGAACATCGTGTTGTTCTCCGAAGGCTTCACCGTGTCGGCGCAGGACAACTCCGTCGACATCTTCAGGCACCTGACGTCCTACTCGAACCAGGGCGCCGTCACGTTTCACACGATCGATGCGGCCGGCCCGCGGATGGGCCGCATCAAGGGGTTGGACCAGGATCCGACGGCGTACCTCGAGCGTGTCGCCCTCGACACCGGAGGCCAGCACGTGCGCGCCACCAACGACATCACGGGGGCCGTCCGACGGCTGACCGCCGACATGCGGGACTACTACCGCCTCACCTACAGCCCGACCAACACCGCGCTCGACGGCCGCTTTCGCGCCATCACGGTGAGGGTGCGCGATCCGGAGGCCGTGGTGACCGCGCGCAACGGCTACCTGGCCAGCCCGCGTGCCGCGACGCCGATGGTGGCGCCGTACGACGTCGCGCCGCACGTGCTGCTGGACGCAGCGACGCTGCCCGCTGACTTCACGCTGAGCTGCGGCGCGACGCTCGCCTCGTCAGCCATCACCGTGGCCGCCAGCGTCAGGGGCGACGCACTCGCCTTCACGCTGCCGCCCGCCGGCGGCGCGTTCGAGGCCGGCGTCACCTTGCTGGCGCGCGTGCGAGGGAAGGACGGACGGGTGCTGGCCGCGTCCAGCGAGACGTTCTCGCTCAGCGGCTCTCGCGCGCAACTCGCCGCCGCACGAAATCGCGAGCTGCGGTTCACCAAGGCGCTGCCACGCGCGGGCGCGGAGACGGTGGAGGTGATTGCCTACGACGTCCTGAGCGGGAAGGCGAGCGCGCGGCGGTTCAAGGTGAAGGATCTGCCTCCGGCCCTTGCCGCTGTCGGTCGCTGATCACACGCTCGAGGAAGGCCCGGTCGATCTGATCCTGAGGCCGGAACGTGTCTTTGGTGCGGATGAGTGTGGCGGGGCTGGCAATCGGGATCGTGACGCCCTCGATGACGCGCTGCTCGGCATCGGCAGCCACGTCGTCGTACGATAGGCCGCAGGCGCGGCCCATCAGGTCGACGACCACTTCGTCGGCGACGCGCACCACGACGAACTCGCGGATGTCGCCGTCCTGGACGTCGGCGGCGGCATTGTCCGCGAGCACGCCGAGCCCGCGCTTCACCAGGGCCACATTGCCCGGCGCGTCGTCAACAAGCAGGTCGATGTCTTTCGTGAAACGCGAGGCGCCGTGCGCGATGACAGCGAAGCCGCCGATCAGCACATAGCGCGCCCCCGCCTCGTTCAGGGCCCGGCAGATTCGGGCGAGGTCGGCGGGCTCTGGCGCGCGTGCGTGCGGCGGGTCATCTCGGTCATCCATGTCTCGGCCTCGTCGAACGAGCGGAAGCGGAACACGCCTCGCGGCACCAGCCATGCCGTGCCCCGGAGCGCCGCCGCAGTGCGCGCCAGCGCGGCCTGATCGGCCAGCGGCGATCCGTCCACGACTCGACGGCCAGTAGTCTTCACGACGCGATTATCGCATCACAAGGCCTGGGTAGCGCGCCTGACCCCGTTCCGACCCACGCAGAGTCAACGCGCATCCGTGTCATTTCGTCAATCTGCAATCTGCAATTCCCCCATACTCCGCCGCATGCCTCGAGCGGATCGCCCACGACACCGGAGGCCAGTACGTCAGCGGCACCAACGATCTGCAGGGCGCCGTGCGCCGGCTCGCCTACAGCCCCACCAACACGACGCTCGACGGCCGCTACCGGAACATCACGGTGAAGGTGGGCGTGCCCGGCGCGGCGGTGACCTCTCGCAACGGCTACCAGGCCTGCCGACAGACTTCGCGTTGGAGTGCGACGCCACGCTCGGTGCGTCCGACATCAGTGTGGCCGCCAGCGTCAGGGGCGACGCGCTCGCCTTCACGCCGCCGCCCGACGGAGGCGCGTTCGAGGCCGGGCTCACCGTGCTGGCGCGCGTGCGCGGGAAAGACGGACGGGCGCTGACGGCGGGGATCGGGCTGGTCAGCGCGCCAGCGGGACCAGCTTCGATTTCCGCAGCGCGCGGTCCCTGGTGACCAGCGGCACCTTGTGCACGATACTCGTCGCGGCGATCAACTGGTCGGCGGGATCGCCAACGATGTCCAGACGCGTGCTCTCCCGGGCAATCTCTCGCGTCAGCGGCCACACCTGCACGCGCGCCAACACCCGCACCACGTCGGCATCATCGAGGTCCATGGCGATCCGACCCAACTGCGACAACTTCGCGATCTCCCAAAAGACGATGGCCGAGATGCTCCAGCGGTTGGCGGCGAGCAGCCGCGTTTCGGCGGCGGTCAATTTGCCGGCGACGGCGTGCAGCAGCACGTGCGTGTCAAGATTGAGCATCCCACTCGAGCCCGGTGGAGAGGATGTCGCCCTTGATGACGACCTTGCCCTTGAGCGACCCGATGAGGCTCGCTGAATCCGAGCCAAACGGGATGAGCTTGGCCACCGGCTTGCCGTGCTTGGTGATGACGATGCCGTCCTGGTCCACCTGGTCGAGCAGGGCCAGGCACTGCTCCTTGAACTTGGCCGCGGCGATCTGCTTCATGGTCACAGTGTACGACTGGTCATGAAAAGTGTCCAGTTTTACAATCCGCGTCGTTTCGTCCAATCTGCAATCTGCAATAATCTGCAATCGTCAATCTGCAATCGTCAATTCTGAATGTAGAGCTCATCCGCCCTCCACAACACCTGCGGCCGCGTCAGCCGCGGCGCCACCCCGCCAACGCGCGGGCGCGTGGCCACGAACACGCGCGGCGCCGCGAACCAGATCATCGGGTTGTGCGTCAGCATCAGCGTCTGGACCTGGGTGAACTCCCGCACCCTGGCGGTCCGATCGAGCGTGGACGCCATCAGCAGCATCCGCCGATCGATCTCGGCCTCCCACGGCGTGGCCGGCGTGGTCTGCCCCGGATGCCACAGGTGGCTGCTGCCGCGCGACAGCCAGAAATCAAGATTGCTGGCCGGGTCCGTGTCGCTCACCTGGATGTACTGGAACACCGCGTCGTAGTTCCCCTGCTGCCAG
>JAENWD010000123.1 GCA_016650245.1 Vicinamibacteria bacterium
CCGACCGGGAAGTCCTTCGTCAGCTCGTGAATGTCAATTGCGGGGGCCATACGGTACGGAGGGCCGGCACGGAAGAACCCGGCCCTCCTACTTGTCGGTCTATCGGCCTTCAGCCTTCAGCCTTCAGCCTTCAGCCTTCAGCCTTCAGTGCGTCAGCTCGTACGCAATCGCCGCGTCGAAGAACTCGGCCTTGATGATCGGCACCCGGGTGCCGTTGACGAAGAACGTCGGCGTGCCGGTGACCTTGAGCGAGGCGCCCATGGCGATGTCGGCCTTCACCAGTTCGAGCGTCTTTGCGTACTGCGCCTCGAAGTCGGTGATGCCGCCGATGCTGCGCGCGCCCTGTTTCACCAGGTCTGGCGTGATCTGCGTCTGGTTGGCGAAGAGCCACTCTTCCATCGCCTCGCCGCGGCCCTTGGCGCGCGCAAGGCGCACGGCCACCGCCGCCTCACACGCCGCGGCATGGCCGGCGCCGGGCGTGTTGACGTTGCACTCGCCGTCGAGCGGGTAGTCCTTGGTAACAAACTTCACCTTGCCCGGGTACTGCGCCATGTACTTCGCGATCACGGGTTTGTATTGCTCCCACGTCATCCGGCAGGGTGGGCACTGATAGTCGTTGAACTTGACGATGAGCACCTTGGCGCCGTCGGCCGGCACGGCCAGCGGGACGCGCGGCAGGCTGGCGTACCACTGATCGAAGTTGCTCTGCTCGCTGGCCTCGAGCGTCCGGATGGGGGCCGCGGCGGCGGCCGCCGCCGCGGCCGTCACGGCGTCGACTTGCCTCGGAAACAGCGCCACCAGCGCGATGGCGCCCGCGCCCAGGGCCACCGCCAGGCTCAAGGCCACCGGTGACCTCACAAGGGCGCGCAGATCGCCGAGGGCGCGCCGAGGCAGTCCAGTCATGGTTCCGTCCGCCGCGGCGCCAGAGACCAGAAACAGTCCGGCCACCGCAAAGTAGGTAATGAAACAAAACAGGCAATAGGTCTTCAGCACGAATACCGACGCGTAGCCCAGATACAAGACCGCCGACAGTCCCGCGATGCTCAGGACAAAGATGTAACCGGCCACGCGGCCCGACAGCGCTCCGGCAGGTCCGCTCCTGGCGGCGCCGCGCAGCCCCGTCACAGCCAGCAGGGTGACGGCCGCAAACCAGACAACGCCGCCCACCGCCACGGGAATGCCCCAGAAGGCGCCGTACGCACTCTCGTAGACCTGCGTGCAGCTCCAGGTGTCGTTGAAATCGCAGACGCTGCGATACAAGGGGTCGGCCAGCAACTGGTAGTGGACAACCGCGGCGGCGGCGGAGGCAGTCAGCCCCAGCAGCGCCAGGCCCAACATCGACAGGGCGGCGCGACGGGACAGGAAGGGCGCTGAAGACGTCATGGGCGCGGACGGTAGCCGGACACCGGCCATGGTACGGGCGCGCTTTGACAGGTGTCAAATCCGCCGCCGGCTCCCGTACAGACGAACGGGGAGGCGCGCTGGTCGCGCGCCTCCCCGTCGTCTCGTGTCGAGTCGTCGCTTACTGGAGCAGGGTGCCGCTGGCTGCAGGGCCCACCTGCGTCGGGGCGATCGTCGCGTTGTCCTGATAGATCCCGCCCGAGCCGTTGATGTGGAAGTAGCGCGTGCCCGAGCTGCCCGCGGTCACCGGGTCGGCAATCGCCGCATACGAGGCCGCCGTCGCGCCGGCGTTGCACTGCGCTGCCGCGCCGGCCACGCCGGGCGTCAGGGTCACGGTGTAGCCGCTCTTGACGGAGGGGTCAGTGGCGAGGTCCGGGCTGATGAACGCGTCGCCGCCGGCCACCGGCGCCGTGCCGAGGCTCACGAGCGACCCGGCGAAGAACCCGCCGGCGCAGTTGGCGTGGAAGTTGACCTGGCCGCTGTGAACCGCACGCAGCGAGCCGATGGCCGACGTCTCGTTACCCGACATGCGGGCGCGGAGCAGACCCGGCACCGCGATGGCGGCGATGATGCCGATGATCGCCACAACGATCAACAGCTCGATGAGCGTGAAACCCTTCTGGTTGGGCAGCTTCATGATCTTGTCTCCCCCAAATGTGAACCGGCATTTCACCCGAACCCAAGCGTTCGGGCCTACGACGTTGCGTCCCTGTGACAGCCGCCGTCTGGTCGCCAGCGCCGTCCTGGCGGCCGTCGACGGTTGGGACAATAGCAACGGGGGTGCCACACTCGCCGTCGGTCCGGTCCTTTGCGCGCTTCCTTCGAAATTCGGCCTATTTTTGGACGACTGGCCGGGTCGTTCGGTCTGGGCGCGGCGCAGATCGCCGGCCAACCGACAATCTCTGTCACCCCGGGTTGGCAGAATCTGGCGTCAACGCCCTACTTCAAATTGTATTTCTTGGCGAAGTACCGGAACGACCGAAAGCTCATCCCCAGCAACTCGGCGGCCCGGACCTGCACCCCGCCAGCCCGCTCGAGGGCCTGCGCCAGGTAGCGGCGCTCGACGCTTTGCACGTGCTGCTCGAGGTCGAAGCCCATCTCGGGCAGGGCGCTCACGTCGGCCGCCTTCTGCGCCGGGGCGGCCGGGCCGAGGCCTCGCAGATGCCCGGGCAAGCTGTCGGCCAGAATCGTCGGCGTCTTTTCGAGCGCGACCGCGCGCTCGATGACGTTTTCGAGCTCGCGGATGTTACCCGGCCAGTGATAGCTCGCCAGGCGGGTCATGGCCTCGCCGGAAATCGTCTCGATGGACTTGCCCATCGCCTGCCGGTACTTCGCCAGGAAGTGCTCGGCGATCAGCGGGATGTCCTCGCGGCGGTCGCGCAGCGGTGGCAGGTGAATCGGGATCACGTTGATGCGATAGAAGAGATCCTCTCGGAAGCGGCCCTCGGCCACCAGCTTGGACAGGTCCTGGTTGGTGGCCGCGACCACGCGGATGTCGGCCTCGATCTCCTCCAGGCCGCCAACCCGACGGAATCTGCGCTCCTGGAGCACGCGCAGCAGCTTCACCTGCATCATCGGCGTGGTCTCGCCGATTTCGTCAAGGAAGATCGTGCCGCCTTCCGCGCCTTCGATGAGCCCCTTCTTGGTCACGTCCGCGCCCGTGAAGCTGCCCTTCATGTGGCCGAACAGCTCGGATTCCAGCAGCGTCTCGGTGAGGGCGCCGCAGTTGATCGCCACAAACGGACGCTCGCGCCGCAGCGAGTGTCGATGAAGCGCGCGCGCCACCAGTTCCTTGCCCGTGCCCGACTCGCCCGTAATCAGGACAGTGCTCGTCGTCCGCGCGATCGACTCCACCAGCTCGAACACGGCCAGCATCGGCGAGCTGCGGCCGATGATGCCGGCAAAGGCGTGTGGCTCGTTGAGGGCGCGCTTGAGCAGCAGGTTCTCCTGCCGCAGGTGGCGGCTCTCGAGCTTCTCGCGCACCTTCAGCTTGAGCTCATCGACATCGAAGGGCTTGACCAGGTAGTCGCACGCGCCCAGGCGCATGGCTTCGACGGCCGTCTCGGTGCTGGCATAGGCCGTCATCATGATGGCCGGCAGGCCCGGGTCTATCTGCTTGGCGTTGCGCAGCACCTCGACGCCGCTCATGTCGGGCATCTTGATGTCGGAGATCAGCAGATCCACGGCGCCACGGGCAAGCGCGGCCAGCGCCATCGTGCCGTTTTCGGCAAGCATCACGTCGTACCCCTCTCGCCGCAGCACGATCGCCAGCAGCTCGCGCAGCGACCGCTCGTCGTCGGCGACCAGGATCCTGCCCGCGCGCGTCCCGGTCGGCGCGGGGCTGGGCGGGGCGGCACGAGCCAATCGAGGGGGTGCGGTCATCAAAGGTGGCAATCGAGGGCGCAGTCGGGTCCTTGGTACCGCTTAATCGGCTCGAACCGGCCCGGCCTGCACAGCGCCGCCGCTGGGCAGGCGCACCGTCACCTCGGTCCCACGGCCCACTTCGGAGTCGACGACGACCTCGCCGCGGTGGTCCTGGACGATGCGGTGGACGATGGCAAGGCCCAGGCCCGACCCTTGACTGAACGAGCCGTGAAACGGCTGGAACAGCGTGTCCAATTGATCCGCGGGGATCCCGACCCCTTCATCCACCACCGAAAGTCCGACGAGCGCGTCGGCCTGGGATGGGGGACGGGCCACCAGACGAAGCGTGCCGCCGGCCGGCATCGCCCGAAGGCCATTGGTGGCCAGATTCCAGACGACCTGTCGAACCTGGTGTTCGTCGGCGTCGACGACCAGGCCCTCGCTGGGTCCGTCCACTATCACTTTGTGGCCAGCCTTGAGATCGGGGCTGTTGCGCAGCAGTGTCGCGGCATCGCTCAGCACCCGCATCAGGTCTACCGGCTTGGGCACGGCCGCCTGTGGCCGGGCGTACGCGAGAAACGAGCGGATCGTCTCGTTGAGCCGGTCCGACTCGCGCAAGACGATGTCCATGAGGCTGGCCTGCTCGTCTGACAGCGACAGCTCGGCGCGCAGCACCTGAATGGACCCGCGCATCGACGCCAGCGGGTTGCGGATCTCGTGGGCGATGCCGGCGGCCATCTCGCCGACGGCGGCCAAACGCTGGCGCCGTCGCGCCTCATGCTCGAGACGCCGGACCTGGGTGACGTCCTGAAAGGTCAGGAGGTAGCCGGCCGGGCCATCAGGCGTCACCAGGTGCGCCGCGCTCAGGCCGATTTCGCGACGGGCGCCCGCGGAGGTCTGATAGGGGTAGTCGGCGCGCTGGCTCTGAGCCCCGCCCAGCTCGGCGTCGAGCAGCGTGGCAAACGCAGGCGGGACCCGCAAGACCTCGGCCGCCTGGCGCCCGATCACGCTGTGCGCCGGCTGCCCCAGGATCTGCTCTGCGGCACGATTCAAGCTGATCACGCGCGCGGCCCGGTCGGTGGTGATGAGGCCGCTGGTGAGGCTTTCGATGACGTGCTGGTTGAACGCCTGCAGGTCGGCCAGTGCCGTTGACGCCACGGCCAGCCGATCGTCGGCACGCTGCAGCCGTTCGGCCAGCGATCCGGACAGCAACGCCACGGCCATAAACGCGATGGCGTTGGCCGCCACGGTGTAGGACGCCACGCGGATCGGCGGCAGAAACGGGCGCACGTCTGGGACCCACGCGCCGCCGATGTACCCCGAAGCGCCGGTGTACTGATGCAGCACGAGCGCGCTGTAGAGCAACGCGCTCAGGAGCGCGAGCCGGCGTGCCCCGCGGCGCATCTGCACCGCGGCCGCGCCGACAATCGGCAGCACGTACAGCAGCTGGAAGTAGCTGGTCATGCCGCCGGTGAAGTGAATGAACGCCGTGACGGTGAGGACGTCGCCGGCAAACTGCAGCGACACCAGCCACGGATGGCGGTCGAAGTGTCGCAGCATCATCGCGTAGATCGCGCTCAGGCCGTAGGTCAGCCCGATCAGGGAGAAGAAGGGGTCCAGGGCCAGCGAACCGGGCGCGTTGACCTGGAACACCACCGCCGACCCCAGCAGCAGCGTGCTGACGACGACGCGGGTGCCGATCAGCCAGACCAGTCGGCGCCGGCTATCGGGGGTCATTGGAAGATCAGGTGCTGTGGGGTGCTACGGGGTGCAGCGAGGTGCACCCGGGAGCACCACCAGGCACCTCAGGTAAGCTTGCTGATCATGTCGAAGATCGGCATGTACATCGCGATGACGATGCCGCCGACGATCACGCCGAGAAAGGCGATCATCACCGGTTCCATCAGCGTCAGCATACCGGCGACCGCCGTGTCGACCTCCTCTTCGTAGAAGTCGGCGATCTTGCTCAGCATCGTGTCGAGCGCGCCGGTGGCCTCGCCGACGCCGATCATCTGCACCACCATCGCGGGAAACACGTCGGTGTCTTTGAGCGGCGCGGCGATGGTGTTGCCGCCTTCGATGCTCTTGCGCGTCGCGAGAATTGCGTCTTCCACGACGGCGTTGCCCGAGGTGCGGGCCGTGATGTCGAGGCCGTCGAGAATCGGAACGCCCGAGCTGATGAGCGTCGACAGCGTGCGGCAGAACCGCGCCACGGCGATCTTGCGCATGATCAGGCCCAGGACGGGCAGCTTCAGGACGATGCCATCGACGACGCGCCGGCCCTTCTCGGTGGCGTAGAAGTTCTTGAACGCCCAGCCGGCAGCGCCCATGGCGATCAATCCGAGCCAACCGAAACGCACCAGCCCGTCGCTCATCGCGATGACGATGCGGGTGGGTAACGGCAGCTCGGCGCCCAGGCTGGCGAACATCGCGCCGAACGTCGGGATGACCTTCCACAGGATGACCGCGACGACCAGGCCGGCAATCACGACGACGGCGATGGGGTACACCATCGCCGATTTGACCTGGCCCTTGAGCTTGACGTTCTTCTCGATGTAGGTCGCCAGGCGCTTGAGGATCGTGTCGAGGATGCCGCCGGCCTCGCCGGCCGCGATCATGTTGGTGAATAGTGGGTCGAAGGTCCTGGGATGCTTGCGCATCGCGTCGGCCAGTGTCTGGCCGTTTTCGACGTCGCCTCGCGTCTGGAGGATCGTCGCCGCGAAATTGGCGTCCTCTTCCTGGCTGCCGAGGATCTCGAGACACTGCACCAGCGGCAGACCGGCGTCGATCATGACCGAGAACTGCCGGGTGAAGATCGCGAGGTTCTTGGGCGAGACGCCCTTCCCCAGCTTGCCCTTCTTCGGGCCGGCCTCGGCCTTGGCTTTGACAGGCGCCACCTTGGTCACGAGGACCTGCTCGCGCCGCAACATCGCGGTCACGGCGTCGATCGTGTCGGCAACTCGCTCTCCGGCGATGTTCTCGCCGGCCCTGGTGCGTCCCGTGAAGGCAAACGTCGGCATGCTGGTCCTCTGAGGTTCCTCAGCCTTTCTATATCGGCAAATCGCGGGGCCCGCTTCAGTACGGGGCGCATCGCATGCGCCCCTGCCGGGCCTTTACCGCTTGAAGGCCGTCGGCGCCACCGGCGATCGCAGGTTCGGGCGGTTCAGGCCGGCGCCCTGCACGACCCCGACGCCCCGGTTGATCATCTCCTGCAGCTCTTCCCTGTTCGAGCTGGCCAGCATCGCGGTCTCGATCGTGATCTTGCCGGCCATGTGCAGGCTGGCCAGCGACTGGTTGGCCGTCTGCATGCCCACTTTTTCCTGCCCGGTCTGCATCGCCGAGTAGATCTGGTGAACCTTGTCCTCGCGAATCAGGTTCCGAATGGCCGGCGTCGGCACCATGATCTCGAGCGAGACGGTACGCCCGCCGCCGATCTTGGGCAGCAGGGCCTGACAGACGATGCCTTCGAGGACCAGCGACAGCTGAGTACGGATCTGACCCTGCTGGTGAGCCGGGAAGACGTCGATGATACGGTTGATCGTCTGGCTGGCCGAGTTGGTGTGCAGCGTGCCGAAGGTCAGGTGGCCCGTCTCGGCGATACGCAGCGCGGCCTCGATGGTCTCCAGATCGCGCATCTCGCCGATGAGCACGACGTCGGGGTCCTCGCGCAGCGCCGCGCGCAGGGCCAGCGTGAAGCTCTGGGTGTCGCTGTGCACCTCGCGCTGGTTGACCAGGCAGCCCTTGTGCTGGTGGATGTACTCGATCGGATCCTCGATGGTGAGGATGTGTTCCTTGCGCTCGGTATTGACCTTGTCGAGCATCGCCGCCAGCGTCGTCGACTTGCCGCTGCCGGTGGGCCCGGTGACCAGCACCAGCCCGCGAGGGCGATCGGCCAGGTTCGCCAGCACCCTGGGCAGCCCCAGCTCGTCAAAGGTGCGGATGCGCTCGGGAATCAGCCGGTAGACGGCTGCCACGGCGCCGCGCTGGTTGAACAGGTTGCAGCGAAACCGCGCCATCCCCTTGATGCCGAACGAGAAGTCGAGTTCGAGCGTCTCCTCGAAGCGCTTCTTCTGCGCGTCGGTGAGCACGCTGTAGGCCAACTGCTTGGTGTCGGCTGGAGTCAGGTCCGCCAACTGCAGCCGTTGCAGCTTGCCGTGCACGCGCACCTGCGGCGGAGTCGCGGTCGTCAAGTGCAGGTCCGACCCGTTCAGATCGACGGTCGTCTTGAGCAGTTCAGGCAGCGTTGGCATGGTCACTTCACCGTCTCTCTCACAACCTCTTCCACCGTCGTCATCCCCGCCTTCACCTTGCGCAACCCGCTCTGGCGGAGCGTGATCATCCCTTCGTCGATCGCCTTCCTCCGCAACTCGAGCGAGGAGGCGCCGACCAGGATCAGCTCACGCAACTCATCGGTCACTTCGAGCACCTCATACAGGCCCACCCGGCCCTTGTAGCCGGTCCTGTTGCACTTGTCGCAACCGGCGCCGCGCATCGGGACGACGATCTCGGCGTCCTCGGGCGAGAAGCCTGCCTGCACCAGTGCCGGTGGCGGCAACGGGTGCGGCTCCTTGCAGTTCGTGCAGATGCGGCGCGACAGGCGCTGGGCGCAGATCAGGTTCACCGACGAGGCCACCAGGAACGGCTCGATGCCCATGTTCATCAGCCGGTTCACCGTGCTCGGGGCGTCGTTGGTGTGCAGGGTCGACAGCACGAGGTGGCCGGTCAGCGCCGCCTTGACCGCGATCTCGGCCGTCTCGAAGTCGCGGATCTCGCCGACCAGGATGATGTTGGGGTCCTGACGCAGGAACGAGCGCAGGGCCGCGGCGAAGTTGAGGCCGATGTTCTCGCGCACCTGCACCTGATTGATGCCCGGCAGGTTGAACTCGACCGGGTCTTCGGCGGTCATGATGTTGGTGTCGGACTTGTTGATGCGCGAGATCGACGAGTAGAGCGTGTTGGTCTTGCCGCTGCCGGTAGGGCCGGTGACCAGCACCATCCCCCACGGCTTCTGGATCGCGAACTCGAACTTGGTGAGCGATTCCTGCTCGAAGCCCAGCTTGGTCATATCGAGCATCAGCTTGTCCTTGTCAAGCAGACGCATGACGATCTTCTCGCCGAAGAGCGTGGGCAGACAGCTGACGCGGAAGTCGATGTCTTTGGCCGAGCCGTTGTCGGCAAAGCGGATCTTGATGCGGCCGTCCTGCGGCAAGCGCTTTTCCGCGATGTCGAGCTTCGACATGATCTTGATGCGCGAGGTGATCGCATCGCGATACTTCATCGGCGGCGCCATGATGTTGTAGAGGATGCCGTCGATGCGGTAGCGGACCCGGTACTCCTTCTCGTAGGGTTCGATGTGGATGTCGCTGGCGCCCTTCTGGATGGCCGACATCAGGATGACGTTGACCAGCTTGATGACGGGCGCTTCCTCGCCCTGCCGCTGCAGGGCCTCGGCGCTGATCTCTTCGAGTTCGGCCAGCACCTCGACGTCGGCATCGTCGAGCGTCGGCATCTCTTCGATCGCCCGGGTCGCCATGTCCAGGGCGCTGGCGCCGGTGTCCACCTTCTTGGCTGGCGCCGCCGGGTAGTACTTGTCGAGCGCGTCGACGACGGCCCCTTCCGAGGCCACGACCGGCTCGACGTTGTACCCCGTCATGAACTTGATGTCGTCCATGGCGAACACGTTGGTCGGGTCGGTCATCGCGATCGTCAGCGTGGCGCCGGATCGCGACAGCGGAATGATCTGGTACTTGTGGCAGGTCTCGCCCGGGATCAGCTTGATCACGCCCGGGTCGATCTCGAACTGGGTGAGGTTGATGGAGGGAACGCCGTACTGCTTGCTGAGCAGGGCCGTGATGTCTTCGTCTTTGACGAACCCGAGCTTCACCAGATTGAGGCCGAGCTTGCCTCCGTGGGCTTTCTGGTACGCCAACACCTCCTCGAGCTGCTCGGGGGTAATGCGCTTCTCCTTGAGAAGCAGTTCGCCAATCCGGACCGGCATAATCAGAACATCACATGGGCCGACAGGCCCCAGCCGCGGCGCCGTTGGGCACCGGCGACACCCGCCACGTCGAGAAAGAACCCGCCCGGCACGGCCACGCTGACCCCGCCTGTGGCCGCCGGACGCGCTGCTCCGGCCGTGCTCGCTTCCACTCCGCCGCGCACCGCCACCCGGCGCCCGGACATCCATCGCTCCACACCAGCGCCGATACCGCGCCAGGTGCCGGCCACCTGGTCGTCACGCGTCAGGTCGGCATCGGCCGCCACCACCCACGCCTGGCGTCCCGCGCGGTCGGCGTCAGCGACCACCGCCACGCCGGCCCGGACACGCCGGCCCAGCGTCCAGGTGACGCCCTCGGCGTCGGTGAAGCTCGGCGCCGCCAGGTTCCGCGCCGACAACCCCAGACGAAGGCGCGCCACCCTCACCAGCACTCCCGCATCCACGTCACCACGGGTCGAGCTGACACGGGAGGCGTCGGCTGCCGCATCAAACGCCTCGTCGACAGGCCCGCTGGCTGCCGCGGCCGAGGACACCCCGCCCCGGACGAGCCTGGCCGTCACGCCCACGACGACCGCGTCGCCGAGCGATTGGGCCAGGGAGACGCCGAAGTGCTGTGTCAGGAGCGACCGAGCGGTCGGCACTCGTCCCCCCTCTTGTCGGCCGCCCGAGGGCCCCGCTGTAGGCACCGGGTCCAGGCGCCACTGGTGCACCCGTGTGTAGCTGAGGGCGGCCACGGGGAACGACGCCGCCACCAGCAGCGCGCGGTCCTGCCCGGCAGTGCCCGCGGCTTCAATCGGTCGATCGGGGACGGAATCGAGCGCGCTGAAGTCGGCGACGCCGTCGAAGACCAGCGTGGACGGCAGTCCGGCCGGATTCCACCACGTCGCGCTTGCGTCGTCTGCCACCGCGACGAAGGCCCCGCCCATGCCCCTGGGGCGAGCGCCCACCAGCTCGAAACCCTGCGCCTGAACGGCCGAGGGCGACGCCATCGCGACAGCCCAGCAGAGGGCGACGGCGCTTGCGATGGCCTTGACGACGTGGAAAACCGGCGAGGGTGATATCATAGAGATAGCATCCGGTGTTCGGAATCGGGAAACAAGGGAAGTCCAGGCCCCGTATATACGCTTTGGGTTTCTGGCGCCGCGCGCACGCCGGCAAACCGCAAGCGTCAGTCCCGACGCGGCACCTGGATCCTCACGCAAAGGACATCATGAGCGACAACGTGTCTTCGGGGGCTCCAACTTCGCCGGTCGAGACGGCCGGAGCCGATCATCTGCTGGCGCGCCTGATTGGCGTGATTTTTTCGCCCCAGGCGACCTTCACGCGCATCGTGGCCCGCCCGCGGTGGATCGGGGCGTTGGCCGTGGTTACCGTAGCCATCAGCGTGGCCACGCTGGCGTTTTTGAGTACGGAAGCGGGCCAGACGGCCTGGCTGGACCAGCAGGTCCGCCAATCCGAGGCCTTTGGGCGCACGATGAACGAGGCTCAGTACGCCCAACTGGAGAAGATCGCGCTGTACGTCGGCTACATCGGTGGCGGCACGACGCTTGTCATGGTGCCGGTCATCTCGATGGTCCTGGCGGGCATTCTGTTTGCCGTGTTCAACGCGGTGCTTGGCGGATCGGCGACGTTCAAGCAAACCGCCGCCCTGGTGAGCCACGCCGGCGCGATCTCGCTGATACAGCAGCTGTTCATTTTTCCGCTGAACTACGTCCGCGAGTCGATGAGCTCGGCCACCAACCTCGGCTTGTTCGTGCCGTTTCTTGATGAGTCCAACATCATCAGCCGGTTTCTTGGCACAATTGATCTCTTTATCGTCTGGTGGCTCGTGGTACTGGCCATCGGGCTGGGCGTGCTTTATCGTCGGAAGACCGCGCCGATCTTCTGGTCGTTCATGGGAGTGTACGTC